>JAXHUC010000067.1:0-36268 GCA_034189805.1 Cyanobacteriota bacterium
CCGCGTCCGGAGCGTTGTCTCTCCCTCACCTCCCTCATCTCCCCCAACTTTCCTAAATTGGGGGTGGAGTCCCACACGATCGATTTTCCCGAATGCGTTTAAGATTGAAATGAAATAGTTCCGATCTCGCGCGAGTGTGTCCAAGATTTGTTTTGCAGCCAACAGAAAACTCGCAACTCGCTTATCAATTGCGGTTTTTCGATCGAGATCGAACGAAAAAAAATCCCCCAACGACCAGGATAGTGTGGGGGAGGTTGATTTGAGCTTAGTGGTTATAGGGATATTACGATGGCTGAGAAGGCGATCGCCTCACCAGGATGGGGGAGATTTTTATCCCCTGTTCGGGTGAGTCGATCGACCTCTATCGTGCGAAGACAAACAGTCGATTCTTGTGTATCGTGCTCGGAGCGCGTCGAGTGGCGATCGAATCGAACTGATATTGGTTAAATTTGGCTAAAGGGTGACAGCCTGGAAATTGGTAAGGCATCGGATCGATCGCCTCTATTCACCCTCAATACAACACCCTTAGAAGGTTCTGCGCTTTATTTTCCCCTGCCATTTGAACCAATCCACGATCGCTGAGACCCTCGGACTTGAAGAAATTGAAGTACCTTTTTGGATCGCGTTAACAAAACCCAAAAACTACTGATTCAAAAACCGTCCCGCAAAATTCATCACATCTCCCATATCCACATCACCGTCGCCATCAGCATCGATGAAGCTATTCAGCACTTGATTCGTGCCTTGTCCGGAGGTTTGACTGGCTCCGGTTTTCAAGAAATTTAGAACCAAAGGCACCAAAGTTGGCAAGAGTGCTTGAATCGTCGCCGCATTGACCCCCGTGCTTTGAGATGCCGTTTGTACGACTTGCTCCTGTTGTTGAGAGGAAAACAGAGCTTGCACCGCTTGCGGATTAAATCCCGTTCCCGCAAATTGTTCGATTAAGCCTTGAACGCCACCCATGCCATTGGCGGCTTTTTTCTCTTGCAGGGCCGATCGAACTTGGGAACCCACCACCGACATCAGCGCTTGGGTGGTTGAATTATCGAGGTTTTGAGCGTTGCTGGTTTGTTGCAAACTCCCGAGGATACCGCCAATCTGACTGGCACTTGCTTGAAGATTGGGGTCGTTAATCGCCCCGGCAATTTTATCGAACAGTCCCATAATTTTTAATTTCTCGTATACTTTCGATGGTCGATCGCCATTGATTGTACTCTCTCCAATTTAAATTCGGCGATCGATAATAAATAAATAATCATTTTTACCCGACTCCAGTGTCAATTCCCGCGTCACCGCATCTATCCATCTCCACTCTCTGACAGCTCCCTAACAACCATGCCTCTGCCTCGCCTACTCGCTCTCATTCTCGGTATCGGAATCATTCTCGGCTTGACGATTTGGCTGGTCAGTTCCCTTGGAGGGCTGTATTCTCAGGTGGCGTGGTCGGCATCGCCTCTGCTGGCAAATCTCTTGTTAGTTCTGATTTTAGGCGTTTTGGCGACGTTGCTCGGAACGTATTTATACTACCTAAAGCTTTACTGGACTCCGAAATCGACTACGGGGTCGAAGAAGCGTCCCCTACCGAAAGTGCCCGAAGCAAAAGCCGATGCAGCGACAGAAAATCTGCGGGCCGTGCGCAAACAGGTGTCGCAAATCCAGGATGAAGTGGCGCGGCAATCACTGCTGAATCGATCTCGAGAAATTGAGTCTACCCTATCTCGGGGGGATTTGCAGGTGGTGGTGTTCGGCACGGGTTCTGCTGGGAAAACCTCGCTGATTAATGCGTTGATGGGACGAATGGTGGGGTCTGTTGCCGCGCCAATGGGAACCACAGAAACCGGGGCAACCTATCCATTGGAGTTGCCGGGACTCGATCGCAAAATTTTGATGACCGATACCCCCGGCATCCTTGAAGCGGGGGAAGAAGGGGCGCAACGTGCCCAAGTGGCGCGGCAGTTGGCAACGGATGCGAATTTGCTGGTGTTTGTGGTCGATAACGATTTGCTCGCTTCGGAATATGCACCGCTAGCAACACTTTTGCAGTTGGGCAAACGATCGATCGTGGCGTTGAATAAAATCGATTTGCTGCCGGATACGGATCGAGAACTCATTTTAGGTCAATTGCGATCGCGCTTGGGAAAACTCGTACCGCCAAGCGATATCGTCGCCATCGCCGCTAACCCCCCCAGCGTCCGCTTAGAGACGGGAGAAATCGTCACTCCCGATCCCGATATCATGCCCTTAATTCGCCGTCTGGTGGCGGTGCTGCGCGCCCAAGGAGAAGACTCGATCGCCGATAATATCCTATTGCAATCCCAACAGTTGGGCGATCGGGCGCGGGAGATTCTCGACGGTCAACGTCGGCGACAGGCGATGAAAATTGTCGATCGCTTTCAATGGATTGGGGCCGGGGCGATTGCGGTAACCCCCCTCCCCGTGGTGGATTTGTTGGCGACGGTGGCGGTAAACGCCCAGATGGTGGTCGAAATCGGTCATATCTACGGCTGCGAACTCAACCTGGAACGGGGACGGGAGTTGGCGTTATCTTTGGGCAAAACCCTGGCGAGTTTGGGAATCGTCAAAGGGGCGGTACAGTTGGTGGGAACGGCACTGCAATTCCACGTCGGCACGCTGTTGGTGGGTAAAGCGATTCAGGGAGTCAGCGCCGCCTACCTCACCCGGATTGCCGGAAAAAGTTTTATCGAGTATTTCCGCCAAGAACAAGATTGGGGAGATGGCGGCATGACGGAAGTGGTGCAGCGTCAGTTTCAACTCACGCGCCGGGATGAGTTTATGAAGGCTTTTGTTAAAGATGCGATCGCCCGCGTAGTGGAACCCCTGCAACGCAATAGCGAACCGGATACCGAGGAGGAACTTATCTTTGACCCCGAATTCGACCCCCAATGGGAATCCACCCCCGAAGAGGTCGCCCCACCCAAACCGATGGCAACAGACAACGATAATGATTGGGAAAACCCGCGACCGAATCGCGATTGGTAGACTCTCTAGAGAGTGACGTTAAAGTTAAATACGATGGCGATCGGGCTTAGCAGCAATCGCCTGTCGGACGAAGTCGGGGTATCGATCGACAACCCAATCGGGAAAGACTAAATCGGGCTTTTCCACGAGTTGGCGCTCGAGAACGTCGAGAATACTATCAACTTCATTAATTCGATCGAAGACTAATATATTAAATTCATTGTGTTGGTTAACGTTAAAATCTAACGCTAAAAAATGTTCGATATCAATTTCTTCTCCCAATCCGAGAATTAAAAATTTAATTTGTCGGTGGTTGTTAATTTGCAAACAGGCTTGAGAAATAAAGCGAACGAACTGCGATTCGTCATCAAATAAGCCGTCGGTATAAATAATAAAAAATGCCCCTCTATTTTGGATTTTTCCTCGATCGAGCCAGGTTTGAAAACACTTTTCTAGAGTGGGTGTAATAAATGTATTACCTTTGGGTGGATGTCGATCGAAGAGTTCTTGTACCTGAGAGGCATCATCAATTTCATAAGGACCCGCTCCCACTTTTTGCCGACAAAAAAAGTAGAGACTGAGCCGATCGCAGATTTTTTGAGTTGGGCTTTTTTCTGATTTGCTCTCAGCCGAGAGAATTGCCCAGACATGAGATTCGACTTCTTCTTGCAAAAATTGATAGCGCGCAAGTCCTCGAGTATCGCTATCCTTTCTCACCATCGAACCGCTGCGATCAATTAAGATAAATACGTCGCGATCGTAAATTGTCCCCACCGACCCTGAATTTTTGGCTTCTGAAGCCGCTGGGTGCAGTTGAAGATCCGGTGTCTTTTCTATTATTGGTTCTCGAACGCTCTCCGGCTGATATCGACGAAATAAAGCAATCAAATCCGGGCGTTTGGAGCGACGTTCGTCGGGAAATTCGTTGGCAATCCCGAACTGGTTGCAAATATTTTCGATATGTTTTCTAACAGTGGCTTCAGTAATATGTAGAGCGCGAGAGATCTGTGCGTCGCTTTTGCCCGCCAACACCTCAAGCAACACTTCCCGTCGCCGATGGGTCAGTTGCTGAAGCGTTCGATTGAAATTCTGTCGATTCATGCCTCCAAGCCAAGCAATGGGGGGGAAATATCCACAGCTTAACATCCGCAACCGCGAGCGCGGAGATCGCCAAAGAAAGCGACACGATCCGCGCGAACTCTTTTCAAATGCAACGCGCCAGCAATCTTCGCTGGCGCGTTGGTTTCCCGAGGACAGATGCTCTCGAAGTGAGAGCTTCAATTAGATAAACTCGGCTTTTTCGCGAACGATCCGAATCCCTTCTACTGGACTCGCATATCCGAGTCGCCGCTTGTTAACCAGGACGATAAAAGCATAGAGGCTTTGAATTTCCTGGCTTTCAACCGCGCACTGATATCCGAGCTGTTTTAAGCGTTTTCGATTGGACTCTCGAAACCACCAGATTTTAGAGGGTTGGGAAATGCCCAAGAGAAAATCCGCTAAAGCATTCCAAAAGTCTCGAGCTTTGAGCAACTCATCGAGATTGGTTGCCGCTTTGTGATAGGCGTTGCGTTCTTGGCATTGGGTCGCGATCGCGCTTAAATTTTCGTAGATGGTGGGGTCGAAGTCGCGCTCGATTTTCAGGGCTTCGCTCAGTAGAGGATAAAGACTGTAGTATTTCTCTACCAAAAGTTTGCGAGCGATCGGCTTGTAAATCGCTTGAACCAAGCTTTGTATATCTTGACCGATCTGCTTGAAAATCGCGACGCTAAAAAATAGAACTAAGCCCATGCCTAGAAACATGTACAGCTCGCCAGCTCCCCAGGTGGGATCGGTAGGGCTGGAAGTGGAGTCTGCTAACCCGCCTCCAAAGACTCCTGGGGTATTGATATCTTCCGTTGGAGAAGACTCTAAAAACAGAAACAGAAAAGAGAACGCTCGCAGGAAAAACATTCCTTCGCTGACATGGAAATATGTTCCTAAAGCTACCAAGATCGCCACAATACTCACCAGTAAGATTGCGACTTTGAGCAGTGCCAATAGGGGGTTGGCGTGGGACGCGCGCGAATTCGACAACAGGCGCTCGCAATCCGTTGAGAGGTTGCGAACCAAGTCGCGATCGCGCATGAGTTGATGGTCGAAATCCCGATGGAGGGGTAGTGTTGCGGCTAAAGTGCGAGTGCCGTCGAGTTCGATTCCCCCTAGGGCAATTTTGTCCTCATCCTTGCACCAATAACCGATATGCTTGTCGGGGGTAGGATGAGTTTGGGCTTCGGCGAGAGTTGGCAGTCGGAATTGAACCCGCCATCCGGCGTACTTTTGAGTTAACCACTCGCAAAATGCCTCGGCATCGCTGGCACGAACGCCCACCACAGGCTTATTTTCATCCCCAGCAGGGCATCGCTCGGTTGTCTGAGAATCAGGTCGGTGGCATTCGCCGATGGCTTGTTTTTCGTCGATAAACAGTTGATATTCTTCGCCGGTAATATAACTCGAATCGATACCCATCGGGGAGTCAAGAGCCGATAGATTCTCGATTCGCTGAGACAATAGCGCGTGTGCGCGCGTTTTGGGTGTAAAGTCGATACTTTTCGTCATCAAGTCTGAACCTCAAATTTACGTCCAGTCGGTAGATGACCCTGAGGCCCGATCGATCGAGAATCTCGATCGACCGCGAAGATTTTGAATGTACAAAGCAACCCCATGAGGTTCCCCATGTAGTCGTTCCTGAGTCACGTGAAAATCCGTGGCGATAGAGACTTTCGTGTGCGGTATTTTCCAGTACTAAGATTGGAAAAATACTCAGAAGATATAGCGAAGCAAAACATGACAAACTTTTGGATCAAAAAATAAGTCCAACGCGGACGATATTTTCTCCTAAAGTCTGGAATTCACGCTAAACCCAGGTTGATTGAAAATTAACAGTATTCTAGAATCATACCAGCCATACAAGTACAGCTTGGCGATCGCACTCAGCTCGAGTCAAACGTTCTCGTCGTGAGTTGATAGTTAATAACCTACACGTATTCTGTCACAAAAATTTGAGTTCGGGTGCGATCGCTCTCCATCTTAACTGTATCTTTTTACAAATATATGAATTATGTTACCGATATTGCATTTTGGTATCGAGTCATGTAGGGTTTAGCTCGATTCTGGTATCTAGGTATACAAATTTTCACTCAAGCCAAGTACAATCGACACTAGCGAAAACCCGATCGCAATCATCCGTTTGGGAGAATTTAATATAGAAGTTCGATCGAAGCAGACGTTTAGACTTTTAAAAAACCGATTGAAACTTCTCTATCGAGCGTCATTTACCGAATTAGAGAGACATTTATCGTGTTAACTTCAATATTTATCCTCATCCCCGTCACCTATATTATTCTGGTATTATTGGCTAACTTTGGCGAAGGTCAATGCGATATCGAATACTGCTTGGAGTACTCCTCAGTTCCGATTGCCGGAGATCGAGAAACGAGCGTTTTAGAAGAGAGTGAGTGCAAACAGTACTTCAGCTACTAATCGGTTCCTAAGAAAATTTACGATTTGCTTCATTCGACAGACCCAGAGCTTAAAGAAGGTGTAAGAAGCGGACTTCTCGATCGCATCAAACGATTTCCAGAGTTAGGATTACCACCTGCGGCTTAACCCGAACTGAGGTGAAATTCGCTGAACTTGAATGTAAATCTTCAATCTCGATCCGGATAGTCTAATGCGCGCGAGGAGGAATAAAAGCGACTCGTTGCCATCTCACTCTCAATTTCCGATCGCATCTATCCAACTACTTTCAAAATTTCATCGTCAAGGGAGAAGTCTACTTCAGCTTCATCATTTTCATTGGCAAGGTAATCATTTTGAAACGACTCTTTCAATCCCTCCACCAGATCGAATTGAGGCTGCCAGTTTAGTTCTGTTTGGGCTTTTTGGATATCCGCAAAGAAGTGTTGCGATCGCAGTGGAAATGCTTTGCGCTTGCCAAAGTCAAAGTCTTGAGGATTGTAATGCACTAGAGACACAGAGTCTGGGGATCGTCCGACTGCTTCGGCACAGGCGCGGGCCAATCCATCGAAGGTCACGTATCGCGTCCCGGAAATATTATAAATCTGTCCGATCGCCCCTTCGTTACCTAACACCGCAGCCATCGCCCGTACTAAATCCTGGCAATGTCCCAACTGCGTCATATACATTCCGTTTCCGGGAATGGGAATGGGGCGATTGCGAACAATGCGATCGAAAAACCAGGATTCTAAAGGATTGTAGTTGCCAGAACCATAAATATAAACGGGACGAATGGATGTAAAAGGTAATCCCGCTTCTTGAAGATAGGTTTCCGTTTCAAATTTCCCCTTGTGGCGACTTTGGGGATCGACGGGATCGCCTTCAATATGGGGCATCCGATCGGATTTTAAATAGACCCCAGCAGAACTCACATATACAAAATGTCGGATTTTATCTTTAAAAATTTCCGTGAGGAGTTGCGTATCCCTTAATTCTCTACCGTTATTATCAAAAACTGCATCAAAACTTTCTCCAACGAAGGCTTCTTGTAGTCGATCGACATCTTTTCGATCTCCTTGAATTTGTTCGATTCCCACCACGGGAGCGGGTTTGTTACCTCGATTGAAGAGAACGACTTCATGACCTCGATCGACCAAAAGTTTCGTCAGATAAACCCCAATAAATCGGGTTCCTCCCATGATGAGAATTCGCATCGCTTTTTTTTAAAAAAACAGTTTTTAAAACTTTGAGTGAGTTTTTAACAACTTAATGATTGTTGTTGTTCTTTTTAGGATACCGGAGTTGGGGCACAAATTAAAGTTCGGTCGCGAGGGCGTGAGGGCGGAGACTCAAAGGATGAGGTCCTAGCGAGGTGATTCCCGTTCTCGAAAAAAATTGGGGTTGGGAACCTGGCAATCGGTTTTATTTTTCAAGTTGGACGATCCGCGCCGTCGGACGGTATCGGTTCGGATTCACGGAGAGTCAAGGGATTTATGGGAGAGGCGATCGATTTTGGTTGTGGTTGATTCGGTGGCTCTAAAGCCATATCTTCATGTTCGATGTGGCACTCTCCCCAAACCTACGATCGGTATTTCCAAACAATTACGGACGCAAACGTACTGGCGCGGAATTACTGAAGACAGTCGAAAGAAGCCCCGGCTAGATTGGAATCACGAACAAAGCACTTACTCTTGTTTAGATTTAGAATCCATGAACTTGAAACAGTTGAAAGCCTCTGCGACCCTTTTCGTTCTAGCTGCCGCTTCCATGATTCCCGTCAGTGCTTCTGCCGCCACCGCTAATAACGCCGAGTCCACCCTGGCTCAAGTTAACCCCGTCCTCAACGTTTGCCGTCAGATGAACATTTCCTCTGACGACTACGTAGCTCTGCGTTCTATGCCAACCTACGGTGGCGATGTCGTTGCTCAAATGTACCCCAACGAAGAAGTAACGTTGGTGCGTCGTAACGTTCAAGGTGTTGATGGCGACATTTGGCTCGAAATCATCGATAGCGTTGGCAACAGTGGCTACATCCCCGCAGCTCTCTACGGTCAATCTACCCTCGGTTACTGTGCTTACCCTGCAAGCTGGTAAGCTCTAGGACTTTTCGATTTCATTGACGTATTCGTCGCTTGCCGATCGATACGAAGTGCAATCTCGAAGATAATAGCTCTTTCATGCGTTTCAGATCCCTTCAAAATATCGCGAAAGAGCTATTACTAGTTTTGCAACGGTCATGCCATAAAACGACAGTGCCATCCCCAGAACGGGATGGCATTTTTATTAGCACCCATGAATTTTAGCCATCGTGTTGAGTCATCACGATCGTCAAAGGGATCTCCTTAGTCATCACGATCGTCAAAGGGATCTCTTTAGTCATCATGATCGTCAAAGGGATCTCTGAGATCTTCTGAGGGGGGACCGAAAGAAGTGTAAATCGTGACAGCCGTAATGCCAATGACAACGGACACGATCGAAATACTAAGAACTGTTGCAGGTTCCATAAGTCAATTTAAGATACGAGCAGCTATACCTTATAATATTACGAAACGTTAAAAAATATCGTCAAGACACGCAAAAGGTAAGCTATGGCACAGAGAACTCGGTTAGGAGATATTCTCAAACCCCTCAACTCCGAATATGGCAAAGTTGCACCGGGTTGGGGAACCACACCGGTTATGGCGGTTTTTATGGGTTTATTTTTCGTCTTTTTGCTGATCATCTTACAGATTTACAACTCCTCCCTCATCATTGAGAATGTAGATGTGAACTGGATGTAGTCATAGAGCTAAACCAAACTCCTCTGAATTCAGCGGCGAGTTTGGAAAATTCTCTATTGCTTAAGCAAGCATCCCGGTTGACAGCCGGGATTTTTTATGCATCTTCTCCTCGATCGCCCCATGAAATCGCTAAAATTTTGACGGAATCAGACCAAACATGCGATCGAGGTTAAACGCGATACTGCACCCTCGAACAGAAAATCGTTATTATCGGCGTGGATACTATATTTCACCCACCCTCGGCTCGTTCGACGAGCCAAAATACAGCCGGAGGCAACATTTATGAATATTTTTGGCATTGGTTTACCGGAAATGGCGGTAATCCTGGTTCTTGCCCTGTTGGTTTTTGGTCCCAAGAAGTTACCCGAAATCGGCAGCAGTTTGGGTAAAGCTATCCGTGGGTTTCAAGATGCCACTAAAGATTTTGAAAAAGAGCTAGAACGGGAAGTTAAAAAGCTAGATTCAGCAAACGAAGCCCAAGTCAGTTCTAATAACTCGAGTGAAAGTTCCGATAACTCGACCGAAAAAGCAGCAACGGCTGTCCCAGAAGAAAATTCTCGTTCCTCGGAAGGTTAAATCGAGGATTTGTCCTCCGTCTTTTCGATGTTAGCTATCGAGGCAAACGATCGCCTTTTCGCTCGAACTTTTTTGACGATCGCGATCTAGCCCGATCGATCGGGTCTAACACTCATGTCTCGATCGCCCCCGACCGAGATGTATGCTTGCATGAAATCATGCCCGAACCTCAATCCTCAAATTCTCAACCCCAAAATTCCCAACCCCAAAATTCTCAGCCCCCGAAAGCCCCGCCTCTAGTTATTCCCCAGCTTATCGTTGGCTTGGGGAATCCCGGTAAAAAGTACGATCGCACCCGACACAACATTGGCTTTGCCGCAATCGATGCTCTGGCGAAGTCTTGGCAGATCCCTTTAGTCGATCGCGGTAAGTTCAAAGGAGAATTTGGTGAGGGACGCGGTGTCAACGGCGAAAAAGTTCGCTTGCTCAAACCCTTGACCTATATGAATCGATCGGGGGAATCGATCCAAGCGGTGACGAATTGGTACAAGCTACCCCCAGAATCGGTACTGGTTATCTACGACGAAATGGATTTACCCTTGGGGCGCGTACGGTTGCGATTGTCAGGTTCGGCGGGCGGACATAATGGCATGAAATCGACGATCGCCCACTTAAACACGCAAAATTTTCCCCGGTTGCGGATCGGAATTGGCAAACCTGCCGATGCCGACAATCCAGACTCCATCTCTCACGTTCTCGGTAAATTTTCTCCGGCTGAAGCCTCCCTCGCATCAAAGGTTCTTAACTTAGTCATGGATGCCGTAGAAATGAGCCAGAAACAAGGTGTTGAAAAAGCCATGAGTCTGTACAATAGCCGTAACGCGACCGAAATGTAATTCACATCTAGATCTCGGGGTGAGTGGAAATCGATTGCCCAAAACAGTAGCCCACATTCGGATTACCGATCGCTCCATTCCGCAAGGCTTTCTGGAAGGAGAGGCGATCGCTGGAGATTTTGCGTGGCAGTTCCGCTGGTGTTTTCGTCAAGACCGCTTGATTATCCAACCTTCTCAGGGTCGCGCTTTAATTCAAGAACCCCTCGGCCGCTTTCTCGAAAAGTGGGATTACCAACTCGAACCGGGAGGAGACTATTCGTTCACGATTCGGGCTAAGTTTTAACGTCAGGCGCAGGGTAATATCTAATATCTAGTTCGGTAAAATACTCATTCACCGTGAAGCGAGTTGGGGAAGCTGGGGGAGAGAATTTCCAGAAAAGATTCGGCCATTACGCTTAATTTAGAACTAATTATCCGAACTCGATCTAAGACAGTTTCCGGTGAAGGTAGGGAACGGAGAATAGATGTCCCTCTCACCATCTTGAAGATGTACCCCCCGCGCTTCACGTTACGCCCTTCACATTAAATGTTAGAGCCAGATCTGACATCATCCACCGCTTTGGTATAAGCACCCACCAGTAGGTCGATTCCCGTAATTGCCGTGCCGACCACGACCATATCCGCCCCCAGTTCTAGCGCCCGTTGGGCCATCTGGGGCGAGGCGATGCCCCCTTCACAGACGATCGGCACTTGTAAATGTTTCGCCATCTTCTCTAAGAGATCGAATCCCGGTGGGGTTAGATGTTGAGTTTCCCCGGTATAGCCATACAAAGTCGTGCCGATAATATCTGCCCCGGCGGCTTGGGCTGCGATCGCCGCTTCGAGGGTATCGATATCCGCCATCACCAACTTGCCCAACTCATCCCGAACTCGGATCGCAATCTCGGCAAAGGTTTCTCCCCCCGGTCGTTCCCGCAAGGTGGCATCGATGGCAATAATATCCGCCCCGGCAGAGGCGATCGCCTCTGCGTGATGAAACTGGGGGGTAATGTAGACATCGCTACCGGGAAGGGTTTGCTTCCACAAGCCAATAATTGGCGTATCCGGTAAGCGCACTCGGGTGGCTTCGACGTGGGCGGGGGTATCCAGGCGCACCCCAACCGCCCCTCGCCGGACGGCAGCTTTGGCGATCGCGCTAATGACAGTGCGATCGTGCAATGGAGAATCTACCGGGGCTTGACAGGAGACAATGAGACCTTGATGGCAGCGTTGCAGGATGGGATGAAGATCGCTCACGGGGAATGGGGAAGAGAAATGACGCGGGGACGCTCCGGACGCAGGGACGCGGAGAGGGGGAGACAAGGGGGATGAGGAAGAGGATGGTTAAATTAACTATTTCCCTCCTTTCAAACTGAGATGTCCTACGATTTGACTCTTGCCTCCCCAATTGGAGGGTTTTCGGTTGATTATTGACGGGTTGACAAAGGGAATACCATGCTCCCAAAACCGATTGTACCTTCCACGACCTAGGCGTACAAATTAGGCATACAAATCGGCGACAAACTCACCGTATCCGTTGTAATGCAAAGTCGCCGTGCGGGTCCAGGAGAGAGGCGATCCCTTGCTGACAATCCGTTCGGTGGCTTGAGACCAACGGGGGTGGGGTTTGTTGGGGTTGACGTTGGCCTCGAACCCGTATTCGTTGGGAATGAGGGTATTCCAATAGGTGGCAGGTCGCTCTTTGACGAACTCAATTTTGACGATCGACTTTGCCCCTTTAAAGCCGTACTTCCAGGGAACCACCATCCGAATCGGCGCGCCGTTTTGCTTGGGTAGGGTATGACCGTAGATTCCAGTGGCGAAGAAAGCTAAATCGTTAGCCATTTCTTCAATCCGCAGTCCTTCAGTGTAGGGCCAAGGCAAGCTGTTCGGTCTCCAGCCGGGACCCGTGGTAATTTGCGGATCGTAGAAGGAGGTGAAGCTGACGAATTTGGCTGCGGCCGTGGGTTCGACATCTTCGAGAAGCAAGCGCATCGGGAATCCAGCCCAGGGAACGACCATCGACCAGGCTTCCACGCATCGGAAGCGGTAAACGCGCTCTTCGATGGGGAAACGGGATGTGAGATCGTCGAGATCGTAGGTGCGCGGATTTTTCACCTCTCCGGTGACTTCCACTTTCCAGTTTTCGGTGGGGAGGGCTTGGGCGGCTCGCCAAATGCCTTTATTGCCGCCAAATTCGTAGAAGTTGTTGTAGCGAGCGGCTAAATCTCGTGGGGTAATGGAGCGATCGACTTCGGCAAAATTGGGATTGCGGGAAAGGGAACCCAAGCTAACGGTATTGGCCGTGGGAGAGAGTTCTTCGCCGCGAGCGTTCTGCTGACAACCGGAAACCGAGAGCGCTGCCGCTCCGACTCCAGCACCAATCAGGGTTTTGAGGAAGCGACGGCGATTGAAAAAGGCGCTTTCGGGGGTAATGCTATTTTCGGAAATCTCCCAGGAGGGGGGAATGCGGATGAGAGTCATGGGGGCAGTCGATCGATGAATCTATTTGTTAAGATATTTTACTCTTTTTAGAGTGACTGCTTCCATTAAAGCCATTCAATTGAAGTCTCTCGATCGAGATCGAAAAACTTACGAATTCGGAGCCATCAATTTGCGCGGGACGATGAGCGTCAGCGTAAAAATGGTCAGTTGGATCGGTAAAGGGGCAACGATCAGATCGAGGACGAAGCAAATGGCAACAATGCACAATGCAAAGATTCGGGGGACTTCTTCAGAAAGATTGAGGTAAAGATAAGCCGCGATCGTGGCAACGATGAAAGCGATGATGAAGAGTGGTGACATGGGTAAACTCGTACCTCTTGTGTAGATATTCGATCGCGCTCTGGGTGGGAGAGCGTGTCTTGCGCGCGCACCGTACTTAACTTAAGTTAATTTGGTTGCGGTGGATTAATTCTTTTTATTAAATTCGCACCGAAACTTCTATCAAGTATTGTTACAGAAAGAAAAACAAAGTGGTCAAAATTGAGAAAAAATCGGCATTTCTGCTTAGGTATTTATTCTCATTCGCCTTCCGATTCCCTCGTTGAGTTGCCGATGATTTGTTCTCATCTTCAAACGGAGATGTTCCACCTGAATCCGGACCAAGGAGGGATATCCGATCGCCGCTTTCGGATAATCTCCTCTAATTTAGAAGAAAATTAGGTGGATTAGAGCGATCGAACTCACCACACGGAACATTAACATATGAATAGGTGCATCATCGATCGTAGCGCCGCTTCAAACCTCTAAACGAAAAAGACTCAAGCCCGAAAGACTCCAATCCACCTCTTGTATTGGCTTTCTCGATCGTTTCTTAAAAAAACCATAAAATGTTTAACGCAACGGAACTTTTAATCGACGAATTCGTTCAAAACCTGCGCGACGGCTACAAGCATACCTACGGGGGCCTCAAACCCGACTACGAAGATATCATCGCTTGGGCGGGGGGGATGGCCCTCGAAAATATTGCCAACAGCGATGCCCTCTACCACAACGTCGAACACACCATCCTCGTGGCCTTAGTGGGGCAAGAAATTCTCCGAGGTCGGCAAATTCGCCAAGGAGGGGTTTCTTGTGAGGATTGGTTGCACTGTATTATCTCTTTGGTTTGTCACGATATCGGCTACGTTAAAGGGGTTTGCCGCCAAGATCGCGATGGCATGTACGCCACCGGAATCGAAGGGGTGATGGTTTGCTTGTCGCCGGGGGCTTCCGATGCAGGACTGACTCCCTACCACGTCGATCGCGGTAAACTCTTCATCGACGAGCGCTTCGGCGGTCACAAACTCATCGATGCGGAAGTCATCAAACGCAACATCGAACTGACTCGCTTCCCCGTTCCCTCCGTCGAAGATCATCGCGATACCATCAACTATCCCGGCTTGGTACGCGCGGCCGATCTCATCGGTCAGTTGAGCGATCCGCGATACCTGAAAAAAATTAGCGCCCTTTTCTACGAGTTCGAGGAAACCGGAACCAATAAAGGTTTGGGCTACCAACATCCCGGAGACCTGCGTAACGGCTATCCCAAATTTTACTGGTACGGGGTCTTTCCCTATGTCAAAGATGCCCTAAAATATTTGGACTTGACCCAACAGGGCAAGCAAATTGTGGCGAATCTGTACTCGAACGTGTTTGTTGTCGAACACGACGCGCCCAAAGCCTCATAAATCCCCTTTCGTCCGCTTTCCTTCTACCTTCGGTTTCCTATGCAGTGGTGGCTCAAACTCAAGCAAAATCCCCTCGCCCGCTTTGGGGCAACGCTGTTGATTATCTTCTATATTTCGGCAGTTGGAGCGGGCTTTTTTGCCCCCTACGCCCCTGACACCGCCCAAAATATGAGTTCTCTGCTGCCACCAACTCAAATTTACTGGTTCGATCGCGACGATCGATTTATCGGTCCCCACGTCTACCCCACCACCCAAGGTCCGACGAGCGTTGAAACCGGAGAGCGAGAGATTACCGTCGATTTCACCCAACCCTCTCCCATCCGCCCGTTCGTCAAGGGCGAACCGTACAAACTGCTCGGTTTCATTCCCGGTAACATTCACCTATTCGGCACCCTCGGCGAAGGTCGCCTGCACTTGCTCGGGACGAACGAACAGGGATGGGACCAGTTCAGCCGCTTGCTCTATGGCGGACAGGTGAGTTTGTTTATCGGTCTGGTGGGAATTGCCATTTCCTTTCCCCTGGGGATGTTAGTCGGTGGGATTTCCGGCTACTTCGGCGGCTGGGCCGATACTGTATTGATGCGGTTGGTAGAAGTGATGATGACCATACCGGGCATCTACCTGCTGGTGGCGCTGGCGGCCGTCCTCCCGTCCGATATCACCAGTACCCAGCGCTTTTTGCTCATCGTCCTGATTACTTCCTTCATCGGCTGGGCCGGACTGGCGCGGGTGATTCGCGGGCAAGTCCTGTCGATTAAAGAGCGAGAATTCGTGCAAGCGGCGCGGGCGATGGGAGCCAATCCCTTCTACATCATCATCCGTCACATTCTCCCGCAAACGGCGACTTACATCATCATCTCGGCAACTCTGGCCGTACCGGGTTTTATCGTCGCCGAATCGGTGCTGAGTCTGATCGGTTTGGGGATAAAATTGCCCGATGCCTCTTGGGGAAATATGCTCTCGAGTGCGACTAATGCTTCGATCGTCGTGTTTCAACCCTGGCTGTTGTGGCCCCCGGCAATTTTAATTATCTTGACGGTGTTGGCTTTTAATTTGCTCGGGGATGGCTTGCGCGATGCCCTCGATCCGAGGAGTTTGGAACGGTAGCGCTCTCGATCGCGATTCGGGTATTTCGGATGTGAACCACAAAGGCACAAAGGACACGAAGGATGAGTCGGGAGAAAGCCAATGAGCTATCGAAGATGATTATTGGTTCGGCGATCGCAGTGCATCGAGAGTTGGGGCCGGGTTTATTGGAATCGGCTTATGAAGCCTGTTTGAAATACGATCTATCCGATCGGGGAATTCGGGTTGAAACGCAAGTCCCACAACCTGTCATTTATAAAGGTATGAATCTCGATTGCGGCTATCGCTTAGATCTACTCGTCGAAGATTTAGTCATTGTCGAACTTAAAGCCGTCGAACATTTACAACCGATCCATTCTGCCTAACTGCTAACCTACCTCAAACTTAAAAAGCGGTGGTTGGGCTTACTCATCAACTTTAACGTTCCCGTCCTCAGACAAGGTATCAAACGTCTCGTCAACAATTAACCTTTGTGTCCTTTGTGCCTTTGTGGTTCAATTTATCTTCAAAACGTTACAACCCATTACCAATCAAGATAAACGGGGCCCAATAGTAAGGGTGAGTCAGACGATCGATCGCCTCTGATGTTAGATTTTCGGCAAACACTACTTCGATCGCATTTCCCCGTTCCGAGCCAACAGCACTGTAATCTCCGGTAATTAGCGTTAACTGCGCCTGTCTCAGGGCTTCGGCTTTGGTGACGTTTCCCGCTTGCAACGCTGCGTAAAAGGCGTTCATTAGGGTTTGGGTTCCCCCGTCATCGACTGCCCACAACGAAGCGATCGCCGCCCTTGCCCCGGCTTGTTGCATCAGATACCCGAACCCGAGGATTTCTGTCCCGTCGCCGAGTTGTCCCCCCAACCCGGTTTCGCAAGCACTCAGAACGAATAAATCGACATTGCGAAAGGTCCAAGTGCGGATTTCGTTGAGGGTGACGCGATCGCCATTTCCAAACAGAATAAACGAATCTTCCGGCTGTCCGGTTAAAAACGCTGCATGAGTCGCCAGATGAACGATGGTATGACTATCCATCTGCGGCACCATCGCATCGGGACTGAAGTTGGCATCGAATAGAGTTGTCGTTTCGGGAATGTCGCGTTCGAGGTTTTCCACTTCCACCCGCGCGAAGGGCAAACCAGAAAAATTCAAACTGCGATCGCCCAGTTGAATATTATAGTGTCCTTGGCTGAAAGCTCCGGCGATGATGCGCAACTCCGATGGCGGTTGCAGGTTGAAATCCGTTAGCGAGGCGGCGGTAATGTGGTTGATGCGAAAGCGTTCGGTAAGCCACTGGCTGCCATCGTGGAGTGCGGCGAGGGGAACGTACCGCAGTTGTGCGTCGGGTGCGTAAATCAGGGTTTCGGCGTTGGCGGCTTCGAGGTCGTTTTCGATGGGTTGAATCAGCCAGGTGTAGAGTTGGTTGGCTGGGGTCTGGGCATCGCTGCCGGGGGATTCTAAGGCTTGGCGGAAGGCGGTAATGGCACGATTAAGTTCTTCTCGCTTGACGGGGACGGTGCGGCGAATGGGGGGAGAGTAGGGAGTAACCAGGACGAGTTCGAGGCGATTGTCTAAAATTAGGGGATACAGTAAAACGGCATTTTGTTGCAGGTTTTGCAGGTTATTTTGCAGGGAATTGAGGCTTTCTAAATCTAAGTTTTGCCGCTGTGCGGTGCGGCTTAAATTCTCGATGGCGGCGATGACTTCGGGACTGTCGATAAACTCGTTAAATACGCTTCTAATCTCCCGTTCGGTTTGGCTTAATTCCTCGAGGCGTTGTTGTTGTTGGGGTGTCATCTCTGTGGCGGGAACGGTTCGCAGTTGTTCTAATTCTCTTCCTTGGGTTATGGCTTGGTTATACAGTTGGAGGATTTCGAGTTCCGATGGAAAATATTCGACACCCTGAGCGGTTTGTTCGTTGCCGCGCACGTGTTTGAGATAGGTATCGAGTTCTTGAACTTTGAGTAAATCGAGAACTTGCTGGGCTTCTAAGATGCGATCGTTTTGCAGGAGTAAGTCGGCTAAGGCGCGGTAGGAGTCGGCGACGGTATCGACATAAGCTTGTTCGAGTTCTGGGGGGAGTTCTTGGAAATCTTGGCGAATGGCTTCCCAGACGTTGACGGCTTGTTTATAGAATAATATCGAGAGTTCGGGTTGGTTTTGTTTCCCGAATAACTGGGCAATTTTTTGCAGAATTAACCCTTCTTCGTTACGAGAACCCATTTGGCGGGTGACGGTTAAGGCTTGTTCGTAATAGGCGATCGCTTGTTGGGTTTCTCCGCGATTCTGGTAGAGTTGGGCTAAATTTTTTAACGTGTCAACTTTACTCTCAGAACTGCCCGTGATGAAGTTCATCTCTAGCACGGATTGGTTCATAGCGACTAGGGCTTCTTCATAAATATCGCTAGCTCTATCTAATTTTCCCAATTCTTCGAGATGAGAAGCGATTTTAGTTAATAAAGAGCTATTTTGCCTGTCTCTAGCTATTAAGAGTGCTTCTCGAACTAACTCACTTGATTGAGTTTCTTGTCCTAAAGCATGATAAGTCTGACTTAATTGAATAAGATTTTCGGCTTTCTCGATCTCGCTGTAATTTTCTTCGGTTATGAAATCTTGTCTTCGATTGTAAAAATCTAAAGCTTTTTGAAATTGCCCCAATTCACGATAGAGTTCACCTAAATTCCCTAAGATATCGAATTTTTGCCTTGTCGCTTCGTATTTTTTCCCTGACAAGATAGTATATCCTTGAGACTGACCGATCGTCTGCCAATTTTCTAATGCTATTTGGTAAGCTTCGATCGCCTGCTGAAACTGCTCGGACTCTTCATAAAATTCACCTAGATTTTCCCAAATATTTGCTTGAGACCAACGATCGTCTCGATCTTCTGCTAGCTCTATTGCTTCTAGAAAAGCCTCAATCGCTTGTTGCGGTTGACTTGCGCTTTTATAACTTTGACTTAGATAATTAACAATATCTATTTCATCATCCCAATATTCTCCCTCTCTTGCTTTTATGAGAAGCTCTTGATATATCTCAATCGCTTGTCGATGTCGATCGAATTGGCGATAAGCTCGACCTAAAGCAGTCAAAGCTCGATATTCCCAATATTCATCTCCTCTTTCTCGGGCAATTTCTAAGTCTTGTTGGTAAAGTTCAATTTTTCCTCGGTCGTATCCCAGGAAATCATATAATTTAGATAAACCCCGCAAAGCGTAAGACATATCATCGCGATTTCCCCACGCCCTAGCTCTTTCTAAATGTTTTTGGTAAACTTCAATAGCTTCTTGATATCGTCCTAAATCTTGGTATAACTTTCCTAAGCCAGATGCTGTTCGATCCAACTCACTCATATAATTATTTTCGCTTGTTTCTGGGAGTAAGGCTAGCGCTTTTTTGTAAATGTCGATCGCATCTTGGGTGTGTCCTAACGATAAATAGCTTTTTACCAGTCCGTCTAAAATGAAAGATTGCCAATAGATATCTCCCAGATGTTGAGCAACATTAAATCCTTGCTGATAAATTTCAATAGCTTGTTGGAACTGACCTACTCGACTGTACTGAGAGCCGATTTGATTTGCAGCTATTTCTTCTCGCCAGCGATCGCCAACATTTCTGGCAATCTTTAATCCCTCCTCCATATTTTCAATTGCCTGTTGATGATTTTTTAAGTCAGAGTAAATTCGACCCAGTTTCAATAACACATCAATTTTATTTGTCGATTGATGTATATTTCTTTCGCGGTAAATTGTCAAAGCTCGTTCGTAAGCTTCAATGGCTTGCTGCCTCAAAGTATCAGCTCGTTCGGACTGATTTCGAGCTAAAACCCAGTAAGCATCTCCAATATCGATCCAAGCTGCTGCTTCTCCCGATCGATTTTCTAGTTCTTGGTAAATCGCCAGCACTTGTTCGCTTGTTTCTAATGCAAGCTGGTGTTGTCCGAAATAGAAACTCAGCCGATCGGAGTAAATATCGCTCATCCGACTGAGTGCCTGTGCTTCTCCAACGCGATTGCCTAATTCTTGATAAATTATTAGAGCCTGCTGATATGTTTCGAGTGCGGGCTGTTTTTGTTCGATTGCGTAGCGATGAATATCTCCCAAACTCATTAGGGCGATCGCTTCATGTTCTCGACTCCTCATTTCCCGCGCTAGCTTCAACATTTGGTGTCCCAAATCCAGCGCTTTGCGATCGGCTTCCATCCACTCTTGAAGTTGCGCTGAATCTTGATAAGCAGCACTGAGATATTGGAGTGCAGTCACTTGTCTGTGAAGTTGCTGAAATAGTTGTTCTAGAGAATCATTTTCCAAATTTTCGGCAGCAGCGAGTTCTTGCCGATAAAACTCGATCGCCTGGGGATAAGACTCAAAACGGCGATCGAAACCTTCTACATCGATCGCAATCCGCTTCCAGAAATACATCGACATCCCCGTATTTCCAGCTTTTTCCTGCTTCGTCAGTGCTGCTTGAAATGCCTCTACCGCCTCCGAATATTGTCCTAATCCGCGATACGCCATCCCCAAATGATGCAAGCATTCGATTTCACCCTTATTCTCTTGTGGATCGAAACTGCGACTGTTAATTGCTTGAAAAATTGAAAGTGCTTGCTGGTGCAATTCCAAGGCAGAGGAATATTGACCCAAATATCGATCGACCGTGCCTAAATCGTTGAGGGTATAGGCTTCGCTGAGTCGATCGCCTGCTTCCCGATAAATCTCTAATACCCGTTGAAACTTCTCCCGCGCGGCGGCATATTCACCCCGATACAGTTGTGCTTTTCCTTCCTCAGACAGCCGATTTGCATCTTCAATGGAGTTCGGCATCGTTTCTTGGGCCATCGCCCGAGAAATCCCCACATTCGCCATCTGTTGGGGAGTCGGAACGATCGCCCAAACCAGTAGCGTGGTAGTTATCCAACCCAAAGCTTTCAAGGAAAAATGCATGGGATTTGCCTCCAAATGCGATCGAGTGTTTCTAAGCTATACCTACCTCCCGGTTGAAGCAACCTATGCAGTTCGATACGATTTCCAAAACATCCAAATTCGTCAAGTAGGCAGTTTGTTATTTGTTTGACGCGGATCGTCTGCGGGTGGATGCCAACCCGCCTGTAGCCAAAAGCGCCTGGGTTGCAAAATCGATTCGTTGAGTTCGTATCCTTTGTCGTTCAGATTGAAACGATCGCAGGTTGCGCGACCGATATCGGTCGTACCGATAATCGTCAATCCATCCACACTCCAGATAAAATGCTCTCCCCATTGTTGAGTTCGAGGATTGAATAGAGCCACTTCGGCTTGGGTTTGCGGGTCGATGCCGACAGTAAAGTTATAGCGATGGCTGTTACAACGATGGCAGGCTAAAGCTAAATTCTCCAGATCGTCAGATCCTCCCAAAGATTGAGGCAAAATATGATCGAGCGTAAAGCGATCGGGGCTTAAGAATTCGGGGGAGTGGCAATATTCGCAGCGGTATTTGGCTCGTTGTCGTACCCGTCGTCGAGTTTCACTGGACACCATGTTGCTTGAGTTGCCATTTGAGCGTTAATAAAAGTGAAAATGCGGGAAAGCTCAGACATTCCAAGCAGTTCGGCCGTTTCATCTGGAGTAAGGGAATGATTTTTATTCGCTTCTAGTAAAGTTTCAAAACGAGACTGGAGCTTGTCAGTAAACCGGAATAAAGAGATATCGCCAAAGGGAGTTATCTCAAGACCCGTCTGTAAAAAGGATGAAGGTTTAACCATGAATTGAGCCGTCATGGGAAACTCCAGGGAAAATTTTGTGAATTTTGTGAGATGAACTCTATTGTAGGGGGAATTCTTTTTCTCTGGCTCCTTTCGATCGATCGCTTAGCCAATTTATTGATGCCAAATGGGCGATCGACCCTCAGACCCTGAGTGTATCGCGACTTTTGGTTGCTTGTTGCCGAGTTCCCTACCTTCACCAAGACTCGAAGTCATTCCCATCAGACATGATTTCCAATTGACGACTTTTGCACTTCCCCACCCAGAGGGTACAATCTAAGTCGCTCGTATCGCACCAGGAGCGATCGCCCTTTGCAAGCTCTCCTTCGACTGTCCCAACTCATCGATGCCATCAACGAACGCATCGGCCGTTTCACCTATTGGTTGCTTCCCGTGGCGATCGTCATTGGTACTTGGAATGCCGTCGGACGGTATGCGGGCAAACAAATCGGGCAAAGTCTCACCTCCAATGCCTCGATCGAAGCCCAATGGTATTTATTCGCCCTGGTCTTTCTCTTCGGCGCGGCCTACACCCTCAAACATAACGCTCACGTCCGCGTCGATTTACTCTACGATCGCTGCTCTCCCCAACGCAAAGCCCTAATTGATTTTCTGGGAACCCTGCTATTTCTAATTCCTTTTTGCGCGATGGTGGTTTGGTTTTCCTGGACTCCCATTCTCAATTCCTGGCAAATTTGGGAGAGTTCCCCAGACCCTAACGGCTTACCCCGCTATCCGATTAAAACGGCGCTGTTAGTTGGTTTCGCGTTGCTCATCTTGCAAGGTATTTCCGAGGCGATTAAAAATTGGGCGATTTGGCGCGGACATTCTATATCTGCGGAGGATTCCCATGGCGATCGCTGATTTACTCGGTCCGGCGATGTTCGTTGGAGCGCTGGGACTGTTGCTATTAGGCTATCCCGTTGCCTTCTCCCTTGGCGGCGTGGCGATTATTTTTAGCTTCATCGGTGCGGCATTTGGGGTCTTCAATTTTGCTTTTTGGGGCAGTCTCCCCCTGCGAATGTTCGGCATCATGCAGAATACCACCCTCTTGGCGATTCCCTATTTTATCTTCATGGGATCGATGCTGGAAAAATCCGGGATTGCCGAACGGTTGCTCGAAACCATGGGGATTTTGTTCGGGCGGATTCGCGGAGGATTGGCGCTGGCGGTGGTGTTGGTGGGGGCGCTGTTGGCGGCGACAACTGGGGTGGTGGCGGCAACGGTGGTGGCAATGGGGCTGATTTCCCTGCCCATTATGCTGCGTTACGGCTACAACAAAGAACTCGCTGCCGGAACGATCGCCGCATCGGGAACTTTGGGACAAATTATCCCTCCCAGCGTGGTTTTAGTCGTCCTGGGAGACCAACTCGGTATCTCCGTCGGCGACTTATTTCTCGGTTCGATGCTGCCGGGATTGATGATGACGGCAGCTTTTGCCATTCACGTTTTGGTAGTGGCGTTCGCCCGTCCGGAACTCGCTCCGGCATTGCCTCCAGAAGTTCGCAACATCGGCAGCCGAGACTTGAGCGCGCGTGTTCTCAAAGCGATGATACCGCCCTTAGTGCTGATTTTACTGGTTTTGGGCAGTATCTTTTTTGGGGTTGCCACGCCGACGGAAGCCGGGGCGGTGGGTTGCGTCGGGGCGATGATTTTGGCGGCATTCAACCGTCAGTTGACCCTGAGTTCCCTAGGCCAGGTTTCCGATGCTACGATGCGGATTACCGCAATGGTGATGTTTATTCTGCTCGGTTCGACGGCCTTTAGTTTGGTGTTTCGCGGTCTCAATGGCGATCGCTTCATGTTCGATATCCTGGCTAATTTACCCGGCGGCACGACGGGCTTTTTAATTGTCAGTATGCTGACGGTGTTTGTCCTCGGCTTTTTTATCGACTTTTTCGAGATTGCTTTTATTATTCTCCCGCTTTTTAAACCTGTTGCCGAATCTTTGGGCTTGGATTTAGTTTGGTATGGGGTGATCGTCGGCGCAAACCTGCAAACGTCATTCCTCACCCCGCCTTTTGGCTTTGCCCTTTTTTACCTACGAGGAATTGCTCCCCCGGAAGTGACTACCGGTGATATTTATCGAGGTGCAATTCCCTTTGTCTTGCTCCAACTTTTGGTCTTGGTTTTAATTATTATCTTCCCCGGTATCGTTAGTTTTATTCCCTCACTTTCTGCTGGAGGGGTTTGATTGAGAGATATATAGCGGTTCTCATACTCATGAGGTACAAAGTTTCTGGTTTGAGGGAACGGGAGCTGGGGAGGAAAAGGGGAAACGGGGGAAACGGGAATATTTGACGTTCATCATTCATCATTTTTCCGAATTCCGAATTCCGAATTCCGAACTCCAAGCTCCCGAAGCCCCCAAGCCCCCACAGCTCAAATCCACCGAAATCTAAAAAACATACACTTGTCAGCCTCCCTCATCTCCCTCATCAAATCGCTGCGGTCAATTGAGACTCGAATAGCTCGGTTGCCGCATTCACATCGAGGGGGGGTGAAAAGAGATATCCTTGAGCTTGTTCGCAGCCGAGTTCTCGCAATCGTTCTCGGTGCTTGCTGGTTTCGACCCCTTCGGCGATCGCATTCATCCCCAAATTGTGGGCGAGGACGATGATGGCTTCGACAATTTGGGATTTGCCGGAAAATTGCTGGGAAATAAACGATCGATCGATTTTGAGGGTATTGAACGGAAAGCGGTGGAGATAGCTGAGGGAAGAATAGCCGGTGCCGAAGTCATCGATACTCAACCCGATCCCCAAGGCGCGAATTTGGGAAAGCAGCCGACTGGTGGGCAGATCGTTATCGATGAGGGTTCCTTCGGTGACTTCGAGCTTGAGACTCGATCGCGGCAATCCGGTTCGACGCAACACGCCTTCGATTTGTTCGAGGCAATCTGGCTGCCAGAACTGCTTCCCCGAGAGGTTGACGCTCATCACCATTTTCCGGCTGGCGGGAAACTGCAATTGCCAGCAGCGCATTTGACGGCAGGCTTGGGTGAGAACCCACCAATCGAGGGGAACGAGCAATCCGGTTTCTTCGGCCAGGGGAATAAATCGATCGGGAGGGACTAAACCGCGCTCGGGATGGTTCCAGCGGACGAGAGCTTCAAACCCATTTATCTGGTTCGTTAACAAATTGACGATCGGTTGATAGTGAACGATGAATTCCCCTTGTTCGAGTCCTCGCCGCAAATCCGTTTCGAGTTGGAGTTGTCCGGCGACTTGAGCGTACATTTGACTGTTAAAAATTTCGTAGCGAGATTTCCCCTTGGCTTTGGCTTGATAGAGGGCGATGTCCGCATCGCGAATGAATTCTTCGGGTTCGTCACGGTTGCCCGAACTCAGGGCAATGCCGATACTGGTGCTGGTAAAAACTTCATTTCCATTGACTTGGAAGGGTTTTTTGAGTTCGGAGACGATCCGCTCGGCAATTTGCGTCACCTTTTTGAAACCTTTGATATTGTCGAGGAGAATGATAAATTCATCGCCTCCAAATCGGGCGACGAGATCGCTTTTGCGCAGGCAGTGTTCCAGGCGGCGAGCGACGGCGACGAGCAACTCGTCTCCGATTAAATGACCCAGACTGTCATTGACGAGTTTAAACCGATCTAAGTCGAGAAACAGCAGGGCAAATAAGTAGTTTGAGTTTTCTTGGGTGCGGGCGATCGCATTACCGAGGACTTGCATCAGAGAAACGCGGTTGAGCAGCCCCGTCAGCGCGTCGTGACCGACGTTGTAGCGTAATTCTAACTCCACTCCCGATCGGCGGGCAATTTCCGATCGCAACTGTTCGTTTGCCTGCTGAAGATCTCGATTGAGCTGTTCGAGTTCCCGTTCGGCTTGTTTGCGAGCGGTAATTTCTCGCAAGGAAGCCAGATATGCTTGTTCTGAGAGCCATTCAAATTCCACCAGCCGCATTTCCGTGGCGATTTTCTCTCCCGAAGGCCGAAAAATATCGATTTCGATACAGTCGGGGGCTGTTGTCGGTAGGGTAATGCCAAAGGTTTGACCCTGGAGTTCTCGCGCCGAACAACCGAACATAGCTTCTGCGGCTGGGTTGGCGAACTGAATCGCTCCGAGGCGATCGACCACGAGAATCCCGTCGGCATTTTTGGCAATCAGGGTTTGCAGTTGCTGCTGGCTGGTTTGAAAAGCAAGGGTTTGTCGTTCGAGATCCAGATGCAAGCGTTGGCGTTCGATGCTGTGGCGGATCGCTCGCACCAATACGGCAAGATTGAAGTTTCCTTTCACCAGATAATCTTGCGCTCCTTCTCGCACGGCGGCTAATGCTCTTTCTTCATCGATACTTCGACTCAAAACGACGATCGGGATTTGTGGGTATTGGCGGTGGATGAGTCGCACGCCATCTAATTCCCCTTTTTCGGGTAAAAGCAGATCGCACAGGACGATATCGAAGGTTTCTGTATTGAGAACCTTTAAACCTGCATGGAGGCAATCGACTCGATCGATCGAGGTGGCAAAGTTTGGGGTGTTAGAGAGGAATTTTTCGATTAACTGGGCATTTTGGCAATCGGGTTCGATTAAAAGAATACGGGTTGCAGAGTTTAACATCATGTTTTCTCGTTTCCATATTTCTAGGTAGATACAGCAAATGTGGCTGTAGAAAACCTTCCCTACTCGTTCGGGGTGGGGAGAAGCTTGCAGTATGAGACGAGCGGTACCCGCGCGCATTCCCTTGGCAAAAACTCATACTTTGCAGAGGATGGAGAGCTAGGAATCTGGGCGATCTCGATATTGAAACCCGACACTCACGCCATTTTGAAGGCGATCGGGAAGAAAATATCGCTCGATCGTGCATGGAGACGCTTCGCGCCCAGAATTTGGCTCATCCTAACTCAATTTCTGCTTTCTGACTCGAACGTTTCTCATTGATTTCTGTTGTCAACTTCAATACAGAACCCGATGAGATTTTCAGAAAGCATTGCCACTAATTGTGAATTTTGTGTGGATTTTTCCGGCAAAACGTTCAAAAATTACAACTAAATACAAAAGTAAAAGCATGTTTGCATACTGGCTCAAAAAATGCTCGGATTGCAAAATTTCTAGGAATTAAAACCCAAACAGAATCAACAAACATTTTTACAGCACTCGAGCTGCGGACGGGTTTCTTTTGCCACAGCTTAGCTGCCAGTCAAGAGCCACAGAAACCCATAGCGATGTCAATTTAGTAAATTGCTCTGTTGCTGATGTTCTTCAAAAAACAGGCAAATTTACATTGTGTAAGAGCGACGATGATTTTCAGTTATATCGACTTCTCTCGACTTTAGAGCGTACCCAAGTGAATTTGGAATTTCTGCAACGTTCAAAGCGCTCTAGAGAGTATGACAACTCGAACGAGAGAAACAAGCCTGTAAATTTCGACTCAAAATCGAGCAGAGTTTGAATATTGAGTCAGGATTTAAGCAGAAATAACCTCATTTTTATTAAACTACGTTTTCGGCCTAGTTTTATCCGAGATTTTACTTATTCTGTGAATTTTTCCAAAAAGCGAACTCCGAAGAAATACTCAAATTTTGGAGTTTTCGATCCGGCTTTCTCCCCTTCTCAAAAAAAAACGTTCGCCGATCTCCCCGACGATCTCAATGCAAGCAACCTAGAAAGTGAGTGGCAGGCTTCCGAGCCAATCGGATCGATCGAAAGCAAATCTGGAAATATCTCGAACTTGGAAAAAATAGATTTCCAGATCTCGAACGATACTTCGAACAACATTTTGAACGATCGATTTGGAAAATGTATCCACAGACGATCGAGTAGAAGAGAATTTACTTCGTAAATTGTTAAATTGAGGCAATAATTTGTTACGGTGTGAAACAGAAGCAAGAGCGCGAGGTAATGTGTCTGATGAACGATTCTCCCAATCCCACTCAAACTCCGACCCCAAACCCCACTCAAGCCCCGGTCTCCTCACCCGCAGGCGAACCCCAACCGAGCTACGTCAAGCTGGCAATGCGGAATATGGTTCGCAAAGGCAAAAAATCCGCCACGCACTTTGCTATCACTGCCTTTACCTTGCTGGCGTTGCTCGTCGGCGTATCTTACCTGACGCGCTAAAAGAGTCGCAATCGCCAGAGCGCCGATGCAACTAGACCTGCTCGTTCCCGAACCTTTTCCCACATCGAGTGCCCTCCAAGAAGCCCTCGACGAAATTCTAGCCGCACCGTGGCCTGCATGGTTCGAGTGCTGGTTCGAACGATTGCAAGCCGATTTACCCCCAGCGAGTGCCTACGAACTCAGTCTGTGTCCCGTTGACGACCCTCAAATTCAAAGTCTCAACGATCGCTACCGACAGCAGAACCGACCGACCGACGTGTTAGCGTTTGCCGCTCTCGAGTCCAACATTCCCCATTCGGCAGAAATGCCTTTATATTTAGGGGAAATTATCATCTCCATCGAGACGGCCCAACGACAGGCCCAGGCGCAACAACATTCTCTGGTGACCGAATTTGGATGGCTTGCCACCCACGGATTGCTGCATCTGCTCGGTTGGGATCATCCCGACGAGAGTCACCTGAAGGAAATGTTGCACCAGCAAGCGATCTTACTCACCGATGTGGGGCTTCAAGCTCCAATTTTGTCAATTTAGCGGTCAATCTAAAATTAATCCCCGATCGCCCAACCCAGACATAAAACTGGGTTTATGGTAGATTCACGATTTATATGTGGTGCAGCAGTAGGTAATAAAAATGAAATCTAAAGAAACCCTAACCAACCCCAATTCGACAAAGTATCTATCGATGACTCAAGAACTGCCCGCCGAGCAAGCAAAACGTATGCCTATGCCATCCCCCGTCAATCGAGAGTTATCTTGGACTGTCGCTTCCAACTTGTTTATCAGCTTTAAGTACGCATGGGCGGGCATTCGCTATGCGTTTACCACCCAGCGCAACTTCCGCATTCACGTCGTCATTGGCAGCCTCGCCATTGGACTCGCGGGATTTTTGCACCTCGAAGCGGTCAAGATGGCCACGATCGGTTTGACGATCGGCCTGGTGTTAGCTTTAGAGTTAGTCAATACCGCTCTCGAGTCGGCGATCGATCTGACGGTCGAGCAAACGTTTCACCCCCTCGCCAAAATTGCTAAAGATTGCGCGGCCGGAGCAGTGATGATTGCGGCGCTTTCGGCTTTGGCGGTGGCGGGTTCTTTGATTTTGCCGCCCTTACTTCAAGTGCTGCAAACGTCTTGGACACACTAGCTTTTTTCGCTCGTTCGTAACGGCGATCGTGCGAGTCGAGTGCGTGCTAGGTTGACAGCACGCACCGTAACTGTTCGCTCTTGTTTCATACTTTTGACAAGGGTATATTTTTAGATTCAAATAGATTTGAGCCGGGAAGCAGGCACGGCTGGAGAAGCTCTCGGAGGCTTGGGGAGCATCAGGAGCTTCGGGGGCTTCGGGAGAGGAAGACAAGGTAACAAGGAGGACAAGGAAGAATGCGCGTATCTCCTTCACCTCCCTCTGCTCCCTCACCTCGCCCAGCTTCCCCAGCCTCTTCTCTCCGCGTCTCCCCGTCCCCGCGTTACCGCGTCATCTCCTTCTCCCATTCCCCATTTCAATATCTAATGATTATTGTCATTGATAACTACGATAGCTTTACCTATAACCTCGTTCAGTATTTGGGCGAGTTAGCAACCCAATATCCCGTTGCCCAGGTCATTCAAGTCTATCGCAACGATAAAATCTCCCTCGACGAGCTTCAAGACTTCAATGCCGATGGAATTGTCATCTCTCCAGGTCCCGGCCGTCCCGAAGATGGCGGTATCTCCATGGATGCGATCGCCCGTTTGGGAACCAAGATCCCGATTTTGGGAGTGTGCTTGGGCCATCAAAGCATCGGACAAGTATTTGGCGGAAAAATTACCGGCGCGCCGGAATTGATGCACGGTAAAACCTCCCAAGTCTTTCACAACGGTCAAGGAGTTTTTCGCGGTCTCGACAATCCCTTCACCGCCACCCGCTATCACAGCTTGATTCTCGATCGCGCCACTTGTCCGGACAGCCTCGAAATTACCGCTTGGGTGGAAGATGGAACGATTATGGGCGTACGCCATCGAGACTACCCCCAACTCGAAGGTGTGCAGTTTCACCCCGAAAGTATTTTGACTGATTGCGGCAAAGCCTTGTTGGAAAATTTTCTTGCTCGGTTGTAAGATAGCACTTTCCCAAGCCACCGCCAACGGCGAGCTGGGGGGTCCGGGGAGCGAAACGATCGTTTGAGGTCAGCCCGATCGAGATACTATAGGCCTAGCCATAACGGAAGCGACAGCCTCAATTCACGCGAGTATCTTGCTCCCTGCACTCGCTAACACCTGCATCCGTGATGCTCCTGGCTATCGCGATATCGACCCCATAAGGAAATCGGAGCAATTCTCAGGGTAAGTGCGTCACCGGACTTAAGATGAAAACTTAGAACTCCAATAGGACAGTAGAAGGCGATCGGGAACGATGAAACGACGACAATTCATTCAATATCTGCAAGTGGCACTCACCAGCGCGATCGCCACGGGAGGTCTCTCTCAATGGCAAGGAGCGCGCGCTCAATCGCTCAACGAACTGTCCGTTCGCTGGTTGGGTCATACCTGCTTTTTGTTTTCCGGCGAAGGCAAGCAAATTCTGGTCAACCCCTTCCGGGCGATTGGCTGTACCGCCGGATACGAAGAACCCCGTATTAATGCGGATTTGGTTTTGGTAAGTAGCTTGTTGCTCGACGAAGGAAACCTCGAAGGTTTGCCCGAAGACCAAAAACTGCTATTTGAACCGGGAGCCTATCAACTCGGGGATTTACGATTCGAGGGGATTAAAACCGATCACGATCTCAAAGGGGGACGGCAGTTCGGCACGAACGTCGTTTGGGGATGGACTCAAGCCGGGATTAATGTCCTGCACCTAGGAGGCGCGGCGGCCCCGATTACTTTCGAGCAACAAATTCTCATGGGACGACCGGACGTTCTCTTCTTACCCGTGGGAGGCGGCCCCAAAGCCTACGACCCTCAAGCAGCGGTCGAAACCCTCGCACTCCTCGATCCCAAAATCGTCGTCCCCACTCACTACTTCACCCCAGCAGCCGATCCGCAAGCCTGCGATCTCGAACCCCTCGAAGCCTTTCTCGATTTAGTTTCGGGGTTGGAGGTGCGCCGGGTGGGGGCGACGGTTGCCATTACCCCGTCAGACGTACCGGAAACGGGAACGATCGTTTACGTGATGGAGTGATTTTCGGGATGGGGAATGGGGGACGGGGAGAAGATGACGCGGAGACGCGGAGACGCGGAGACGCGGTGAGGCTGGGGAGACAAGGAAACAAGGAGAATTTTGCATTTTTAATTTTTAATGCGCGCATTCATTCTCCCCCAGCTCCCCCAGCTCTCTCCCACCCAACCCTGGTCTGTAATCAATATCGAGGATGTTAGTTATGCAATCGGAGTATCGCCAGCGACGGCAACAAGTGATGGACAAAATTGGGGGTGGGACGGCGATTTTTCGCAGCGCTCCGATGGCGGTCATGCACAACGATGTCGAGTATGCGTTTCGCCAGGACAGTAGCTTTTTCTATCTGACGGGATTTAACGAGCCGAATGCGGTGGCGGTACTAGCTCCCCATCACGAAGAGCATCAGTTCGTGTTGTTCGTTCGCCCTAAAGATATCGAACGGGAAACCTGGTCGGGGGTGCGAGCGGGGGTGGAGTTGGCTAAGGAAAAATACGGAGCCGATGAAGCTTTCCCGATCGAAGAACTCGATGAAAAGTTGCCCGAGTATCTCGAAAATGCCGATCGCATTTACTATCATTTCGGTAGCGATCGCCACTTCAATGGCAAAATTCTCCATCACTGGCAGCGACAAATACGGATGGTTCCCCGGCGGGGAACCGGGCCGACAGCCTTGGAAGATTCGGGAACCATTGTCAATCCGATACGGCTGGTGAAAACCCCCCAGGAAATCGATCGGATGCGCCGCGCCGCCGAGATTGCCGTTGCCGCTCACAATCGGGCGCGAGAGTTTGCTAGGCCCGGTCGCTACGAGTACGAGGTGCAGGCGGAAATGGAGTATATTTTTGCCTCGGCTGGGGGAAGTCCGGCTTATCCCTCGATCGTTGCTTCTGGGGAAAATGCCTGTATTTTGCACTACATCGAGAACGATCGGCAAATGGAAGATGGGGATTTGCTGCTGATCGATGCGGGCTGTTGCTCTCAATATTACAACTCCGATATTACCCGAACGTTCCCCGTGGGGAGCAAGTTTACGCCCCAACAAAAAGCGATTTACGAAATCGTCCTCGAAGCACAAAAACAAGCTCTCGAGTGCGTTCGACCGGGGTTGGCTTATAACGAACATCACGATACGGCGGTGCGGGTTATCGTCGAAGGATTGATGGATTTAGGCTTGCTCGTCGGGGATATCGAAGAGATTATTAAAGAGGAAAAATACAAGCCGTTCTACATGCATAAAACCGGACATTGGCTGGGTTTGGACGTTCACGATGTTGGGGCTTACAAACACTCGAAAGAGGCGTGGCAAACCCTGCAACCGGGTCAAATTTTGACGGTGGAACCGGGAATTTATATTTCTCCCCATATTCAAGTGGCTGAAGAACAGCCAGAAGTCGATCCCCAATGGCATGGAATCGGCGTGCGGATCGAAGATGATGTTTTAGTGACACCATCAGATCGGGAAGTACTAACGGCAGGCGTACCGAAGTCGATCGAGAGCATGGAGGCGTAACGGCAAATTCAGTAAAAACATAGAAAAAGACATTGAATCGATCGCCGCAAAAGCCAAGGGAAAAAATGGGAATGGTTGTCAAATTACCTCGGGCAACGATAAACTGATTATCCCGACTCGAAGGCTGAGGCGATCGTTCTAGTTTTAACGCACTCGATCTTAATTAAGGCAATCGAACTCAATGGCACCGGTTCGACTGCGGTTGCTAAGCCCTCGAAAATAAATCGATAAGATAAACGAGCTTTTCTTTCTGGTCCCCAATGCTCCCAAAGCTTATCTCGATCGATTTTCTCATACTTTCTCGTCGTGCTATACCCACGGTACTTTCTTCGATCTCTTTGAGTGGGAAATAATATCCTCACCGTCACCAACAATAACTTTTCCTCGAGTTGTAGAAGGATGACGATCGACTGACAAACAGTCTTCACCAAGTCATTGAATCCTGACGGGTAACTTTATCGTTCGGGTTGTTTTTTTAGTGCTTTTTCCCGAACTCGAATTCTGTCTCGATCTCCTACCACTTTAAGGGTTCGGGTCGATAAAATCGTCAAATTTTCTTTAGAGTCACACATGATGTAATAATTTAGAAAGCATATTACTTAAGTATTTTGAGTTTGGCATTGTCAAAGTTGGGTATTTTCCCTTAGAATCTTTAATCTCTCAACTTATTTGAATTTGGGCGATATCGAGCCAAAGAAAAATGTATCGAAATTTACGGTATTGCAGCCCAAAATATAATAAGGACATCTTGACCCCGCAGCCTCAAAATGCCTCGAGTCTGGAAACACAAACAATTACTCTTGAGAAGTTGCGCGAATCAACATCGCTTGAAAGATAGATTGAGACTTGTTTCTAGGCCGGGACTTCTGCCAGGATTGTAGTTAGGTGTAGATGGAAAAGAGGATGAGCTTGACGAGAAGAGCGCATCTGAGATCGAACTAAGGGATATCGACCCTTAACCGAATGTTTACTTGAAGTACTCAGATCGAGAGAATATCTCGAAAATAAGTGAATTCGAGATAGCGTGCAACCGCATAAATTTAAGCGTTCGTTAATCAGGAGACATTTAGGAAAGATCGTGGAACAGTTTGGCATCAATCAAAACATAAACTTTGCTCGAACCGATCGAGTTTCACCCGAACCATTCGGCGGACAACCTTGGTTGGTTGAAGAACGGGATGCGTGTGGTGTCGGTTTTATCGCCCATCAAGATAACGAACCGAGCCACGATATTGTTGTTAAAGCCCTGTGCTCGCTGTCGTGCTTGGAACACCGAGGCGGTTGCAGCGCCGACTACGACTCCGGCGACGGTTCGGGGGTGATGAGTGCCATTCCTTGGGAGATTATCCATAAATGGCTCGGGGAGGAGTCGATTGCCATTCCCGCCCCCGAAAAGACTGGCGTGGGCATGGTCTTTTTAGCCCCCGAAGAGAATGCCGCGACTCAAGTTCGCGAAATTACCGAACGGGTTCTCGAGCGCGAAGGATTAACAGTATTGGGGTGGCGACCGGTTCCGGTTCGTCCCGAGGTTCTCGGCCCTCAAGCGCGGGCGGTGCAACCTCGGATCGAACAACTCGTCGTTACCAGCGAAACCTTAGTTGGTGATGCCCTCGATCGTCAATTGTACCTGGCGCGACGGGCGATCGGCAAAGAACTCGAAACCACCACCTCGATGTCCTGGGGCGACCACCTCTATATTTGTTCGTTCTCTTGTCGGACGATCGTCTACAAAGCCATGGTGCGCGCCTCGATCCTCGGGGAATTTTACCAAGATTTGACCGACCCCGAATACGTCAGCGCCTTTGCTCTGTACCATCGTCGGTTCAGCACCAATACCATGCCCAAATGGCCTCTGGCGCAACCGATGCGATTGCTCGGCCACAACGGGGAAATCAACACCCTGCTCGGGAACATCAACTGGATGAAAGCCCGCCAAGCAGAATTTTCCCATCCCAACTGGGGCGATCGCATCGAGCAACTCAAGCCCTGCGTCGATGCCAATATCAGCGACTCGGCCAACCTCGATAACAGTTTCGAGCTGTTGGTGAGAACGGGTCGATCGACCCTCGAATCGTTAATGTTATTGGTTCCCGAGGCCTACCAGCACCAGCCGGAACTCCAGGACGATCCCGAGGTGGTAGACTTTTACGAATATTACAGCGGCATTCAAGAACCCTGGGACGGACCGGCCTTGCTGGCCTTCAGCGACGGTAAAACCGTCGGAGCCGGACTCGATCGCAACGGACTGCGTCCCGCCCGCTACGTTCTCACCCGCGATCGCCTCGTCATCGTCGCCTCCGAAGCGGGAGTGGTAGATCTCGAGCCGGGAAATATCCTCGAAAAAGGTCGCCTCGGCCCCGGTCAGATGCTGGCAGTGGATTTGGAAAACCACCAAGTTCTCAAGAACTGGGACATCAAGCGTAAAATTGCCCGATCGCATCCCTACGGCGAATGGGTAGCCGCCCGTCCGACCCTCGGAGCCGCTCCCACCAACGGTAGCGTCCCGCCCAGCGATGCCCCCGATCCCCAAACCTTGGTGCAGCAGCAAACGGCCTTCGGCTATACCAAAGAAGATGTGGAGATGATTATCGTCCCCATGGCGCAGCAGGCGAAAGAACCCACCTACTGCATGGGCGACGATATTCCCCTGGCCGTTCTCTCCGATAAGCCGCGCCTGCTCTACGACTACTTCAAACAGCGGTTCGCCCAAGTCACCAACCCAGCCATCGATCCCCTGCGGGAAGGATTGGTGATGTCGTTAAGTATGGCGTTGGGAACTCGGGGAAACTTGCTCGACGACGCACCGGGTCCCGATCGCCTCTTGAAAGTCGAAACCCCCGTCCTCACCGAGTCCGAATTGGTGAGTATCGGCAAGTCCGGCTTGAAAGTGACGACCCTCTCGACCTTATTTGATATCGCCGCCGGACCTGATGGTTTGAAAGCTGCCGTCGAAAACCTGTGCCAGGAAGCGATGAGTGCCGTGGAAGAGGGGGCGGAAATTCTCGTCCTCAGCGATCGAGACGGAACCCGCGACGATCGCGCCTACATTCCCCCCATGCTCGCCGTCGGAGCAGTTCACCACGACCTGATCGAGCGGGGATTGCGCATGAGAGCCTCTCTGGTGGTGGATACGGCGCAATGCTGGAGCACCCATCACTATGCCTGTTTGCTCGGTTACGGAGCCAGTGCCGTTTGCCCGTACCTCACTTGGACGACCCTGCGCGGCTGGTGGCACGATCCCAAGACTCAGAAAATGATGGAGTCGGGCAAAATCGAGAAAATGAGCCTCGCCGAAGCGATGGCCAACTACCGCAAAGCCACAAACGGCGGATTGCTGAAGATTCTCTCGAAGATGGGGATTTCTCGGCTTTCGAGCTACCAAGGGGCGCAGATTTTCGAGGCGATCGGCATCGGCGGCGATTTGCTCGAGTTGGGGATGACCGGAACCGCTTCGCGCATCGGCGGTCTGAGCGTTGCCGAACTCGCACGGGAAGTCTTTACCTTCCACCAGCGGGCGTTCCCCAATGCCGCAAAACTCGAGCATTTCGGCTTCATTCAGTACCGCAAGGGAGGCGAGTATCACGGTAACAACCCCGAATTAACCAAGGTGCTGCACAAAGCAGTGCGCGAAGGGACCTACGACCACTACCAAGCCTATCAGGATTATTTGGGGAACCGCCCCGTTGCCGCCCTGCGGGATTTGTTAGATTTCCAAAGCGATCGCGAGTCGATCGAGATCGATGAGGTGGAGTCAACCGAGGAGATCGTCAAGCGCTTCTGCACTGGCGGCATGTCCCTCGGGGCGCTGTCTCCGGAGGCGCACGAAACCCTGGCGATCGCCATGAACCGTTTGGGGGGCAAGTCCAACTCGGGTGAAGGAGGCGAAGATCC
>JAXHUC010000068.1:0-36240 GCA_034189805.1 Cyanobacteriota bacterium
ACACTCGCACGGGGAGTTCGGGAGGGATAACCACCGATTGAATTGGGAAAAATTGAACTAGGGTCAGACTTTTTATCCTACGTCGAGAAGGGCGCGATCGCAACCCAACCGGCTCGTCTAAACCCCAATCTCGTCAAAGCCAAAGCCTCCCCTGTCCGAAGACAAAGGAGGCAATTGTTGTAAGACTCACCGCAACACCGTTTTACCTCAGTTTTTGACCTGCATATATCAGGTGGGCACCTAGGCCCTAGTTTAAAGTTTCCGGGTACTCGCCCGGTTTACTGCCACCAGGAGCATTTGTGGTTCCCATATACAGGATGATTGTAGATCTAAAAACACTATTGGCAGTCACCAATGTCGCAGCTCGATCTCAGCTCCTATTGTACCGATTTATTGTGGATTTGCCACTTTTTAGGTTGGCTTGGGGATGGGAGCGGCTGGAGAGGCTTGAGAAGCCGCTTCGGCTCAAGGCGATCGAACAGACCTAGACTATCTCCCTACTTCCCACTTTCGCCAGAAAATACCCGATCCCGCACTGAGATGCCGTTACGATAAATGTTCCTCGAGTTGTCGCTCTGGCGAGCTGCTTGTCTGGCTGTCACTCGGTTCTGATGCCGCAGCCACAAGCTGGCGTTCGGGTAACTCTGTATATTGGCTGACAATTGCCCGGAATGTTTCCCCTTCGATGGTTTCTCGTTCGAGGAGGGTATCCACCAAACGATCGACCAAGGGACGGTGTTCGCGAATGACGCGACGGGCTTCTTCATAACACCGGAAGGCAATCGAGCGGACTTGTCGGTCGATTTGAGTGGCCATCTGTTCGGAATATTCCGATCGCGACATTAAATCCCGACCGAGGAAGACTTCATTACCGGGACTTTCCAACGCCAGCGGACCTAAATCCGACATGCCGTAGCGCGTGACCATTTCTCGAGCGAGGTTGGCAACAACTTTGAGATCGTTCCCCGCGCCGATCGTCACTTCCGCATCGCCGAAAACTTCCTGTTCGGCAGCTCGACCCCCCATGGTAATGACGATGCGATCGAGCAGCCAAGCGCGGGTATACAAGCCACTATCGACCATATCCTCATTGTACGTTTGCTGGGCAAAGCCACCCACACCGCCCGATCTGGGAATAATCGTCACCTTATTCAGGGGATCGGAGTTTTTCAGCAGGGTCATCAATAGCGCGTGACCCACCTCATGATAGGCAATCAGTCGTTTTTTCTTGCTGTCGAGCAACGGAGTCAGACTCATGCCGATGGTGATGCGATCGATCGCATCGTCAATTTCGAGGAGCGTAATTTCTTCCTTGCGCCGTCGGGCCGTCAAAATTGCCGCTTCGTTGAGGAGGTTGGCCAGATCCGCCCCGGAAAATCCCGGCGTGCGGCGAGCGACGGCTTCGATGGACACGTCGGCGGCAAGCTTCTTATCGCGGGCATGGACTTCCAAAATCCCCAACCGACCCTTATAGGCGGGTAAATCGACCGTAACTTGACGATCGAAACGACCCGGACGCAACAGCGCCGTATCCAGAACGTCCGGACGGTTGGTCGCGGCAATGATAATAATGCCGTTATTGCCCTCAAACCCATCCATCTCTGTCAAAAGCTGGTTGAGGGTTTGCTCTCGTTCGTCGTTACCGCCACCAATGCCCGCCCCGCGCTGGCGACCCACCGCATCAATTTCATCGATAAAGACGATACACGGCGCGTTATCTTTAGCTTTGCGGAACAAATCCCGCACCCGCGACGCACCCACCCCGACGAACATTTCGACAAATTCGGAGCCGGAGATACTGAAAAAGGGAACCCCCGCTTCCCCGGCGATCGCTTTTGCCAGTAAGGTTTTTCCCGTTCCCGGCGGTCCGACGAGCAATACGCCTTTGGGGATTTTCGCCCCGATGGCGGTAAATCGTTCCGGTTGTTTGAGGAAGGTGACGACTTCTTGGAGTTCTTCTTTGGCTTCCTCGATCCCGGCCACATCGCCGAACATAACTCCGGTTTTGGCTTCCATCTGGAACCGGGCTTTCGATTTGCCAAAGTTGAGGGCGTTATTTCCCGCTTGGCTGCTGCGACGGACGATCAGCATCAATCCGGCAATCAGCAAAAACACCAGCATTAAATTGGCTAAAATTCCCAGAGCCGCACTATTATCCGGGGTGGGATTACTTTCAAAGTCTATTTGGTTATCTCGTAGTGTCTCGATTAACTCCGGATTCGCCTCGAAGAGCTTAACTTGATAGGATGGCTGGTTTTCCGGTTGGTTTTTCAAGCGAACTTGGGCCAGTTGTTGGGCCGGATCGAGTTCGACTTTTTCCACTTCATCCGCCTCGATTTTCTCGAGCAGCTGACCGTAAGTGAGAGTGTCCTTTTCCCCATCGGCAAAAGCGGGAGTTCCTAGGAGTAAGGTCTGGACGATCGCCCAACTAGCCGCGATCGAACGCCAACGCCAGCGGGGTTTTACTGAAGTGTTCGAGAGTGTCGGTTTGGGTGTCGAAAATTTCCCCCGTTGCCGATCGAATTCGGCGTTTGTCCAGGAACGTTTCATAAAAATATACTCGGTACGTATTGCCTTGAGTCGGTGTCCGATCGCACACATGCTTCTTAACTTAGTTTAGCGTTTCTGTCGGTCCCAACCGAGCCGGTCATCGATTTTGAATCGATTCTGAATATCGGCGGGGTCTCTAGAGCAAGGGAGGACGAACGCTCTTGATGCCTTTTTTGAGAGCGGGGGGTCGATCGCCTGTTGACAGACCCCAACTGGAGGAGTACATTCCGAAACAGTGTTTACTGTAGTTATCTGTTTTGGAGGTAACGAATGCTTCTAGTTGAAGCGCCTGGGGTGCGGGCGATCGCCGGAGAAAATGCCGTTGCGGTTTCTCAACTACCGCCCGTTTGGCAAGATATTGCGAGCGGTAAAGTGGAGGTCGGGCTTGCCGATACCCAAAGTTTTGTGGAAATGGCGCAGTTGTTCCAATACAAGCTCGAATGCGGCGACGTGGACTTGTTTAACGAGCGTCCGGAACTCGAACATCTCAAACCTGCATTCTGCGAACTCTTCGGACAGCTTGCTCTTGAAACTCTCGAATTCTACGGAGTCGATTTTCAAGTTGGCAGCTATCCGGACTTTGCCCGGATTTTAGAACAGTTCGAGTCGGCTGGGGGCGATCGCCAAAACCAGATCGATGTGATTCGCATCGGCATGGAATTGTTTGCAGAATTCGGTTACGAGCTTCCGGCAAGTTTCTATCACGTCAATCTTTCACCGATTTACCAAGAAGACTTGTTTGAAGAACGGGCTTTACGCTACGATCCCCGCGATCGTGATGTCAAACGCCCCTGGGATGCAGTCCTGCACGCTGGGAAAGTCTTTGCCATCCAAATGAAGCTTCAGAGTATTGCCTCGAAATACGGCTTTACTTATCAGCATGGATGCGATTGTAACAAGCATTTAGCTTCGATCGATCCCAGTCGGGGTACGTTTGATTACGAAATTCATCCTCAGAAGCGTCGCCGCTGGATTCGCAGCTTTATTTGGACGGCGTGGTACGAATATGCGTTCTTTGGTATCGTTCCGAATACGAAATATTTCACCTGATAGCTGGACTCGGTAATTTGGGATTGAGTGGGTTGTTTGAAAATCGGAATGTTTGGATATTTTCGATTGACAAACAGCCCACTTCATGTATCTAAATCTGCCTCATTTTCTCAGCTTGAGTCGTCTCGTGAATTCACAGGTTAGATATTGGGGCACTGCGAGCCGAAATATCGGTTACTTGAGAATAGCCGCGAACGTCACACAGAGCAGAAGTCGATGCATCTAAGGTCTCGATAACGCTAAAGCTACCATCGGTTTCGAGGATAACTGCCGCCACATTCTCTAGTGCTCCGTTACCGTTAGCTCGAACGGCCGCTCGAACTTCTCCTTGTGTTACCCGTTCCTGTTGAAGAAAGCGATGTTGAAATTGACCCCGATAGAGTAATAAGGTCGGTTGAGCTTTTACCAACTTTTGTATGGGTTGGAAATGGACGGACAGCCAACTAATTATAAATTGATATAGGACTAATAAACTAAAGCCTAATAAGCCTTGAAGTAAAGATGTATCTGTTGAAAGAAAGGTTGTCGCCAAAATCGAGCCGAAAGCCACAGTTACAATCAGATCGAAAGCATTCCATTTTGATAGCGTTCGCTTTCCGGAAATTCGCAACAAACCGACTAGAATAATATAAGCAAGGCTACCAATTGTTAAGGTATGCAGTAGATTTTCCCAACTATTAAACATATTTTTTGAGTGAGATATTTTCTGAGATTGTAATGGCGAGCGCCATACTTTTGCCAACACTTTATCTCACTCGATGTAAAAATCAACTCTTCCGATCGATAGAAATATACGATCGACGATCTCGATGTGAATTGAAGCGATCGAATCTCTCGTCGTCAGCATTCAGCATGAGCGCGATACTCCGTGCGGAGTCACGCGCGCGATCGGCTTTGGACGAAAACACCATGAGCATTTGTTGAAGCGTAAGTTTTCTCGATGGATGAAATTTATCCTCTCGATCGGCGAGTCCGTTGAAATTTCCGCGTTTGGGATTCGCAACAAGCTGACGGCTGATGGCTGAATGCTTACCTCTCGTCTATACCATCAGAGATCGTCAGCCGATCGCCACCTAAGTATCGCCCAACAACGAGCTATCCAGGCACAACGGTAGCGTCAGGGTAAAGCAAATTTCACAAGTATTTGGCTCTTGCGTGGGTTGGCTGGAGACTTCGATCGTTCCGTGCAAAAATTGAGCGAGGCTCTTCACCAGCGCCAGACCCAAACCCGTTCCGGCTACTGCTTGTTGAGTGGCATCGGGTCCTCGACGAAACTTATCGAAGAGATGGTTTAAATCTTCTTGGGAGATTTCGGGAGCGAGATTGGTCACCGAGATCGCCACTCGATCGCCACTGGTCGATTTTTCCTCGACCGTCGTGCAACATACGGTCGTTCCGGCGTTGGAATATTTACTGGCATTGGTGAGCAATTCTTCCAAAATCCGCCGCAGGCTGTCAGCATCGCTTTGCAGCATTAACGAAGGTTGGAGAAATTTAGCGGAAAATTCTAGGTCTTTCTTCTGCCAGCGCGGCTCGAACCGATCGCCCAATTCTGAAATTAGCTCCACTAAATCGATCGAGTTGAGCTTCAAATCGACCTGCTTGGCTTCCAAGCGTTGGAACATCAACAAATCGTTAACCAGATTGGTTTCTTGAAGGCACTGCTCCTCTAAAATATCCAAGTACTTCGCTTGACGTTCTGGATCTATATCCGATTGGCGCAACATCCGAATCGCCAGGGTCATACTCGTCAGCGGCGTTTTGAGTTCGTGAGAGATCGTACTGAGGAACTCGTCTTTTTGTTGGTTGAGGGTGCGTAGTTGTTCGATTTGGCGGCGAGTTTGCTCGTAGAGTTTGGCTTGCACGTCCATGCTGCGCTTGAGCTGATCGGTGCGATCCCCGACGATCGTATGCACCTTATGTAAAGTTCGCGCTTGAATCAGGGCGTTACTCAACTGATTTCCGACTAACTTAACGAGTTCTAATTCTTCAGGTTTCCAAGAGCGAGGTCGATCGTTTTGCAACACCAAAAATCCCAAGATCGAACCTTTGGCATTCTCGCTCGGACTGATCAGGGGAACCAAGAGAACCGCAGGCATTTTCTGCGGTTGAAAAATCGGGGCGATCGCGCCATCGAGGTTTTCTGCAAGGACTTCTTTCCCAGAAATCGCCAGGGGGAGCGGCGCGCGTCGGAATGCTTCTTGGCACCAGACGCACTCGGACATCATAAACGACTGTTTGAAATGAATGGCTTGGCTCGATCGAGGGGACTCCGGTGTCGAATCGACAGCAACGGTTTGCCCTTCTTCATTCACCAACCACTGACCCACCACGGTAATTCTGGCATCGGGAACGGACGAGTGCTCTCGATCTTTGTCTTCCCCCCGTTCGGATTCCCCGGTACTCAGCGCGAAAGAGGGACGATCGGGAAATTTGGCCGTGGTATGTTTGACCAAAATCACCAAACCATGGTTGACTTCGAGAGTTTGGGTGATGCCTTCAACTGCTTCTTGGAGAATTTGCGTCAGATCTAGAGAGTTTTGGATGGCTTTTGTCAGCCGAGCCATCAACGTTTGTTGGTGATAGAAAGCGCGAGTCCGGCGTTGTAGAGAAATCAAAGCACGTGCTTGCAAGACGTGAGAAATCGCACTGGCCACCGAAACTGAAATAGATTTGAGCAGCTCTTCTTCGGCAACGCTCCAGCAGTGAGTCTGCGATCGAACCATAGCGATCGCCCCATTAAGTTTCCCTTGAAAGCGAGTCGTCGCCACTAAGATCGATTGAATTCCCAGCGCTTTGCACTGCGATGCGAGAACCCCACTCACTTTCGTCCCTCGTTCGATATTGGAGATCGATAGAATATTCGAGTTTTTCAACCGACGCATTAGTTTGGCATCTTGCCACAAATCCAGCGAGGTTGAATCTGAAGAAGTAGGAGAAGGTTCGACCCAAGATACGGCATCCGAACAAAACCGATCCCCATCCCAAATTGCGAGCGAACACTCGGTATTTGGAAATACCTGACTCAATATTTTTGCGACTTGAGATGGAACGATTTCCATCTGTACGCTCTCGCTCAGGAGCTGAGTAATTTGCTGCCCCACCTGAGCAGAATCGACCGATGGCTGCATAAGTCGTGGCGATTTTCTTTGGGTTAGAGTAGGCTTGGCGACGTGCGGCAACCTTGCAGTGAACGCTTTAGTCATGGCTCGCTTGAGTGTTGGAACGATCGCACTCTACTGATGCACCCCGTCTGCATACTAGCCCGATCGCGCCGAGCCAATATCTCTGCTTTCTGGGAGATTTAATGAGTATAGTGTCTGAGTTTAGGGTACACTGCACCCAACAAGAATCGCATCCGTGATTTCTCTACGATTCCTACGACTACCTATTGTATGCCATAGACTGTCAGCATCGCTCTGGAGAATCTGAGGTCTGTGGCTCGATTTGGAATGGCAAATGTTACTCATCTACCGGAAAATACTTTTATTACTCCATCTATTACTCCATCTGTAGCGTCAGATCTCCGTAACATTGCTGAGTCTATGAAGCATTTTTAAGCTCGTAAGTATCGGTTTGTTAAGTTCTAGAGGAGGTGATTTTTCAGTTTGGGTAAGGGATTCCGGGTTTTTACAGAAGTGAGTCGAGATTAATGCTTCAATGCATCTAAAGTTATGAAGGAAAAAATAGAAAAGTTGGAAAATTTTCTTGGTAAGTTTATCTTAGCTTTTTGACGAATTTATTTAGCTCGATATCCTCATGTTTTCCCGTCGCACGATTCCATTCCTTCCCAAAATAGAATGTTTTAGAACCGAAGTTTTGGTCGTCGGTGGGGGAACCGGAGGAACTGCCGCCGCGATTCAAGCTGCACGTCGAGGAGTCCGTACGGTGCTCGTTAGCGAGTTTCCCTGGTTGGGGGGAATGCTGACGGCTGCGGGAGTTTCTGCCCCCGATGGTAACGAACTGGCGGCGTTTCAGACGGGATTGTGGGGGACGTTTCTTCGAGAACTCCAGCGACGACAACCGGGGGGTTTCGATCGGGCTTGGGTGAGCTTTTTTACCTTCGATCCCCGCATCGGTGCCGAGATTTTTGCCGATTGGGTGGCAGCTTTACCCAATTTAACCTGGATTTGGGGGCAGGTTCCCCGCGAAGTGTATCGCACGGGCGATCGCATTACTGGAGTGCGCTTCGATAATTACCAAATTGATGCCGATATCGTTCTCGATGGGACGGAATTGGGAGATGTGCTGGCATTGGGGGAGATTCCCTATCGATGGGGTTGGGACTGGCAACTAGAATGGAACGAACCCAGCGCCCCCACTGCACCGAACGAATTGAGCGATCGCTTTCCCGTTCAAGCCCTCACCTGGGTGGTGTTGCTGCGGGATTTTGGCGAAGATGCGATCGCCCCGGAAATTCCCGCGCCGCCCACAGATAACCCCGATCGATTTACTGGGGCGTTGGAGGGTTATACGCCGGAGAAATTTCTCAGTTACGGTCAATTGTCAGAAGATCTATATATGGTGAACTGGCCGCAACATGGGAACGACTATGGAGAAGATTTAGAACGGTTGGTGGGTGGTGCGAGTCAGCGGCAGGAGGTACTCCAAGAAGCCTACTGGCACAGCCTAAGTTTTGCCCGGTTCGTCCAAACTCAGGTGGGGCGGCGTTACGGTTTGGCGGAGGGGATCTTTCCAGCTTTGGGTGAAAATAATGCTGTCTCTTCCGCGTTTGCCCTTCATCCCTACTACCGCGAAAGCCGCCGACTCGTGGGACTCGAAACCGTGCGAGAACAGGATATTTTACCCATCCCTGGGGGGAACACCGCATCTTTGAATGCGAGTAGTATTGCGATCGGGAATTACCAGAACGATCGCCACTATCCTGGATATCACCTTCCCCTCGAACCCAAATCCACGCGCTGGGGCGGGCGCGTTACCGGAACCCCATTTACCCTGCCCTACGGCTGTCTGGTTCCGGCTACCATTGATGGCTTGCTGGTTTGCGAGAAAAATATATCTGTCTCCCACATCGCCAACGGGGCAACTCGCCTGCAACCGGTGGTGATGAATATTGGGCAAGCGGCAGGGATGGCGGCAGCACTTTGCGTCGAATTGGGCACTCAGCCTCGGGATTTGCCCGTGAAGAAGCTACAACAGGCGTTACTCGAAGAACCTACCGTCCCAGCCGCTTTGGTGCCGCTATTCGACTCTCTGGCAGAGGATGAGGATTGGTTGCAGTGGCAGCGATATTTCTTGGCAAATCCCGAGAAGTATCCCAGTTCTGGAGAAATCGATCGAGATACATCGAGAAGGGGCGATCGAATCACAACCACAGCTTTTTCGGGAATATTTCAGCGCAACGGTTGGCAAGACTACAGCTTAGAGGTATTTGAGAAGAAGGGCGATCGCATTTGGCAAATCGTCACCCTGCAACCAGAGCTCGACAAGCAATTGCAAACCTACACTTCGGGTACGGCGATTTCGGGTTGGGGATGGTTTAACGAGGCGGGGGATTGGCTGCGAGTCGAGAGAATTGATTAAATACAGACATTGCAAAATAGGCAGTTCAATTGTTTTTGGTCTGTTTAATGACTCAGCGATCGAAATAATTCACTCGAAAAGCGATTGATATATCTAGGCAAACTAAGCCGTTTTCTCAACCTGCTGAATTTAAAAAAGCATTTATAATATCAAAAATCTCGATCGAGTCTCAGCTTTCGTGCATCTACATTTTCTACACAATTCGCCCCGAGTCCTGCACGATGCATAGCGAGAAATGAGCAATACCAAATTCTGGAAACCCGTTTATCAACTCTTCAAGCCCGAGGAACCTCTCGCAAGTGAGTCAGACTTAAGAGAATTGTACGTTCCTCGTCCCGATAGCCCGATTGAAGACTTAATTGAGATGCTGAAATTGGAAGACGATCCGGCGAAATTTTTGCTGGCGGGACACCGAGGCGGGGGCAAAACCACGGAACTGCGAAAATTACAACAGTGCATCGACGAACGTCTCAAACATGAATGTACCGCGATTTGGGTGGATACGGCGAATGCTCTCGAACGTTTTAATATCGGTTATGCAGAGGTCATTGTTCTGATTGGAGTGGAGATTCTTCGCACGATTAACACTCTAAAATGGCAGATAAAGCCAGGACTGGAAAAGGCTTTGATCGATAGCTTACGAACTGTCATTAAAGAATGTGACGAAATTGTAGAAGATGGCATCTCAACACCAGATTTCCTGAAAAATTTGGGAGTTAATCTTAGAATTGGCTTTACTCGAAAACAGACGAAGACTCAAAATATTCGTCCTGCGCTGACGGAAATTTTAACGCGAGTTAATGATATTATTGACGCGGCAGAATCATCTCAGAATAAAAAACTCTTCGCGATCGTAGATGGACTCGATCGCCACAATTATCGAACGGCACTCGAAATGTTTGCCGACGATCTAATGACATCGCTCAACTGTCATATTATCTATACCATTCCGGCTTCCGTACGCTATTCTCCTCACTTCACCCAACCGAAAGAAATTTTTAACGAATGTCTCGATTTAGTCAATGTTCCTGTATTTGAATGCGATGAGAATGCTAAACCGACAGCAACTCCAGATTTTAAGGGACGAGAATTACTAAGGATGATTATCCAGCGGCGGTTAAAGCGATTGGGAGCGAATTACACAAATTTATTTGCTTCCGATGCACTAGAATTGATTTCTGAAAAAAGCGGTGGTGTTCTGCGAGATTTGATTCGCCTTGCCCGGAAAGCGTGTGAAATTGCAGCTAGGCACAGATTATCTCAAATCGATTTAACAATTGTGAAAGATGCCATTCGGGAAGAACGAAAAACCTATACTTTACGAGATTCTGACTATCCTAAATTAGAAATCGTTCATCGTACCGGACGTTTGACAGAGGATACTGATGAATTACTGCAAAATAAATTTATTTTGGGATATTACAATCGGGATGTTGGGAAATGGTTCGATGTCAATCCGATGATTTTCGAAGATTTGGAACGGTGGAAAAGGGGGAATTAACTGTAGGGGCGGGTTTAGCAGAAAATCTTGCTATGCTCGATCGCTATAAATCAAAACCCGCCCTTGCCTGATGTATCTGAACGGCCTTCAATACTCGCACAATTTTGGTTGATTTTGATGAGATATTGACACAATTGAATCAATCGATCGGGCGGGTTTGAATTTGAGATTTTTGTGAGGGCATGACTTTTAGCTAAACCCGCCCCTACAGTTTTTGTTCCTTATTACGGTTGGAAACGCTATCAGTAGGTTAAATGTTGACACAATTGAATCAATCGATCGGGCGGGTTTGAATTTGAGATTTTTGTGAGGGCATGACTTTTAGCTAAACCCGCCCCTACAGTTTTTGTTCCTTATTACGGTTGGAAACACTATCAGTAGGTTAAATGTTGACACAATTGAATCAATCGATCGGGCGGGTTTGAATTTGAGATTTCTGTGAGGGCATGACTTTTAGCTAAACCCGCTCCTACAGTTTTTGCTCCTTATTACGGTTGGAAACGCTATCAGTAGGTTAAATGTTGACACAATTGAATCAATCGATCGGGCGGGTTTGAATTTGAGATTTTTGTGAGGGCATGACTTTTAGCTAAACCCGCCCCTACAGTTTTTGCTCCTTATTACGGTTGGAAACGCTATCGGTATCACTGCTCGCATTAACAATGACACCAACACCTGAAAATTCCCTAACCCAAAACGATCGCACTGAATTGGAAAACCTCGTTAACGTTCTCGAACTGTCTGACGGGACGACGATCGTTTTTGCCGTTGCCCCCGATAGCAGCCCGAAACATCCGGTGGTGGGGGAACTCAGGGCGTTGCTGGGTGAGTGCGAGGAGGAGTTTGCGGTGCAGAACTTTTTCTATAGCGATGAGTCGCTGCATCCGTTTCTCAGCGGGCTGAAACCCTTGCTAGAGGGGACGCGGCGAGTGGTGATGGCGTTTGGGATCGATCGCCTTCCTCTCCCCCGGCAGGTAAGGGAACTGCGGCAGTTGAATTTGGGGCGGGAGATGCTCTTCAGCCGCAATTTGGTGCTGGTATTTTGGTTGAATCGGAGGGAGTATTTAGAGGTATTTCGCGATCGCGCCCCGGATTTTTGGGATTGGCGGGAACAGGTGGTAACCTTTGAGACTCGTCCCCGCCTCGAACCGCTGTTGTATCCCTATCTCGAATGGCTGATTGCCGAGAATTCTGCCCTGAAAATGGGCGGCGTGATGCAGGTACAGCGCCAGGTAGACTTATTTCTCGATCGCGTTTACGTCTCTCTACGGGGGGAACGGCAGGTGGAAGTTGCCAGCCGCAGCAAGGGGGAAATGGAATCGGCGGCGCGGCGTTCTCCCGGCAAATCTTTGGGCAAGTCTTTGGGTAAATCCTTTGCCGACGAACTCGAACCCATCATTCCCGATTTTGTCCCGGATTTCGGTTCCCCGGATTTGGGTTCGTCGAAAACCGTTACGGAGAAAGTGGATTTAGCCCAAGCGGTGCGGAACCAGCAATACAGCGTGATTTTGGGCGATCCGGGGGCGGGAAAAACCACGCTGCTGCGGTATTTGGCGCTTCATTTTGCCACGGCGCGACGGGATGAGGAAGAGACGGTATTGGCGGGGGAAGACGGGGAGGATTTGGGGCAGACGCGGTTGCCGATTTTCTTCCGTATCGCCGACTATGCGGAAAAACTAGCGACTCAGCCGGATTTGAAGTTAGATGAGTTTTTGCAGCAGTTTTACCGCCAGTGGGAAACCCAGCTTACGGCTGCATCGACGGAAATCTCGGTGGAGGAGGTGGCGCAACTGCTGTGCGAAAAGCTGCAATCCGGGCAGTGTATCGTCCTCCTGGATGGGTTGGATGAAGTTTTCGATCGATCCAGCCGCAAGCAAATTGTCGATCGGATTGAGGCATTTGTCAGCGCTTATGCCGGGAATAAGTTTGTCATCACTAGCCGGATTGCCGGGTATCGGGAGGTGAATCTGAGCGCGCGCTTCGGGCATTTCACCATTACTGAGATGGAATCCGAGCAGGTGGAACGGTTTCTGCGCCGTTGGTGTTTGGCAGTGGAACAGGCGCAACAGCCGGATGCTACGCCGGAACGCCAGGAACGGAATGCCGAGGAAGAGGTACGAGGGTTGCTGGGTGCCATCGACAGCAACGAGGGGGTAAAGCGCCTGACGGGAAATCCCCTGCTGCTGACGATTTTGGCGCTGATTCACCGCAACGGTTCCCGCTTACCCCATCGCCGGGTAGAACTGTACGCGCTGGCGGTGAAAACCCTGACGGAAGACTGGCAACTGGGGAAAAAGTTACCCGATGGGGAGAAGGTGCTGCTGAAGGAAACGGAGGTGGTGGATTTACTTGCGCCGCTTGCGTACTGGATGCACGAGGAGAAGCCGTCGGGGTTGGTGAGTCAGGAAGAGGTGGAGGCGAAGCTGGCGGAGAAGTTGGCGGAACTGAACGACGAGGAACCGGATTCGCCATCGGTACGGCAGGCGGTGGAGGCGTTTTTGCGGCGAGTGCGAGAGACGACGGGGTTATTCGTGGAACGCGCACCGGGGTTCTACGGGTTTATGCACCTGACGTTCGAGGAGTATTTTGCCGCGCGGTATATTGCCGATAACGATTCGGGGGAAATGCTGGCGTTGATTCGCCGCCACTGGGAGGATGCACGTTGGGAAGAACCAATTTTGCTGGCGTTGGGATATTGTGGGAGGTCTAGTCCCCTTAAAGCTTCTCAAGTCGTTGAAAATCTTTTTGACTATTTACTTGTACTTAAGACAAATTTTAATTCCAAAAAATATTGCTACTTTATTAATATAGTTTTTCGTTTTCAAAATCATTTAAATTTATTTTCAAAGAAAACGAATATTTTAAAAATTACACCAATTAAAAATATATTTAATTTAATTTCTACAATCCTAGAAAGCAATAGATCTAAAACGCGAAAGTTTATAATTTTCGCAATTAAAATATTAAACGAGCTAGAAATAAATGGAAAAATTTATTCCGACTTAGTAAATGTAATATCTTTTTTTAGTTGTTTGTTGTTGGTGTCAGATGAATTTAAAGAAAATAGTGCAGCGAAAATAAATAAGCGAATTTTAAGTATTGAAGATTTCTCGAATTTACTTCAAGAACTAAAATGCGATCGATTAATCAAAGAAATTTCCAAAGAATTAAAAAAATACTTTTACGATATATCTTTACCCAAGTTTATCCGATTAAAAGCAGTAGAAATATATTGTTTTCTATATTTTTCTAACAACAAATCAAATAAACTTGAATTTTCACAAAAATTAATTTCTCCAAAAGAGCTAGCATTTGCATATTTTAAAGCTGGTTTTGCTCTTCAAAAACAAAATCAATATCAAGAGTCTATTATTTACTATAAGAAAAGTTGTGAATTGTATAGTCAAGAAAATCAAAAAATAGATGTAGCTTTTGAATATCGTTGTATGTCAAAATGTTATCAAAAACTAAAACAATATGAGCTTTCTCTTGAATTTCAAGAAGATAGTTTAAAAATTTATAAAGAATTGAATTTACAAGAAGATATAGCGCTATCAGAATTAAATACTGGTCTAATATATCACTATTGGAAGAAATACGATCGAGCTATCCTGTATTATAATAGTAGTCTCGAAAAATTCAATAAGCTCAATATAACCTTAGAAATATCTAGCTTATATTATAACCATGCACAATGTTATATAGATTGGAAAAAATATCAGGATGCATTAAAATATTCTCTAAAATATTTAGAAATAAATCAGCAACTTGACTGTAAGGTAAATGTCGCTTCAGCTTACTATCAATTGGGTAAAATTTGTCGAAACTTAGAGCAAGATGAAGAGTCTATTAATTACCAAAAGCAGTGTGTAGAAACTCACCAGCAGTTAGACGATCAATTCAATATAGCTTTAGCTCACTTTCGTCTAGGTCAATTATACGAGCATTTTAAAAAATATGAAGAAGCAATTCTTTCCTACCACCACAGTCTTCAAATTTGTCAAGAGTTAGAGCCTAAATCAGATGAAGCTATTTTATGGTCTTGCTTAGCAAAATGCCATCGAGAGTTAAAGCAATACCAACAAGCATTAGAATGCGAACAGCAAAACTTAGAAATTCATAAGAGTCTTAACAACCGCTCTAAAGTTGCTTTATCGTACTATCAATTTGGAGAAATTTATCGATTTTGGGGTAAATACCAAGAAGCGATTAATTATTACACAAACAGTCGTCATCTTTGCCAAACATTAAATCAACAACACGAGGTTGCAAATCTGTGGGCAAACATAGCACTTTGCTATCAACTTCAAAATAAATACAAAGAATCAATCGAATGTCAACAGCAATGTATTAAAATTTTTCAGAATCTAGAAGACCGAATCAACCTAGCTACATCTTACTTTAGATTAGGAAGCATATATCAAAATTGGAAAAAATATGAAGAAGCAATTTATTCTTATCAACAAAGCTTACAACTTTTTCAAAATTTATCGCTAAAGTTTAATATTGCATCCTCGTTATATCGACTCTTTGAGTGCTACCGCAATGCGGATAAATATGAAGAAGCTATCGAATGTCAACAGCAGTGTATAGAAATATGTAAGCATCTAGATAATAAACAAAATTTAGCTATCGCTTACTGTGAGCTAGGAAAATTATATCAGAACTGTAAAAAATATGAAGAAGCCATTGATTGTTATCAAGAAAGCTGTGATATTTACCAAGAACTGGGTCAACAAGAGGACTTAGCCAATCAATATTACTCTTTATCAGATTGCTATCAAAAGATAAAACAATACAGAGATGCATTGGAGTACGGATTCAAATACTTAGAAATTTGTCAACAACTTGATGACAAACCGAAAATTGCTTCTGCATATTTTAATATCGGTACAGTTTACCTGTTATGGAGAAAATTTGATAAAGCGATAGAGTTTCAATTTAAAGATTTAGAGATTCGTCAGCAGCTTGACGATCGACAGGGAATAGCTTTTACTTATTCTTATATAGGTCTAGCTTACACGGGCTTAAAAAAATATGAGAAAGCGATCGAATATTTTAAAAACAGCAAAACTATTTATAAAGAGCTGGATCGACAGAAAGAAATTGCTGATTTGTGGTTGATGATGGGAGATTGCTATCATCAGAGACAAAAATATCATAAAGGTGTGGAGTGCAAAATTCAGGAGTTAAAAATTCGTAAACAGCTTGATGACCAAACAAAAATTGCTTCAGCCTACTATCAACTAGGAAAAATTTATCAAGATTGGAAAAAATACGAAGAAGCGATCGAATATTTCCAACAAAGCCGCGAACTCTATCAACAATTAGAGAAAGAGGAAGATGTCGCGAATCAACTATCTTGGCTAGCAAGTTGTTACCGAGATTTAGAAGATTACCCAAAAGCGATCGAATATTTCCAACAAAGCTGCGATTTATACCAGAAACTCGAACACAATGAAAGTACGGCACGACGGTATCGGCAAATCGGCAATACCCAACGCCTAATGGCAAAAAACACCCTCAACTCCTCCCTCCTCACCGAAGCCGAACAAAATATCCAACACGCCATCCAACTCGATACTGCCGGAGAATACCGAGAAAGCCTCGCCTACGATGCCATCGTCCTCGCCCTCATCTGCGCCGAATTCCTGCATCACCTCCCAGCCAATAGTCCCGAGTATCCCGAACGCATCGCCCAATTTGAAGCCAACTACCGCCAGGGTTTCGACTCCCTCACCCAACTGGGAAAAACCGTCAGCCGCGCCGAGGAAGCCCTGGATATCGCCCGCGCCTACCTAGAAGTCCCGGCATTACACAACCCCGACACCGCCCTCACCCTCGCCCGAGAAGCCCTGCAAACCTTCCAAGACTTCAACCGTCGCAAACTGCAAGCCAAAGCCCTCAAACTCCTGGGCGAAATCCACCGACACCGGGGAGAGGAGGAAACGGCGCGAACATACTTCTCCGACAGCGCCAACCTCTACCGAGAACTGGATTTACCCGCGAAAGTTGCTGAGGTGGAAGAGTTCGCAAAGTTGTAGGGTGGACAATTCTGCACCCTTTGGCTTGAACTGAATATCTTCCAACTGCCCGCCCGACTCCTACCTTTGTGTCCTTTGTGCCTTTGTGGTTCGTTATCGTTGGGCTGCAAAAAATAATCCAGTTAAAGCGATCGAGCTGATTTTTCCCCAGTTTCCATGGAAATTTCCACCGCCCGTTCGAGTTCGGCTTCGGTGCATCGATACACGTCTCGCAGGCGAAACACTTGCCAAACTTCCATTTTCGGCGTGGTGCGTCCTTTTTCCCAATTGCGAATCGAGGACTCCGAACACCGGAGTGTTTGAGCCACTTCTATGACTTTCAGCCCTGCCCGTTCCCTTAAGGCTCTCAAGTCCATAGTTTATTCCATTGACCGTAAGTTTTAGCGTTAAGTTTTAGCGCTAAGTATTGACTTTTTAGACGCACTTGTACTTTAATCTTGACTAAAGAGGCGCTAGAACATCCCCGCCAAGAGATTCGCTAGCGCCTTCAAGTTCACCCATAAAAGGGATAGAGTCATTATGCCATATCAACCAAACAGCCCAGAATACAGCCAAATGTTGTATCCTTGGGCGATTGCCCGTCAGCTTCCGAATTTACAAAATGCGATCGTCGGGCGATTCCGCAGCCAATCTGATGCCGAAGGACATCTGCGCTGTTTGCGCCGCCTAGTTCCCACCGCGCGATTCATCGTCTTTTTCGATCTTCCTTCTACTGCAACTGTTCCAGAATTTCCCCACTGCGAGATTCGTTTGCACTCAGTATCGATCGGGTAGGGAAGCTCTAAAGTGTAAGTTGTAGGGTGGGCAGTTTTTAAATCTCAAATTGAAGCGAGTGTTCGTCGTCTAACTGCCCACTTTTTAGATAAGATTAACGAATGGCAAAGAAGCTGCTATTGTTCTGCTTTCTGGTTTTAATAAAACTCGTAGCATAAGGTGATAATCATGAGTTCAAATCAACAATTTTTACAACATTTATACGATGCCTTTAATAACCGTGAAATTGAAAAGATTATCTCGTCTATGCGCCCAGACGTGAAATGGGCAAACGGAGTGGAAGGCGGTTTTGTTTACGGACGCGACGCAGTGCGCGAATACTGGACGAATCAATTTAAAGATATTCAACCGGAGCTTGAAACGCTAAAATTCGAGACGGACGAAAATAATCGAAATGTTGTGATCGTCCATCAAGTCATCAAAGATTTACAAGGCAATTTACTTGCAGATGCAACAGTTCGGCAAATCTTCACCATTGAGGATGGTTTGATTAGCCTTTACGAAATAGGCGAAACTGAAACTATTCAAGAAATGATTCAAAAGGCGAAAACCTCCGATCGACAATAGTAATGCTTCGGTTCATCGCTGTCCGCGCACGGCAAGAAAGCGGTCGAGTTATTGGCAAGAACGACCTCGAAGGGTTTTAGACATCTACAAAGTCGCGAACCCCCACACACTCTAAATCCCAAACTCTCCACCCGATCGCCCCGGTATCGTCCGATAATATAATGAAGAATCCGGATTGCGTATTATAATTGTAGTACAAACGACTATATCGCTCTTATCAATCACCCAAAACCGTGCAATAGCCCATGTCATCCCCAGCGTCACCTCAAGCGTCATCCCCAGCGTCATCGGAACCCCAAGAGAAAATTTACCTGCCGCGTACCGGCGAATCCGACTCCCTCAAACGCATTCGCCACACCGCCTCCCACGTGATGGCGATGGCGGTGCAAAAGCTGTTTCCCAAGGCGCAAGTGACTATCGGGCCGTGGACGGATTACGGGTTCTACTACGACTTCGACAGTCCCGACCCCTTCACCGAAAAGGATTTGAAAGCCATCAAAAAAGAGATGGTGAAAATTATCAAGCAGAAATTGCCGGTGATTCGGGAAGAAGTGTCTCGCGAGGAAGCCAAACGGCGGATTGAGGAGATTCAGGAACCCTATAAGCTCGAAATCCTCGATAGTATTGAAGAGCCGATTACCCTGTATCATTTAGGCGATCGCTGGTGGGATTTGTGTGCCGGCCCCCACATCGAGAGTACCGCCGATTTGCACCCCAAGGCGATCGATCTCGAAACCGTGGCCGGGGCTTATTGGCGCGGGGATGCCAACAACGCCCAACTCCAGCGCATTTACGGCACTGCTTGGGAAACCCCCGAACAGTTACAGGAGTACAAACGGCGCAAAGCCGAAGCCCTCAAACGGGACCACCGCAAAGTCGGCAAAGAGTTGGGATTGTTCGTCTTTTCCGATCCCGTCGGGCCGGGATTGCCCCTGTGGACTCCCAAAGGCACCATTTTACGATCGACCTTAGAAAACTTCCTCAAAGAAGAACAGGTCAAACGGGGCTATCTCGGTGTCGTCACCCCCCACATCGCCCGTATCGACTTGTTTAAAATCTCGGGACACTGGCAGAAATACAAGGAAGATATGTTCCCGATGATGGCGGAAGATGAGGAATCGGCCGCCGAGGAACGGGGATTCGTCCTCAAACCGATGAACTGCCCGTTCCACATCCAAATTTATCAAAGCGAGTTGCGATCGTACCGGGATTTGCCCATGCGATTGGCGGAGTTCGGCACCGTCTACCGCTACGAACAGTCTGGGGAACTGGGGGGATTGACTCGGGTACGCGGGTTTACCGTGGACGACTCCCACCTCTTCGTCACCCCGGAACAGTTGGAATCGGAATTCCTCAACGTGGTAGATCTGATTTTGTCGGTGTTCGACAGTTTGCAACTGAAAGATTTCCGCGCCCGATTGAGTTTCCGCGATCCCGATTCTGATAAGTACATCGGTTCTGAGGAAGCTTGGAACAAGGCAGAAAATGCCATTCGCCACGCGGTTAGTACCCTGGGGATGGACTCCTTTGAAGCGCCGGGAGAGGCTGCATTCTACGGCCCCAAACTCGATTTTATCTTCCGAGACGTACTCGATCGCGAATGGCAGTTGGGAACCGTGCAGGTGGACTACAACTTGCCCGAACGGTTCGAGTTGGAATACGTCGCCGAAGACGGTTCTCGCCAGCGTCCGGTAATGATTCACCGCGCCCCCTTTGGTTCCCTAGAACGGCTAATTGGCATCCTGATTGAAGAGTATGCCGGAGACTTCCCCCTCTGGCTGGCCCCGGAACAGGTGCGGTTGCTGCCCGTCAGCGACGAGTTTCTGCCCTACGCTAAAGACGTGGTGGCGCAGATGCAACGGCTGGGGATTCGCGCTGTCGCCGATACCAGCCACGAACGGCTGGGCAAATCGATTCGCAATGCTGAGAAAGCGAAAATCCCAGTGATGGCCGTTGTCGGGGCGAAGGAAGTGGAATCGCAGAGTTTGAGCGTCCGCACCCGCGCCTCTGGGGAGTTGGGGGCGATGGCGGTGTCGGAGGTGTTGGAGAAGTTGCAGGGGGCGGTTGAAGAGCGATCGAATTTTTAGGTCGATCGTTTCGTTTCTCCAGCAAGGCGAGCAAGATGCTCGCCTTGCTATCGATATATACTCATTGTATTTTGTATATAATCAATCTCTACTATTTTGTAACGAGCATCTATAAAAATGGCTGAATTAGTTTCTCAACCACTCTCAATTTTGTCCATCTATACATGGTACGACGAAGAAAAGTTATATGTTAATCGTCGATATCAAAGAAAACTAGTATGGACTCTCGAAGAAAAGCAACAATTAATTGAGTCAATTCTTAGAAAATATCCAGTACCTGCAATTTTAATTGCAGAGCTAGATAAGTCACCGGGATGTTACGAAATTATTGACGGTTTGCAAAGACTGCAAGCGATTATGTCATTTATTGAAACATCCTTTTCCACTATAAACGGAAAGTTTTTTAATATTCAGCATTTTCCAACAGCTAAGCGTCGTGCAGATGAAAGCTTATTTTTCCCTAATGAAGCATCAGACTGTCTATCTCAGAAAGAAGTCAGCATGATATTAGACTACACTCTTGCGTTTTCAGTAATGCGAAATGCTACCGAGCGAGAAGTCAATGATGTTTTCGAGCGAATTAATACATTTGGACGTCGCCTTAGTGACCAAGAAAGGCGTCAAGCTGGCGTACAAAATGATTTCTCTAATATGGTTCGAGAAATTGCCTGTACTCTTCGAGGGGACGAAACTGATGATATTCGGACTTTACAATTGATGCCGTCGATTAGTATTGACTTACCCAAGACAAAGCATGGCTATGAAATTCTGGCTACGGACGTTTTTTGGGTCAATCAAGGCATTCTACGATCTACTGATTTGAGAGATAGTATGGATGAGCAATGTATTGCAGATATAGCTGCATGCATTGTGGGAGGAGAACTCATTGAGCGCTCGAAGGATGCTCTTGATAAGGTGTATACACTTAAAAGCTCTGAATCCGAACGAATTTCTAATGCGCTTGATGTATATGGTAGTACAAAGTTAGCTGAAGAATTTAAATACTGCATCGATGAAATTATTAAAATCTGCTCGGAAGGTAAGTCTGAAAAGCTAAGAACTATTGTTTTTAAGAAAAAGACAACAAATGCTTTCCCCTCTGTCTTTGCTGTACTTTTTATTGCTGTTCACGAGCTATTTATTAAAGAGGGTAAAAAAATAGCTGATTATTCAGGGCTTAGACAAGCCATTAAAAATTTATCGGAAAGAATAGAAACAGGTAGAAATGCTACGTCAGCTACAGAACGACGTAATAATATTAATCAAATAAAAGGACTAATAGAGCCATTTTTTGTTGAAGCTGATATAAAATCAAAAATTTACGGAAATCATGCAACAACTGATATTGAAGCTGCAATAAGAAGATCGGAATCTGAGCTTGCAGACTATGAGCTAAAACAAGGACTTCTTTCTTTGTCTAATCAACGTGCAATTGATGATAATCTTTTAAAGAAAGTCATTAAAACTATTTGTGCCATAGCTAATAACGGTCCTAATCGCATGGGAAAGTTGATTATTGGTGTGACCGATAAAGATGCTGATGCAGACCGAATAAAACAACTAGATGGTATAGAACCCAAGAAAGTTGGAAAGCGATTTGTTGTAGGGGTAAATCGAGAAGCTAAGGTTCTTAACTTATCAATAGAAAACTATGTTTCAAAATGGAAGGATGCAATAGAAAATTCGGACATGTCTCCACTTCTTAAAACATCAGTTTTGTCACATATAGATTTCAATGAATTTTATGGATTAGGAGTTATTGTTATCACTATTCCAGAACAGAGAGAACTCTCCTATGTAGGAGAAGAACTTTACTGGCGTAAAAGTGACTCGACAGAACAGGCGAAGACTGCCAAACAAATTGCTATGTTGGCACAACGCTTTTAATTCTAATACCATACTCATCTAATCTTCTCTAACTTACAGAAGTCACGATTTATATCTGTCAATACAAGTAACATTTCCAGCTCTCGAACATTTAGGACTATCGCAAGAGGTTCGATCGATGACGATCTCAACTCACCGACGAATGACACTTCAGGAGTACCTGAATTATGACGATGGGACTAATACCCGATACGAACTGGTTAATGGAGTATTAGTCGAAATGGGGGCTGAAAGTGCGTTAAATATCTCGATCGCCTTTTTTCTGGCGATGACTTTTGCTCAACTCGGAATTCCCCCCTATCGCATCGGCAACAAGCATTTAATCGAGGTGAGTTCGACAGCGGTGACGGCACGTGACCCGGATTTAACGGTGCATTCGGAAGCATCTTACGAGGCAGTTATCTCGGAAAAACAGTCACTTCTGCGCTACGACAAACCCGTACCCCTGTTGGTAGTGGAAGTAGTATCTCCCGGCGAACCGGGGGAACCGAATTACGACCGAGATTATGTTGAGAAGCGACGAGAATACGCACGGCGCGGGATTCCCGAGTATTGGTTAATCGATCCCCTGCGTCAAGTGGTGTTGGTGTTGACACTGGCGGAAGAAACTTATCGAGAGCAACGTTTTACGGGGCAAGAGGCGATTTTATCTCCGACGTTTCCTCCATTGAATGTAACGGCGGAACGAGTGTTGAAAGCAGGTCGATAAGATTGGGAAATATTGAGTTTTTTGCAACTGATGGAGTCTACCAAAATGCAAATTGAACCCTACACCTCCCAACATCTCGATACGATCGTTCGTCTTTCTCTTCGAGCCTGGACTCCTGTTTTTGATTCGCTCCAAAAGGCGATGAACGCCGATATCTACCAGGCATTCTATCCCGAGAATTGGCGCGTCAGTCAGCAAAAGGCTGTCGAGGAGGTCTGCGCTGCGGAAGATACCCATGTCTGGGTGGCGATTGAAGCGAATTTAACTGTGGGCTTTATTGCGGTTAAAGTGCATTCAGAGGACAGCATGGGTGAAATCTATATGGTTGCTGTCGAGCCGGATTTTCAAGGTCGCGGAATTGGTACGGCTTTAATAAAATTTGCTCTGACTTGGATGAAAGATGCCCAAATCTCGATCGCCATGGTTGAAACTGGAGGAGATGACGGTCATGCTCCGGCACGTCATACTTATGAAAAAGCGGGCTTCGAGCTGCTCCCAATCGCCAGATATTTCAAAAAGCTTTAGTCCGGTCGGCAAACATGAGTTTTGAAGCAGAATTTAAGTCAAATCGAACTTGTTAAAGCACATATTCAAAACTTTTACAAATATCGCAAAATCGTCAAGTATTTGTAGTATAAATTTACCGATTAATTGACCCGATCGACTTTTCAAATTCCCAATTGGCGATCGAGACGGACGCAATATATCCGATAATGCTGGATGTCGGAGAAGCTTCAACCCCGATCGACCGTTGTTTCTTCTCACTATTCCCCGTTCCCGTTCTAATTCACGTTAGGCGAACAATCCAGATTATCCAGGAAACCAGCGATGCGACTATCACAGATGCTCTTCGTCACCCTGCGCGAAGACCCGGCAGAGGCAGAAATCCCCAGCCACAAACTCTTACTGCGGGCCGGTTACATCCGGCGGATTGCCAGCGGGGTCTATGCCTATCTGCCGCTGATGTGGCGCGTCCTCAAGAAAGTCTCGCAAATCGTCCGGGAAGAGATGGATGCCACCGGGGCCCAGGAATGCTTGCTGCCGCAGTTGCAACCCGCAGAATTGTGGCGGGAGTCGGGACGCTGGGAGACTTACACCAAAGCCGAAGGGATCATGTTTTCCCTGGTCGATCGCCAAAAACGGGAAATGGGACTCGGCCCCACCCACGAAGAAGTAATTACCACGATCGCCCGCGAAACCATTCGTTCCTATCGCCAACTTCCCCTCCATTTATATCAACTGCAAAGTAAATTTCGCGATGAAATTCGTCCCCGGTTCGGATTGATGAGAGGGCGGGAATTTATCATGAAAGATGGCTATTCTTTCCATACCGATGAAGAGAGTTTGAAAGCGACTTATCAGGATATGGATGGGGCGTATCGCAATACGATCAGTCGCTGCGGACTCGATTTTATTGCCGTTGAAGCGGATTCTGGGGCAATTGGTGGGGCGGGTTCTCAGGAATTTATGGTACTCGCCGATGCCGGAGAAGATGAGGTTCTCTACACCGAAGATGGCAGCTATGCGGCAAACGTAGAGAAAGCCGTTGCCCTGCCCCCGGATGCCGAACCCTCTGGATTTACCGAATTTGCCAAACGGGAAACCCCCGGTACCGAAACGATCGCCAAACTGTGCGACTTCCTGTCCTGTTCCCCCACCCAAATCGTCAAAAACGTTCTCTACCAGGCGGTTTACGATAGCGGCAAAACGGTTATCGTCTTAGTGAGCATTCGGGGCGATCGGGATGTGAACGAGGTAAAATTGCAAAATGCCCTCACCCGAGAAGCCGATCGCTACGGCGGCACGACGGTGATTGCCCTGACGGTTCCCGATGCCGCAGCCCAAGCCAAATGGGCGGCCCAACCCCTACCCCTGGGTTACATCGCCCCGGATTTAGGCGACGATCTTCTCCAAACCGACAAGAATTTAGCGCCGCAGATTCTCCGATTTGCCGATCGCACTGTAGCCGATTTGCAAAACTTCGTCACTGGGGCAAACAAGGCGGGATATCACGTCGTCGGGGCGAATTGGGGCAAAGACTTCCCCCTGCCCGAACGAGTCACCGATTTAGATACGGCAAAAGTGGGCGATCGCGCCGTCGGCAACCCCAGCCAAACCCTGAAAACCGCGCGCGGCATCGAAGTCGGTCACATTTTCCAGTTGGGAACCAAATACTCCACGGCGATGGGGGCGACTTATACTAACGAGGCGGGGGAAGAGCAACCTCTGGTGATGGGGTGTTACGGCGTGGGAGTCTCCCGTCTGGCGCAATCGGCCGTCGAGCAATCTTACGATAAAGATGGGATTATCTGGCCTGTGGCGATCGCTCCCTACCACGCCATCGTCATTATCCCGAATATCAAAGATGCCAAGCAAGTGGAAGCGGCCGAAAAACTGTATCGGGAGTTGAACGCTGCCGGGGTGGAAACCTTACTCGACGATCGCGACGAACGGGCCGGGGTGAAGTTCAAAGATGCCGATTTAATTGGCATCCCCTATCGAATTGTCACCGGACGATCGCTCAAAGATGGTAAAGTCGAAGTCGTCGAACGAGCCACTCAAAATCGTCAAGATATGGCGATCGAAGAAGTGGTTTCGACGATCGGGGCCTGGGTCGAAAAAGCAAGATAGTTCTACTGCTGTGTCAGTTAAATGGCGATCGATGGCTCGAGCATGTTGCTCGCGCTGTTTATCGTTCGTTTTCAAGTTAACAGAGTACTACCCCAAGACTCAAAAAGCATGAACTCGAAGGATTTGTTCGGCGATCGACCTACCGCTTCGGAGAAACCCGAAGGTATGACCCTGCGCGATCGACTCCTCGTCACCCTCTTACCCGTGGTGCTCGTTCCCTTGGGAATTGCGGGAGGTACGAGTTGGGCGATCGTTTACCGGCAGGCAAAAGCCCAAGCGGAAAACTCGTTGCAAGAGCGCGTTTTTTTAGTCTCCGAACTGATCGAAGGGATTCTCGAGGACGGTTGGCGCACTTGCGAAGCGATCGCCAAAAATCCAGCGATCGCCGAAGCCGCCAGAACCCGTACCGCCCGAGCCACCGCCGACGAACTCGACGACCTCTCGATCTCCGAGCTGGAAAATCGCTTCCGGGCCACCAAACTCCTCGCCCCCAGCCAACCCTTAAACGATTACCTGCGCGAACTCGCCGAGGCGGGGGGATTTGCAGAAATCTTTGTCACCGAGCGCAACGGACTGAATATCGCCACCACCAACCTCACCTCTGACTTCGTGCAGCGGGATGAAGCGTGGTGGCAACAGGGCAAAACCGAAGGTCGATGGATGGGTCGCCCGCAACTTGACGAATCGGCCGATGCCTACAGTATCGAGCTGATTCAGGCGGTTGTCGATCCGGGAAACGGGGAATTTCTCGGGATGGTGAAAGGGGTGTTCGGGACTGCCGAGTTCGAGCAACTGTTGAATTATTGGAAGCATTTGGAGATCGCCGACTCCGAAGTGTTTCAGATCGTCGATCCCGATGGGGGGAAAGCGTCGATCGTCACTCTAACCGTAGAGGGGGCACAGGAGGAACAAGGGTTGGGTGGCGGGGAAATTATTCTCGAGCGAGCGTTAAACCTGTCTGCTGCCTTCGACGCGCAAATGCGGGGCGAATCCGTTGACTCGATGCCCTTTGAGATCGTCCGCCACGACCACGAACATGGCGACTTCGTTCTGCTGACTTCCTTTAATGAAGGCAGGCGGCGCTACACCCTGAGTACGATTCCCGGCACGAGCTGGGTGGCGGTCGCCTCGATCGATCCGGCAGATTTACAAGCGACCGGCCGTCGTCTCGGATGGGTGTTCGTGCCGATCGTTTTGGTGTTGGGGATGGCGGCCGCGATCTCGATTGTTATTGTCGCTCGCCAGCTCTCCGATCCGCTTAAAGATTTGGCACAAGTGGCCGATCGCATCTCTAGCGGCACTCTCAATATTTGCGCCCGACCCCACGGTAGTACCGAAACCATTCAGGTGGCGCGCAGTTTTAACAACACGATCGCCCGCATCAAAGAGTCGATTCAGGAAAAAGAGCAACTGCACGCTTCTTCGATGAATTTGTTGCTCGAGATTCGAGAAATTGCTAATGCCGTCCAGGAAGTGGCGGGCAATACCCAGCAGGCTTCGTTTCAGGTGCAAGTGGCCGATATGACGGTGAAGGGGGCCGACGAATCGATGGATCGAACTGTCGCTGGCATGATGGAAATCCAAACCCTCGTCGAAAATACAGCTGCGATCGGGGAACAACTCGGAGAGGTCTCGCAAAAAATCTCCCGCGCCATCGAACCGTTAGAAGATTTTGCCGCCCAAACCAACGTGCTGGCACTCAATGCTTCCATCGAAGCCGCACGCGCTGGGGAAGCGGGACGGGAATTTGCCGTGGTGGCCAAGGAAGTGCGATCGCTCGCCGGGCAATCGGGGGCGGCGATGGCTCAAATTAAAGAGCTGGTAGAAGAGATCCAACGAGAAACCCATCAGGCGATCGTCTCGATCGAAACCGGACGCTCTCAAGTCGCCACTGGAGCGCGATCGGTGGAGCAAACCCGCGAAAAATTAACCCAAGCCACTGCCGCCATCGCCCAGGTGCGGGACTCGATCGAGGCGATCGCCGATTCCTCCGCATCTCAGGCGCGTTCCTCTGCGGCCGTCAGCGAGGCGATCGCCCAACTGGTGCGATCGACCAAACTCAAATCAGAACGCTCTGGAAGTCTCGAACTCACCGCCATCGATACGGAAGATAATCTTGAAGAATTCATTCGAGAATAGTTTTCGGGGCAAATCGTCTGGACTTCAGCTTTCCTTTCCCTTTCCTCAACCGGAGTTTTCGAGAATTTACCTCAGATGGGAATTCTAAACAAAGCCTAAAAATTCCCAGTTTTGGGTTTATTAATATCGAGCTTTTGCGTAAACTAAGAATAGACTAAAAACGATCGATTCAGTTGCGATTCGAGATCGACTGCCCTTGTCAATTCTACAGGCAAATTTAAACGTGCGAGCTTAATTTTGCCAACCCCATACCCTCCGTTTCAAAAGTAGATCGTCTCAGTCGATATTTTGCTAGAAAAATAGACATTTCGAGCGCCCGATCTCATCTTTTCTAGACCTACCTACACTGGGTCGAGTTTTAGCGCCGTTCGCTTTGATGTTCGAGTAGTCGATCGGCTTCAAAGGACGGAGCGGCAAAGAGTCGTCATACAGGGTAACTGATGCGAGTCTCAAAAAATGTCTCGCAGATTACAAAGTTTCAAGAATCGCATTAGCCACAGTCGGAACGAACGGGAGAAACGTCATGAATTCAGCTCAAATTAAGCCCGAGCAATTTTTCATCATTTTCGCTCTTTTTAGCTTCAATATCTTGCTCTTTGTCACGCTACTCTCTAAATGGGACATTGCTTCTTTTTTCTCATTCTAGAAAAAGGCGGTGACGATCGCCAGAAAATCTGAGACAAAATTTGTTACATTAGTAAACTAAAACAGTTGTGAGGATTGCAATGCTAGAGTACCTTCCTCCACTTAACGATCACAATTTGCCATACCCCGATACAATTCATCCGATCGTGGTGCATTTTGTGATTGCGATGGTGTTATTTGCCGTCTTGTGCGATCTCATCGGCTATTTCACCCGAAATCCCCGCCTGTACGAAGTGAGCTGGTGGAATCTGGTATTTGCGACCGTTTCCATTTTTATTGCCATCATCTTCGGTCAAATCGAGGCGGGTCTGGCCAGTCCGTACGGAACTGCCGTGGGGGATTTGAACCTCCACACCCTAATTGGCTGGTCCCTCTCGGGAGTCCTCGCCGCGATTACGTCATGGCGCTATATCATCCGCTTGCGCACGCCGCAGAAGCTACCCCTCCCCTACCTGGGGATGGGACTGGTGCTGTTCGCGCTGGTTTGCTATCAGGTGTATCTCGGCGATAAGCTCGTTTGGATCTACGGTCTGCATACCGGACCGGTTGTCGAAGCCGCGCGGGAGGGAATACTGTGACGATCTTAACGACGCTCTCGACAATGCCAATCTTTCCCCTCGCCGAAATGGGATCGAACGGTCTTCCCTATACGATCCCCATTCATCCCAACCTCGTCCACCTCACCTTGGGGTTGTTTATCGTCGCCATCGCCTTCGATATCGTCGGCGTGCTGTTTCCCCTCGAAAAGCCGGTGTTCAAGTTTCTGGCGATTCCTGCCACCCGCACCAACTTATTCGATGTCGGTTGGTACAACACCCTGGCAGCGGCGATCGTTACCTTCTTTACCGTCGCCGCCGGGTTTTATGAAATCCTCCTGGCCGACCCCCCAGCCGATGTCACCAGTCCTTGGGGATTGGGAGCCACCAGTACCATGCTCTGGCATGGGGTCGGCGGCGTGGTGCTGCTGGCGCTGATGGTTGGCATGACCGTGTGGCGAGGCTTCCAGCGCTACGTTTGGCGCAAAGAAAAGCCTCGTCAGGTGCAGTGGAGTTACTTGTTCGCCGGATTGGGAATTTTTGCGATCATGTTCGCCCACGGGACGTTGGGGGCGCATCTAGCCGCTGATTTTGGCGTTCATATCAGTGCCGATCGCCTGTTGCGAGCTGGAGAAGATGCCAACGCCATCATCAACTTACTGGGAAAATAATCCCTTAATTTTCAGATGCAACGACGTACGATTTTGACCCTTAGCGTCCTGGCTCTCATTGCTGCCCTCATCAGCCTGTGGGTGGGGCAGCAGGCCTATGGTTGGATGCCCCCCCAAGCTTCGGCCGAGTCGATCCTCATCGATAACCTCTTCAGTTTCTTGGTGACCTTGGGAACGTTTATTTTCCTAGGGGTGACGGGAACGCTCATCTATTCGATCGCCTTTCAGCAAGCGGGGAAATACGAAGTCAGCGACGGCCCTCCCATCGAAGGCAATATCAAACTCGAGGTGGTTTGGACGGCGATTCCCTTCGCCCTGGCAATGTGGATCGCCATCTACAGCTACAACATCTACGATCGCATGGGTATCCTTGGGGAAATCGAGTACCATCCCGATGGGGCAACCGAGACCGCTGTTGCCGAAGGCGAAACCCCGATTCAAGTGTACGCCCGCCAGTGGGCCTGGGAATTTCGCTATCCAGATCGCAATGTCAGCAGCACCGAACTCCATCTGCCGGTGAACCAGCGCGCTAAATTCAAACTGGTTTCCGAAGATGTGATCCACGGCTTTTTCATTCCCGCCTTTCGGGTGAAGCAAGATGTCGTACCGGGGGAAGCCATCGGTTTCGAGTTAACCCCCATCCGAGAAGGACGCTACCGCATCCGAGATTCTCAATACAGCGGTACGTACTTCGCGGCCAATCAAACTAACGTCGTCGTCGAATCGGCCGACGAATACGAAGCGTGGCTGACCGAGGTCGCCCAACAAACGCCGCAAGTTGCCGAAAATCCCGCCTTCGACGAATACACTCAAGCGAGCACCCAACCCATCAATTTGGGCTGGCAAACCGTCGAACCCGCCCCACCCCCCGTCGTGAACTACGCCAGTTCCGCCAACGATACTTATGAGTAATCTATCTCTCGATCGATCTCCCGAGGCGATCGCCGCCCAAAGCAACCAACCCTTTCCCGGCGCGCCCGACAACTGGAAACGATTTTTTAGCTTCAGCACCGATCATAAAGTGATCGGCATCCAATACATCGTCACTGCCTTCATCTTCTTTCTAATTGGCGGGTTGCTGGCGATGATCATCCGGGGGGAATTGATTACCCCAGAAGCGGATTTAGTCGATCGTACCGTCTACAACGCCCTGTTTACCATGCACGGCACCATCATGCTGTTCATGTGGACGTTCCCAGTTCTCAACGGTCTGGCTAACTACTTGGTTCCGCTGATGATCGGGGCGCGGGATATGGCCTTCCCCCGCCTCAATGCCGCCGCCTTCTGGCTGGTTCCGGTCTTCGGAGTCATCTTTATCGCCAGCTTCTTCATCCCCGGCGGTCCCTCCCAATCCGGTTGGTGGGCCTATCCCCCGGTGAGCTTGCAAAACCCCACGGGCAACCTAATTAACGGTCAAACCATGTGGTTGCTCGCCGTCGCCCTTTCCGGAGTCTCCTCGATTATGGGGGCGGTGAATATCGTCACCACCGTATTTCGGATGCGCGCGCCGGGGATGGGCTGGTTCAAGATGCCCGTCTTCGTCTGGGCCACCATGAGCGCCCAAATGATTCAACTTTTCGGACTTCCCGCCCTCACCGCCGGGGCCGTGATGCTGCTGTTCGACATCACCACCGGAACCAGCTTCTTCAACCCAGCCCAAGGCGGCGACCCGATTCTCTACCAGCACTTCTTCTGGTTCTACTCCCACCCTGCCGTCTACGTCATCATCCTGCCGATTTTCGGTGTCTTTTCCGAACTCTTTCCCGTCTACGCCCGCAAACCCCTTTTCGGCTACAAATTCGTTGCCGTTTCTTCGACGATTATCACCGGACTCAGCGGTGTGGTTTGGGTTCACCACATGTTCGCCAGCGGCACTCCCGGCTGGATGCGGATGCTATTTATGTTCTCCACCATGCTGATTGCCGTCCCCACAGGGGTGAAAGTATTTGCCTGGGTGGGAACCGTCTGGGGAGGAAAGCTGCGCCTAGATACGCCGATGCTGTTTGCCCTCGGGGGCTTGGTGACGTTCCTGTTTGCCGGGATTACCGGCATCATGCTCGCCGCCGTCCCCTTCGACATCCACGTCAACAATACCTACTTCGTCGTCGGTCACTTCCACTACGTCATCTACGGGGCCACGGTGATGGGGGTCTACGCGGCCCTCTACCACTGGTTCCCGAAAATGACCGGACGGATGTACTACGAAGGCTTGGGCAAACTTCACTTCGTTCTCACCTTCATCGGCGCGAATCTCAACTTTTTCCCGATGCACCCGCTGGGTTTGATGGGGATGCCCCGACGGGTCGCCTCCTACGATCCCGAGTTCGCCTTCTGGAACGTGCTCGCCAGTCTGGGCGGCTTCTTACTGGGCGTTTCCACGATGCCTTTCATTCTGAATATGGTTGCTTCCTGGGTACAGGGCCCCAAAGCCCCCGATAATCCCTGGCGTGCCATCGGGTTGGAGTGGCTGATTCCCTCTCCGCCCCCCCACGAAAACTTCGAGCAACTTCCGGTGGTGGTTTCTGCTCCCTACGGTTACGGTCTCGACGAACCGTTAGTGGAGAACGATCCGAATCAGAAGCCTGTCGGGGCAACGCCGTCGAGCGATGAATGATGGGTCAAACGGAAGCTTCGGGGGCTTTGGGGGCTTCGGAGGCTTCGGAGGCTTCGGGAGTTGAGTGTTTGAACGATATCCCGTTTCTCCCGTTTCCCCCGTTTCCCCCCCAGCCTCCCCAGCTCCCGTTTCCCATCCCCGCCAGAATCGTCCAAAACGCAACCGTAACAGCATATGAGCGTAACCGAGCTAGATCCGACACTGAATGCCCACAGTCCCCACGCCGAGGAACGCGAAGAAGACCATCGCATGTTTGGCTTCATCGTCTTTCTGCTTTCAGAGAGCGTTATTTTTCTCAGTTTCTTTGTGGGGTACATCGTCTACAAAACTAGCGCCACTGACTGGCTGCCAGCGGGGGTCGAAGGTTTAGAGGTCCGAGAACCCTTCATCAACACCGTTATCCTCGTTTCGAGCAGTTTTGTCATTTACTTTGCCGAACGGTACTTGCATCGGGAAAATCTCTGGGGATTCCGGGCATTCTGGCTGCTGACGATGGCGATGGGTAGCTACTTCCTCTACGGGCAGGCGGTGGAATGGAGCGGTCTCGCCTTTGGCTTCAAGTCGGGGGTTTTCGGCGGTACGTTCTATTTACTTACCGGGTTTCACGGCTTGCACGTCCTCACGGGAGTGCTGTTGCAGGGAATTATGCTGGGGCGATCGTTTATTCCGGGTAACTACGACGGCGGCGAGTTCGGCGTGGCTTCAACGTCCCTGTTCTGGCACTTCGTCGATGTGATTTGGATTATTTTGTTCCTGTTGATTTACGTTTGGCAGTAAGAAGTGGGGAATGGGGTGTGGGTAGCTCTCGGGAGCTTCGGGGGCTAAGTGTTTGAACGATATCCCAATTCTCCCCCTGCTCCCATCTCCTCATCTCCGCGTCCACATTCCCCGTTCCCATTACATTTCCAAGAGGTCTTATGATTATTGACGATCGACACTACGATGTCATCATCATCGGCACTGGCGCTGGGGGTGGAACCCTCGCAGGTAAGTTAGCTCCCACGGGCAAACAAATTCTCGTTCTCGAACGGGGGGATGTGATGCCTCTCGAGGAGCAGAATCGCACCAGCGTGGATGTGTTTAAACGGGAGCGCTACCACGCGCCCACCCCTTGGTACGATGGGGAAGGGGAAATCTTCTGGCCCCAAACCAACTACGCCGTGGGTGGGAATACTAAAATCTACGGTGCGTCCCTGATGCGGATGCGGGAGCGAGATTTTGACGAAATCGCCTATCCCGAGGGAGTGTCTCCCGCCTGGGAAGTCAAATATGCCGACTTTGAACCCTACTATACCGAAGCCGAACAACTCTACATGGTTCACGGTGAGTCGGGGGGCGATCCCACCGAACCCGATCGCAGCAGCGACTATCCCCACCAGCCCGAACAACACGAATCGCACATTGAGCCGATCGTCGAAGCCCTCACCGGGCAGGGACTCCACCCCACGCATCTACCGCTGACCCTCACCTTGCGCGATGACGATCCCACGGGGGATTCGGAAGTTTTCGGCATCGACCCCGCCCTCAAATACGAGAACGTCACCCTGAAAACTTCGGCGGAAGTGCTGGCACTGCATACCAACCTTTCGGGTCAAACCGTCAAAGCGGTAGAGGCCAAAATCGGCAACGAGTCGTTTCTGTTTACCAGCGATATCGTCGTGGTGGCTTGCGGGGCGATTAATTCGGCGGCCCTGCTGCTCAAATCCGCTAACGAGAAGCACCCCAACGGTTTAGCGAACGCTTCGGGGTTGGTGGGGCGCAATCTGATGCAGCACCAAATGACGGCGGTGGTGCAGTTGGCAACCAAAGCCAATTCCGGAACGTTTCGCCGCAGCGTCAGCGTCAACGATTTCTACTGGGGAGATGAAAACTATCCCTACCCGATGGGGCATATCGAGAATTCGGGAGGATTGCTCCAGGATGTGATTTTTGCCGAATCGCCCCCGTTGCTGTCGGTGGCGGCGAAGTTGCTACCCCAATTCGGTCTCAAACAAATGGCGATGCGATCGATCGGCTGGTGGGCGCAAACGGAAGTGCTGCCGGATACGAACAATCGGGTGTGGTGGGAGAATCAGAAGCTGCACGTCGATTTTTCCCCCAATAATACCGAGGCCCACGATCGCCTCGTCTATCGCTGGATCGATGCCCTCAAAGCCGTAGAAAAAACCGTGAAGGGCTTCCAGCAGGGCAACATTCACCCGCGCGGACAAGCCCCCGTCCAAGTAGTGGGCTACCAGTCGGGAACCTGCCGTTTCGGGTCCGATCCGAGCAGTTCCGTCCTCGATCTCAACTGCCGCACCCACGAAATCGAGAATTTGTACGTGGTTGATAGCAGTTTCTTCCCCTCCTGTTCTGGAGTGAGTCCGGCGCTGACGGTAATTGCCAATACCTTACGGGTGGGAGCGCATTTAGTGGAAAAATTGGGATGATATGTAGCACTCAGCCATTGGTAAAATCCCCTCGCTTTTCAGCCGGGGAGTGTCAAACAGACTGCTGAAATAATCGATCGAGGGATATCTTCACGTCGGGAAAGGCGAGCGGAGCGATCGCCCCTTGGCTCAATTCCTGCTTTTCCCGGTAATCTCCATCTGCGGGGTGGCGAAAGATAATCAATTTGCGTGCGGCGAGGTTCAGTACCCAGTAATCTCGAACACCTGCCGCCGCATAAATCGCTTTTTTCATCCCCAAATCTTTAGTCAAACTCGATGCGGAGATTTCCACGAGTAAGAAAATATCCTCTGCTTGCGGGTGCTGGTGTCGGTAGTTCTCCCAGCTTCCCCAGACGATCGCAATATCCGGTTCCGGTTCCGAGTCGGCAAAGGTCACCGGACGTGCTTCTCGAACTAATGCCCGATCGCCCAAACAATGGCGAAACTCATCGGCAAGGCTACCACCATAAAAGGTATGGGGCGGATCTTCTCGAACCTTGAGGTGAACTTCTCCGGCTAATAGCTCGACTTGACGATTTTCGAGAATACCCGATCGAATCATCTGATGGTAGTCGGAGATCGTCCATTTGGCAAGGGTTTCCATGGCTCAATCGAGTGACTCGGTACGTTCTTATTTTACTGAAGGTCGATCGATACGGTTAATGGAGAGATTTGGGCCATAGAAGTCAACGGTCGTAGATCCGGTTGATTTCTATCGTTTCACCCTCGACCGACCCACCGATGTGAGTCTGACTTTAGCCGGGACGAGTTCAAATACGTCCATGAGTCTGATTCAGGATCTCAATAGCAACAATGTTGTCGAGAGTAACGAAGTAATTGCCAGCACTCGTTCCGGTTCAACCACTTCGCGTCAGAGTCAGCCGACTTCTATCAACGAAACATTGCAACCGGGAACCTACTTCGTAGAAATGGATAGTAATAATATCCTTGGAAGCAACTACACCCTCAACTTCTTCACCCCCGGCGCAACTCCATTCCCCTTCGGCCCTGACGGTATCTTCTTCAACCTCTCCACTGACCCCGACACCACGACCCTCGATCCCGCGCAAGTCGGCAACCTCATCGTTCGCGCTTTAGATGGCGACGACATTGTACAAGGTTCCGCGGCCAACGACATTGTTGTCGGCAATCGCGGCAACGATGTCATTTTAGGATTCCAAGGGGACGACGTTCTCCTCGGCGGTCGAGACCAAGATCGGGTTGAAGGTGGCGAAGGTAATGACTTTGTTGCGGGAAATCTTGGTAACGATACGGTTATTGGCGGTACGGGGGATGACTTCATCCGTGGTGGCCAAAATGATGACCTTCTCTTTGGTGGCGAGGGTAACGACCAACTGGTTGGCGATTTCGGTCGCGATATTCTCAATGGAGAAGCCGGTAACGATGTTTTCGTTTTGCGGCTGAATACTGCTGCCGCCAGCATCCCGGAAGCGGATGTGATTGCCGACTTTACCCCAGGTCAGGATGCGATCGGCTTGACAAACGGACTCACATTTGCTGGCATCGCCCTCGATGTTTCCGGCAGCGATACAGCCATTCGCGACGTAGGGACGGGACAGATTTTAGGGGTGGTTGCGGGGGTACAGCCTGCATCCTTGAGTGCGGGTAACTTCACCACCTTTGAAGCGGACGTTTGATATAGCACTACGCAAATGCATTAGGACATATAATAAATCCAGAGTCGTTCCAAGTTCATGAGAAACAATGCCTGCACCTTATAGTGATGATTTTCGACAAAAAGCGATCGCAGCCGTCAAGAGAGGAGAGCGAAAAATAGAAATCTGTCGTTTGCTAAAAATCAGTCGAAATACGTTAGATTTATGGCTCAAGCGAGAAAAAGA
>JAXHUC010000069.1:0-36042 GCA_034189805.1 Cyanobacteriota bacterium
GACGTACTCGGGTTCGACGTACTCGGTTGCGGCAGGTGGGGCATTGAGCAGCTCGACCCAATCTTGAATTTGACCTTGTGCCCGATTGTAGGCGTTGGTTCCGGTCGGAATTTTCTCGGCAACGGAAATAGCTGCCGATAGATCGTACCAGGATAAATCTTCCGCAATCCCTAGCAACTGCTGGCTCCACTGGTCGATGCTGCTGTCGGCCTGCGATCGCCAAGCACTTCCGGTGGGAATTTGGCTGGCTTCGCTAATGGCTGAGGTCAAACCTTCTGCGGTGCCGTTGCTGGCGAGGGCATTGGCATTATCGAGATTCTGGCGATCGCTCGCCTCACTTTGCCAGCTATAAATCGCGTCTTGCGCTTCGCCGTAGAGGGGACTGCTGGGCGAAACTCGCGCGGCAACTTCAATGGCGCGAGTCGTATCCCCAGAATTTGCCCATTCCTGCGCTCGATCGATTAGGGGGCGATCCTGTTGGAAGGCAATTTCTCCTTCCCAGCGATCGATATACTCCTGGGCTTCTGAGTAGAGCGATCGCGACACGCCAATTTGTCCGGCGAGATCGATGGCTTCGCGCAACGATTTCACGTTCCCGCGAGCGGCGACCGATTGAGCTTGAGTCAGCGTGGGGCGATCTTGAATGGTTTCGATCTCCCCTCTCCAAGTCTGAACCTCTTCTTGGGCGATATCCCACAGAGGGTTATCGGACGGGATGCGCTGGGCTTGAGAGATGGCGGAGGTCAAATCGCTGATGCTACCCGTGCGGGCAAAATCTCGCGCTCGTTCGAGGACTGCCACTTGTTCGATCGCTTGCTGCCATCGATCGATCGAACTTTGGGCGCGGCTGTAGAGGGGGCTATCCGGACCGATGCGCTGGGCCTGTTTGATGGCGTTTTCCAAACTGCTCACCGTCGGTCGCCAGGACTGGGATTCGGCGCGCGCCAGGGTGATGAAGGCGCGGGCTTCTTCTTTGAGGTTGGTGCTTTGGGGAATGCGACGGGCGATGGAAACCGCTTGCGATAAATTCTTGGCATCGAGGGCGGCACTGGCTAGGTTCATCATCTCTCGCCCGTATTCTTCGATCGATTTTTGGGCGATTTGATAGACGTAGCTGTTTACGCCGATTTCTTCGAGGGCTTCGATCGCCTCTTCGAGTTTGTCCGCGCCCCCTTCTGCGGCTAAATCTTTGGCTAGGGCGACTTTACCCGCATCTGCGCGCGCCACTTGAATGGACTCGGTGGCTTCTTGGTACTTGGTGGTTTCCCAATAGGTATTGCCTACAGCAAGAAGCTTGGTGGCGTGGCGAAAGGCAATATTCCAGTTTTGCTGGCGCAGTTGGTCTTCAATATCTTTATAGATATTTTCGGCATCGGTCCAAATGGTCTGCCAGCGTTCGATTCGCTCGTCGATGGCTTGGGCATTGGCCAGGCTGCCTTCACTGGTGGGAACTTTCCGAGCAATGGCGATCGCCTCGTCGAGTTCGCCCTCTTGGAAGCTCTTCTCGGCAATATTGAGGATTTCTTGCGTCCACTCTTCTACGCTTTGGTCGATCGTCCCGCGCAGGGGATGATCGGGGGGCAGTGCTTCGACCAGGGCGATCGCCTCGAGGAGATCGTCGGCGGTTTCCTTCTGGGCGGCCAATTGGGCGCAGTAGAGACGCATCGAAGCCGAGGCCAGCGGCCAGAACATCGACGGACAGTTGGGCAGGGCGGGCAGTCGTAACAGCAGGGCGACGGATGTAAACGCCGCACCGCCAAAGCCCAGGCACACTAATAGCACCCAGACTTGCCAACCGGGCCATTTGAAAGAAGGTCTAAGTCGATCGAGACGACGCGGTTTCTCGGTTTGGGTCTTTGGGGAAGAAGATATCATCGATGGTGGGGGTGGCAACGTTCCAACAGAGGAAGAACGCTGAGGGACAAAGGGGGTTTTTCGATCGCGAACTCCATCGGCAATTCGTTCGACTCTAGCAGCGTCAATTTTGGCACGATAGGTGGGTTTTGATTCGGCATCCGATTGCGGTACCGAAGATTTGTCGTTCCTGTTGGTTTCGGTCGATGAATCCTCTGCCCACCAGTCGGGAATTTTTCGTTGGCTGGTCATTACCCACAACCTCACTATTCGTTATTCGCCCTAGTCGGAGCTGGGAACCTACAATCGTTAGCCATCGTACCCTTCTTACCGAGAAAAAGCCAGACTCCGGTCAAATATCCTGTTGCCGAAACCCGACTACACCACTGAACTTGCCGATTCCAGAATTAGAAGGTTCCGATTTAGGAATTCACTTGGGAATTTGTTTGAGAAACGGGAGGAGAAGATGACGCGGTGACGCGGTGACGCGGTGACGCGGAGAGAGGGAGGAAACGGGGGAAGGAGATGACGCGGTGACGCGGGGACGCGGTGACGCGGGGACGCGGTGAGAGGGAGGAAACGGGGGAAGGAGATGACGCGGGGACGCGGTGACGCGGTGACGCGGAGAGGAGAGGATTGGAAGTGGGGGACACCGGAAAAATTTAGTCCCCGAAGCCCCCCAAGCTCTCTAAACTCTCAAACGGGCAGACAAAAATCCATTTGTCGTTCACACTCAAGGAATAGCCAATATCGATCGCTCCGTGCAATTGTCTATGCTAGAAAAACTCAAATCCAGCTACTCCTTTACCTGGATTAATAAAATTGCCCAGGTGCCGACTCCGGCATGGGATGCCCTCGCTCAACCTTTGAAGACTCCTTTTTTAGAGTGGGACTGGCTGAACAATATTGAAGCGTCCGGCAGTACGACGGCCCGGACGGGTTGGCTGCCCAATCACTTGACTGTGTGGCGCGATCGCACTTTGGTCGCCGCCGCACCGCTTTACATCAAAGGTCACAGTCAAGGCGAATTCGTGTTCGACCACCAGTTTGCCGATTTATCGGAGCGATTGGGGATTGAATACTATCCCAAACTATTGGGGATGAGTCCGTTTACCCCGGCCGAAGGGTATCGCTTTTTGATGGCACCGGGAGAGGATGAAGAAACCCTGACAGCGATGATGATTGCTGAAATCGATCGATTTTGCGATCGCCACCATATTTCTGGGTGTCATTTTCTCTACGTCGATCCCGAATGGCAACCCCTGCTCGAAAATAACGGGTTTAGTAAATGGCTGCACCACAGTTATATTTGGAAAAATCAGGGCTTCGATAGCTTCGATGACTATTTAAAAGTTTTTAATGCCAACCAGCGCCGCAACATCAAACGGGAACGAAAAGCGGTGACAAAAGTGGGTTTAACTCTCAAAACATTGACCGGAGATGAGATTCCTCACGCTCTATTTTCATTGATGTATCGCTTTTACGAAAATACCTGCGATAAGTTTGGTTGGTGGGGCAGTAAATACCTCACGCCTAAGTTTTTCGATCGCCTCCATCACAACTATCGCCATCGGACGGTTTTTGTTGCTGCCTATGACGAACTCGACGATCGCCAGCCGATGGGGATGTCGTTTTGCCTGACGAAGGGCGATCGGCTCTACGGTCGCTACTGGGGCAGTTCGCAGGATATTGACTGCTTGCACTTCGATGTTTGTTACTATTCCCCGATCGAATGGGGAATTCAAAACGGCATTCAAACTTTTGACCCCGGTGCGGGGGGACGGCACAAAAAACGGCGCGGCTTTCCGGCGACTCCCAACCACAGCTTGCACCGTTTCTATCACCCCAAACTCCGACAAATCTTGCTACCTTACCTGCGAGAAGTCAATCAAATGGAACGGCAACAAATTGAGGGTATCAATCAAGATTTACCCTTTTGTCGGGAATGATTCGATCGAGTTTTGAGACAATAATTTTTTGAGAAATGGTAAAAATTTAGCCGTAAGCTGTCGGTTTCATGTTATTTTAAACCTGCTAATATTTCAATACACTTTCTTACTCAATTCCTAGAGTTTATCAGGACTATCTAACCCTTAAAAAACATATACTGAAGGTGTTTTTTCAAAAGCTGAGAGCTGAGGTCTGACGGCTGAATGCTTAGGGAAAATAATTGATTTCTAAATGATGATAAAATCGCGATTGCGCTCGAGATTCTCCGCACTTACCCCTTGGAGAAAACCGATTAAATCTCGTTGACCCGAAGCCGTTTCGTAAACGCCCACTCCAGCCCCCAATCCATCCAGGGTGGTATTGGTAAGTTCGAGGCTATTGATGTCGCCAACGACCATTGCATCCTCAAAGACCTGAAAATCAGCGATGACGGCAAAATCGGCATCGCCGCCTCCGACGTAGAGGGATTGATTATCGCCCGAATCACTCGGAATCATCAATACAAAGGAATCAAACCCTTGTCCCCCTGTCAAAGTATCAACTTCATCGAAACTCGCATTGCCTAAAACCCCATCAGATCCCACAACGAGATCGTTACCTAAATCCCCAGAAATCCAGTCGTTGCCGTGACTGCCAAAAAGAAGATCGTCATCTTGTCCGCCAAACATCGTATCATGACCTTCTCCACCAACAATCAGATCGGAGCCGATATTACCGAAGAGAGCATCATCGCCAGACTCGCCAAAAACGATATCATCATCTCGACCCGCAGCGATTAAGTCGTGTCCTTCACCACCACCAAGCGTATCAGCCCCTTTATTGCCAAAAAGCAAATCGTCGCCCAAACTGCCAGCAACAGCATCATCTCCTTCCCCTGCCACGATCGTATCGTTTCCGTTGAAACCTGCAAGAGAATCGTTTCCGGCAAATCCAAAAATCAGATCGCCTGCGGGGTCATTTCCGGAAAGGTTGTCATCTAAAAGCGTGCCAAAGATATCTGCCATGAGTTGACTCCTGAAGAGGAGTATGTGTGCTTGCTTGAAAGATACAGGAGTTACGCACTTCCCAAAGAACAATCCTGTAAGGGCGGGTTTAGTCAGAGGTTGGATTGCCAGCGACAATTAGGATTCAAAACCCGCCCCGACGAAGATCTGGGTCTCAACAGTGGAACTCCTAATATGGGTGAAATTATAGCGCTCGCGATCGAATATCGAGAGAAAATCGAGTAAAATTCACAAAGAATTATCGAGACGATCGCACTTCATGCAACTTCTGACAATCAATCGGCGCGATTCCCGAAGAGTGGGGGGGAGTTGAAATCGGATTTGCCGTGAGAACCACTTGTCCTGACTCATTGGTATACCAGCCTTGAGCTTCAATGAGCGGTGGGTCTTCTATCGGAGTTCGAGTTGAAGTGCGATCGCCCGTTGGAGAGGATTCTACTGCCGATGCCGTCTCGTCGGTCAACTCCACCCAATCGATTTCGACGATCGAACTTCCCGGTAGGATATCGCGGGGGTTGGGGGGCAACCCACCCCGTCCGGTGACGTAAAACTCGCTGCCTTCGTAATCCTGGCAACCTTGAGAAATCAGGCTGGTGACATCGGTGGTGTCGATTTCGGGAACTTCCGCCGGATCGGGATCGAGTTCCCCTTCGATGGCGAGTTCCCCCTCGGCATTGATGAGACTATCGGGAGATTGCAGGAGAACTAAATCGGAACTATCCAGAGGGGCAATGGTGATATTGCTACCCCCTTGAGGGTCGAGGGAACTGGTGAGAATTTGACTGCCTTCGAGAAGCACCAGGGTTTCGGCATTGATGCCGATATTGCCATCGGAGGTGGGGAAGGTGGGACTGCCGGCGGAGACGATCTGGCTTTGGCGGCGCAGTTGGATATCTTGGGCAGTGAGGTTAATATTTCCTCCGAGTCCGGTGGTGGAGGATGCATTGAAACGACCTCCATCGTCCAGGCGCAGAAAATCCGTACCCACCTCAATGCTGCCGGGATTTCCCGAACCGGTACTCTGAACATTCACTTGGGCGGCATCGCGCAGTTCGATCGCCTCAGCCGCGCGAATTCTAATATTGCCGCCTTCGCCACTACCCAGCTGCGTATTTGCTGTAATCAGCCCTCCATCCGTAATTACAAGGCTGTTAGTTTCGATGGAAATTTCTCCAGCGTTGCCGCTACTCGCCGTCCCGGCACTGACCGTACTTGGAAACGACCCACCGGTTAAAACCCCACCTATCCCAGTTTGAACCCGTTCCGGTGCGGGTGTTCTGCCGCTGAGTTCGAGCGAAGATGCTCGAACGGTCAGCGTACCGCCGTTTCCAGATCCTAGTGTCCCTGCTGTAATACTGCCCCCATTGCGCAATCTCAATCGATCGACTTCTAGGAGAATTGCTCCGCCATCACCAGCCGTTAGAGTTTGAGCGGTAAGCTGACTAATGCTAAAGGGAAATTCCCGACCGTTCGACCCACTCAAATCGATCTCGTTTGCCCGAATGGTAAGATTGCCTGCGGCTCCACCGATCCCTGGAACGAACGAGACGGAACTCACAGCAATCACACTACCATCCCGCACCGTTAATCGATCGGTTTCGATCGTAATATTACCAGCGTTGCCCGCTCCGGTCGATGTCGCAGTCAGACCACTTGGAAATCCACTGGGATTGGTTCCGCTCAGCTCTACAGACTCTCTCGCTCGCACGGTCACCAATCCGCTATTTCCACGACCCTGAGTGCCAGCAGTAACTACTGCCCCGTCGCGAATCGCCAATCGACCGGTATTAATCGTCAAATCTCCGGCAGTTCCCGAGATGAAAGAGCTTGCCTGCACCTGACTAATAAAACCATTGGCGCTGGTTCCCATCACCTCGACAGACTCCGAAGCATCAATGGTGACATTACCTCCATTAGCATTAAATTCAACTCGACCGACCTGTGCCCCGCCACTGACCAAAAGTTGCTGGGTTTCGATGGTCAAGTTGCCCAGGGTTCTGAATGTCAAGTCGCGGGTTTGAACATTTCCCCGACCCACCGCCAAGGTACTGGCAATAGTTTCTCCCGCACCGCTCACTACCACGGACTCGCGACTGCGAACGGTCAGATTGCCTCCGATGGACGGGCTTCGACTTCCCGCAAGCAGCAACGATCCGTCGGTAATACTCAATCGCCCGGTTTCGACTAAAAAATTGCCGCCAGTACCGACACCGAAGGTTTCGACAGACATCTGACTGAGATTCCGTAATTCGATCGCCTCTTGTGCCGTCACCGTCACCGCAGCGCCGGGTAACTCACCCAGATTCGTCGCATCGACGATCGAACTGCCATCTAAAACAATCTGCCGACCCCGAATCTGCATTCCCCCGCCACCGAGATCGAGCAAGCGAACCGAGGCGGCATTATCAAATTGAATATCTCCAAAATTCTCGACGTTCTCGTACCCCACGGCAAAACCATTCCCCCGTGGGGTCAGATTCACCCGGCTGTTGGCCCCCACGCCGCCCAACTCGATCGCCCCATCCAATGCCGACAGGGTTCCCCCCTCAAATATCAGATTGCCACCCAACAGGGCGATCGTATTTCCCGGCGAGATGGACAGACCCTCAGACTGAACGGGTTCCGGTGGCATTGTTGGTACGGGATCGAAGGCGGCGAGTCGCGATCGATTGACGATATCTCCCGGAGTTTCCCCGAACTGCAAGCCGATGGGAACGTTAACCGTTAGCAGTGGTGCGGTTTGGGTGTCCGTAGCGCTGTAATAGATACCATTTTCAAACAAGATGCGATCGGCGCTACTTCCGAAAAACGAACCCCCCAACTCCAGCGATGCATTTTCGCCAAACAGAATGCCGTTGGGATTGAGCAGAAATAGGTTGGCCGTTCCGTTGGCGCGGATAAATCCATCGATATCGGAAATCGAATTTCCCGTCACCCGGCTGAAGATATTTTGAATCTCGATCGCATTATCGAAAAACGCGCCTTCTCCTGTGGGAATTGAAAAGCGATCGAAGCTATGAAATAAATTCTCGCCAATTTGCGTCCCGCCGGTAACAACACTGGTGTTGCTTTCTGGAGAGACGATCGAGTTTGTCGGCAATGTCGTATCGGGAACAATTTGTCCGTGGGCGGCAAAGGAAAAGGAGAGGATTAAAAATGGAGCGGTAGATGCGATCGACTGGTTGAAAACACCCATTTTTCAGAATATATAACTTTATATTTTGTAAGCATTCAGCTATTGGCTTAAGCGCGAAAACTCTGTAAGGGCGGGTTTAGCAGTATCTTCTCATACCCGATCGAAGATTTGATTCAAAACCCGCCCCGACCCATTGTGACCTGAGCTGTCCCTAACATTACAACTGAATCCTGACTATATTTTTTTTGAGATTAGCACTTCCTCAGTTAAATATCTTCACTTCGATAAACTTCAACCAAAGCCGTTCCCGAAGAGATAATAGTATGTCATTTGATTCGTCTCAATTCAACCCTTTTCCATGACCATTTATTTTTCCTGTCCTTATTTAAATAGCACAGTCGAGTTGACAGAGGAGCGAGAACAGCACATTACCGAAACCCATCCAGGGATTTTACCCACTTACCAAAATCAAATTGCGATGACTTTGGCAGATCCCGATTGAGTTCAACGTAGTGCTAGGGACGATCGGGCGCGTTTGTTTGTCAAATGGTTTGCTAGCATACGAACAGGTCGATATATGGTAGTTGTCACCGTCACCGATGTCGATCCCATGCGTCATTGGATCGTGACGGCATATACCACTCGCAAACTAGCAGGAGGTGAAGTTGAATGGTCGAAAAGTTAACCTTTAAATACGATCGCATTGGCGATATTCTCTATATTCAAAAATGTCCGCCCTATTCCGAACAAGAATCGGAAGAATTGGGAGATGAAGTCATTGCTAGACTCAATCCAACTACCGGTCAACTTGAAAGCTTAGAAATTTTATTTTTCTCAAAACGACTGTTGAATGGAAACTTGAATAAAAACTTTTTGGAGCTACCCATTGTTGCGGACTTGCGTCTAATCGATTTCACCTAATTTTAGGTAATTCAAAACGCAAAGAACGTCGTATAATTCATTTTTATGTCGATTTAAAGAAAAATTATCTGAGAAACGATACTGCCGCTCGTGCAATTTTACAAACATAGAATAAGCTCCATTACTTACCAATCCAAACGTCGGGCGATCGGATGGAGGTTTGGCAACCCTATAGGCAAGAATTTGCGGTAATGCCACTTCCACGCTAAATGACGTTCGCTTCGATTCCACCAGCACGATCCAAAGATGTTCTTGAACGATTAAACAATCGATTCTGCCTCGATAAATTGTATCGTTATCATCGGGAATTTCCAGACGAATTGACGCTTCCGAGCGCAAATGAAACGGAGGATCGTAAAATCCCGCTAGTTCCAACAACGGCGCGACAATAAGGAAATTGACCGCTCCTTCTAATAAATGTCCGTACTGACGGTGGTAAAGGTAGCGCTGTTTCATCAGATCTAACCGCTGTCGATCGGCAGTGGTTAATTCCGGTAGATCGATCGTCCATTCGTAAAAAAAAAGATGGATCGTCGTTGTAGAAGAGTCCCAACTTTTCTTCGGCTTTTGCCAAGCTATCGATCGAATCTGTAATTGCAAGAGTTTGAACCATAAGCTTTTATCTAAATTTAGGTAGATTGGGTCAGAAAAATGTCAGGATTCAGGTTGGAGTTTAGATACAGCTAGGGTAACAATCTGTAGGGGCGGGTTTTGGCTAAAAATGTTTGGCAAGTTTTTTAACATATTCCTAAACCCGCCTTTACATCGTTTTTGTTCGTCGTCGAGACCTAAATGCTTAAAGAAAAATTGAGATGTTTACGGTTAGTATCATTCAAACCCACTCGCTCTTTTGATGTATAAATCTAAACAAAAGTTATCAAAGGCGATCGAACCCGTCAAATTTAAAGATTCCATAAAGCTGAATATTATCTCGAGAATCGGCCTATAACTATTCTGTAAGAATTCCTAAATCCCGATCCTATGGCACTGATTACGGTTGATAGTCTCGATGATGCGATCGCCGACGATGGCGAGGTGACGCTGCGCGAAGCGATCCAGGCGGCAAATAACGATATTTCTGTAGATGGTTCGGTAGCCGGAGCGGGAGCCGATGAAATTCAGTTCGCGCCGGGATTAACCGGAACGATTACTCTAGAGGGAACGGCACTCGAAATTACCGAAGCACTGACCCTCAGCGGCCCCGGAGCGAACAATCTCACCATCAACGCAAACGGCGCATCTCGTGTTATCGAGGTGACGGCAAATGTGCCCCTTACAGTTGATGGACTGAGGATAACGGGGGGAAGGGCAAACCTCGCTACCTTTTTAGCTTTCGTGTTAGATCAAGGTGATGGTGGCGGTATTGTTAGCGAGGGAAATGTTACCGTAACCAACTCCATCATTTCTGGCAATTCTGCTGAAATTGACGGTGGCGGTGTTTATAGCATCGGCAATCTCACCGTCACCAACTCCACCATTTCTGGCAATACGGCTGAAATTGATGGTGGCGGCATTGGCAGCAATGGAAATCTCACCGTCACCAACTCCACCGTTTCTAGCAATACGTCTATGAGAAATGGTGGTGGCATTGCCAACACTCGAAATGTGACTGTCACCAACTCCACTATCTCTGGTAATACAGCTGATTTTCAAGCTGGCGGCATTGGCAGCAATGGGAATGTGACTGTCACTAACTCCACTGTCTCTGGTAATACGTCCATGGGACTTGCCGGTGGCATTGGCAGTCAAGGAGATGTTACCGTCACCAACTCCACCGTCTCCGGCAATCGCGCTAACCGTGATGGTGGCGGTATTATCGGTACTGAAGTCACCCTCGCTAACTCTACTGTTTCGGGTAATAGAGCCAACGCCAACGGTGGCGGCATTTATAGCGCAGGAGGGACGATCGAAAACTCCACCATCACCCGAAATGTTGCTGGTGGCAATGGAGGTGGAATTTTTCGCGCTGACGGCACGATCGCCCTTCGCAACAGCATTATTGCCGGTAATACCCAGGGAAATGGCGCAGCATCCGACGTATCGGGAGACAACATCAACGGTGACAGCAACAATATTCTGGGATCGGCAGCGGGTAACGGTTCCGGCAGCATCGGCACGGGTTCCGATCTCGTCCTCGATACGAGCGGACTGACGATTGCCGAGGTTCTCAATGCCACCCTCGGTAATAACGGCGGTTCCACCCAAACCCACGCAATCGTTGCCGGTTCTCCGGCCATCGACGCATCCGGGGGTGGGGCTACGGCGAGCGACCAACGGGGGGTTGCTGCCGTTGGAACCCGCGATATTGGAGCATTTGAATCCCCTTTCGATCCGACAACCGACCCCGCCGATCTCACAACCGATCCGACCATTGACGACGAGGCAATACTCCCCACCCTCACCAGTATTACTCGCAACGCAACCGCCACAGAACCCACGGATGCCGATATCCTCATCTTCCGCGCCACCTTCGACGAAGACGTACAAAACGTCGATATTACCGACTTCCTAGTCAATGGAACCACTACTGCCACCATCGCTGAGGTCAATCCGGTGAGTGCTTCGGAATACGATATCACCGTCTCCGGAGGGGACCTGACCGACTTCAACGGGATTGTCGGACTGGACTTGGCAGCAGAACAGAATATTACCGACTTAGCGGGTAACGTCCTCCCCAACAACGAACCGGCGATCGACGAAACCTATACCCTGGAAAACGCCACCGACCCGACGGACAATCCCACCGATGGTTCTTCTGGGGACACCTCTGCCGACGATTCTTCTAATTCTTCCGGGGAACCGGAGAACCCCGACGATAATTCAGACAACGATAATTCAGACTCAACATCAGAACCTCTCCTCGATGTCCGCCTCGTCCTCGGTCAACTCGACGTTTTCCTGCCAGCCTTCCCCGCCACGGGAATCTGCGGTAACGACAGCGACGACCTACTCCTAGGAGACGAAACGGCGAATGTATTCTGCGGGTTGGGGGGAAATGACACCCTCGCCGGATTTGGGGAAGCAGACCGCCTCGACGGTGACGATGACAGCGATATTATTTTTGGCAATACCGGAAACGACACGATCGATGGCGGTACGGGAGACGACTCGATCTATGCCGGAAAAGAGGACGATTTGGCGATCGGTGGCGCGGGAATGGATGTGATGGCGGGGGATATCGGCAGCGACACCCTCGATGGGAATACTGAAAACGACATTCTCTTCGGCAATACAGCAGCCGACGTTCTCGATGGTGACGACGGCGACGATTTGCTCTTTGGCGGTCGAGATAACGATATTGTCACGGGTGGTGCGGGAAACGATGTGATTCGCGGCGACTTTGAAGACGATTTGCTAATTGGCGGTGCGGGAAGCGATCGCTTTGAATTTCGTCCGGGGGATGGTACGGACATCGTTGCCGACTTTGCCGATGGAGTCGATACCATCGGCTTGATTGAAGGGTTGACGTTCGAGGAGTTGGCGATCGTTCAGGTTGGCAACGATACCCAGATTACAGCCACAGGGTTAGTGGTGACGTTGCAGGGGATCGATGTGGGGGCGATCGATGTGGCAGATTTTGCAGTGTTGTAGGCGCAGTATTTTCAGCTAATTGAGATCGCGATCGGAATCCTCCCGTCCGTGGGGTTCCATCAAACTCGCAATCTCCGGCCCCGAGGGAATAATGCCACCGGGATTGAGGGGAAACAAATTACCGTAGTAATCCCGTTTGACGCTTTCGAGATCGCAAGTGGTGGCAATACCGGGAAGCTGGTACAAATCTCGCAAGTACGCCCCTAAATACTGATAATCTCGGATGCGAGAGCGATTGCATTTGAAGAGTCCGTAATAGACGATATCGAATCGAAAGAGGGTGGTAAATAGCCGCACGTCCGCTAGCGTGACTCGATCGCCGCACAAATATCGCGTTTTCCCCAGCGTTGCATCGATTTCGTCGAGGGTGGCAAAGAGTTCGTCACAGGCTCGATCGTATGCCTCCTGGGTTTGAGCGAACCCGCACCGATACACGCCGTTATTCACCGCCGGATAAATCTTCTCGTTCCAGCGATCGATTTCTTCTCGCAATTGAGGCGGGTATAAATCCAGTTCCCGATGGCGGACGAACTCGGTATCGATGGCGTTGAGGGTGACGATAATTTCCGCACTTTCGTTATTGACGATCGTCCGAGTTTGGCTATCCCACAGCACTGGAACCGTACAGCGCCCGGTATATCCCGGTTGGGCGAGTTGGTAGAGTTCCGGCAGCGTCTGGCATCCTTCAAAGGGGCGATCGAACATCCAGATTCCCTCATCTGGCGACGGAGAGACGATCGCCACGGAAATACCGTCTTCTAAACCTTTGAGCGCTCGTACCACCAACGTACGATGGGCCCACGGACATCCCATTCCCACTATTAAATAATACCGTTCCGCTTCCGGGGGGTAAGGATTTCCCGCATCCGTCCCGATCGCATCTCGAAACTGACTCTCGGGACGCAGGTACTCCCCAGACTTGCTGCGGGGGGCTAACTGCGACATCATCGTCTGCCACATTGTCGTCCAGACAAATTTTCCCAGTTTGACAATGTATTTAGAAGGAAGAGATTTATTTTTTTTGGCAGTCGGAGGAGATTTTGTCATGGCAATCTCGGGGAATGAAGGAAATGGGAGGCGAGGGAGATATCTTGCATACATTCTCTCCCAGCTCTCTATTATCCATTCCCCGTTCCCCGTTGCCTATTGGTGAAAGGTTAAGGCAGTATTCACTTTGTCAACCTGTCAATAATCTGCCGAAAACCCGGAATTGGGGGGTCTCCCCCCAAACCCCCCGCCGGGGGCCTTGCGCCTCCCCCGAACCCCCCGCGCACAAGAGTCAGATCGTAAAAAACTAGGTCTTGAAAGGGGTCGAGCGATTCAAATTCGTCAACTTGACATCTGACAAAATTGCTTAACCTTTCACCAATGCCCGTTGCCCACTCCCCATTCCAAGAGAAAGCTTTTTTAATTTTTGTAAATTTTGGGTCGGGTGTGACGGGCGATCGCTTCAAATATGAAAAAAATATGAGAAAATGAGACAATTATGAAATTACAACAGAATAATTCGAGTCCCACAATTTTTACGAGCTAGATTTGAGTATTTTGGTTCGACGAATGTGGCTCGCGTACGGGGTTGGGTTTATCGGTTTCGACCCAAAACCGATGCTCCCGAAGATTCAGGTAATTCCGATTGTTGTTCCATCGAGTGCGGATGTCAAAAAAACGACTGGGTTACCAATTTTTAAGAGCTTGAGATGAGATGACAAAACGTTTATTTTCCAAAGTCGGGGCGATCGCATCGGGACTCATTCTTTTGATGGGGTTGGCAGGTTGCATGTCGCCCGATCCAGAAACCTCCGCACCGACAAACTCAGAGAATCCAGAAGAAACTGCTCGAACCGAGGAAACCGAGGGAAAAAAGAAAGTTATTACCACCTTTACCATCCTCGCAGACATGGCGCGTAACGTCGCTGGCGACAAACTCGAAGTCGAATCGATCGCTCGCATCGGGGCGGAAATTCACGGATACGAACCGACTCCGAGCGATTTAGTTAAAGCTGAAGATGCCGACTTGATTCTTTACAACGGGATGAATCTCGAGCGGTGGTTCGAGCCATTTTACGAGAATATCGGCGATATCCCCTCAGTCCTGCTAACCGACGGCATCGAGCCGATTCCCATTGCCGAAGGACCATACCAAGACAAACCCAATCCCCACGCTTGGATGTCTCCCCAAAACGCCATTGTTTACGTCGAGAATATTCGCAAAGCCTTTGTAGAACTCGACCCGGAAAATGCGGATACTTACAACGCCAATGCCGCAGCCTATAGCGAACAGCTCAAAGCTATTGATGACAAACTTCAAACCGACTTGGCACGGTTGCCGGATAACCAGCGTTACCTCGTCAGTTGCGAGGGCGCTTTTTCCTATCTCGCCCGCGACTACGAACTTGAAGAAATCTATATGTGGCCGATTAATGCCGAACAGCAATCGACCCCCCGACAAATTCAAGGAGTTATCGAAGAAGTTCGCGAGAATGCCGTACCCACCGTGTTCTGCGAAAGCACCGTCAGCAGCGAAGGACAAGAAGAAGTAGCCCAAGCCACCGGCGCTCGCTTCGGGGGCAATCTCTACGTCGATTCTCTCTCCACGGAAGATGGCCCCGTGCCGACGTTTCTAGACCTGCTCGAATACGATGCCCGCACGATTACGAACGGTCTTTTGGCCGGGAGTAGCCAGTAGGGGAAGCTGGGGGAGATGAGGGAGGTGAGGAAGGTGAGGGAGAGTAAATGCAAGATACGCGCATTCTCCCTTGTCCCCGCGTCCCCGCGTCCCCGCGTCACCGCGTCCCCCGTTTTCCCCGTTTCCCACACCCTATCCAATTACCCAATATCGATCGTGACTTATACTTCTGGAATTACCGTCGATAACATCAGCGTTACCTACAATAACGCTCGCCTTGCTTTATACGATGCCAGTTGCAACATTCAACCCGGTCAAATCACGGGGTTAGTCGGACCGAATGGGGGCGGTAAATCGACGTTATTTAAGTCGATGATGGGATTTTTAGAACCCAAACAGGGGCGAGTCCGAATCGATGGTTTACCGATAAAACAAGCCCAAAAACGACAATTAATGGCTTACGTTCCCCAAGCGGATGAAGTGGATTGGAACTTCCCGGTGAGCGTGTGGGATGTGGTGATGATGGGGCGTTACGGCCATATGAACTTTTTGCGAATTCCTTCGGCAAAAGATCGTCGTTTGGTAATGGAAAGTTTGGCACGGGTGGGGATGACGGAATTTCGCGATCGCCAAATTGGCGAACTCTCCGGAGGGCAGAAAAAACGGGCATTTCTCGCACGCGCGATCGCTCAAGAAGGACAAACCATTTTGCTTGACGAACCCTTTACCGGGGTAGATATTAAAACAGAAAAAAGCATCATCGATTTACTGCTGCAACTGCGAGATGCGGGACATACAATTTTAGTTTCAACCCACGATTTAGCGTCGATTTCGACATTTTGCGATCGGGTTATTTTGCTCAATCAAACGATTTTAGCCGCTGGAACGATCGAAGATGTTTTCACCGAAGAAAATTTGGCGATGACTTTTGGCGGTTTACCCGTCTCGGCCATTCGTCGCTCGTCATCTAATCCTTCATCCTCCCCCTCATCCCCCCATCTGCGGGAGAATATCCGGGAGATTGATGGATGAACGGCATCATCGATTGGTTCGTCGCGCCTTTGCAATACGGTTTTATGCTCAAGGCCCTATGGGTGAGTGCGTTTGTCGGGGTCGTCTGTGCGGTACTCTCTTGTTACATTACTCTCAAAGGTTGGTCGTTAATGGGAGATGCAGTTTCCCATGCCGTCGTACCGGGGGTAGTGGTGGCTTATGCGATCGGGATTCCTTTTTCGGTGGGGGCGTTTCTCTTCGGTTTTGGGGCTACTGTTGCCATTGGCTACGTGAAGTCGAAAACCCGCCTGAAAGAAGATGCGGTGATTGGGGTTGTTTTTACCGGATTTTTTGCTTTTGGATTGGTTTTAGCAACCAAAATACCCAGTAATATCGATTTATTTCATATCCTTTTTGGCAACGTATTGGGTATCTCCCGAGAGGATATTATTCAAACCCTAATTACGGGGTCGATTACTTTGGGAATTATCCTTTTGCGTCGTCGGGATTTGTTGCTATTTTGTTTCGATCCCAACCACGCCAAAGCAATTGGTTTGAACACTCAATTGATGTACTATACGCTGCTTTCGGTGTTGGCATTAACGATTGTTGCGGCTTTACAAACGGCGGGAATCGTGCTAGTTATTGCCATGTTAATTACCCCAGGAGCCACGGCTTATTTATTAACCGATCGCTTCGATCGCATGTTATGGATTTCTGTGGCAACGAGTGTTTTATCTTGCGTATTGGGAGTGTATGTCAGCTACCACCTGGATATGGCAACGGGCGGCTGTATTGTGGTCCTGCTGACGCTGTTATTTTTGCTGGCAATGGTTTTCGCGCCGAAGTACGGTTTAGTGGCTCAGCAAGCTATGCAGTAGATCCCGGTAAATTTCGCGCGTCATAGATCGAACTGTAAAGTTACTCCAATCGACAGTGGGTGGTTGTTTCGGGCAACTCGATCGAAAATAACGGTGGCTTGTTTCTACCTTGACCGATTGTATACTGGGGCGATCGACTCTTCCCAGAGATTTCTGAAAAGATGATTTATACTGCAATAATGCGGCTAATGCTCGATGGTATCGCTTCTTGCGGTTTCTGAAATTAAGCTCGATCGCGGCTGAATAACAGTCATTTAACTCGTCGGGATCGAGCGGTCTGGATGGCATTTTGGGTGAAAAAATTTGTCAAATTTGAGACAAATTGGGTGTCGAGCTTCACAATAAATCGACAACTGTAGCGTCATTTCGATCCTCGGGAGATCGATGTCTGTAGATATTCTGTATTGATGTCTCGAACTTGCTGTCTCGAACTTGCTGTCTCGAACTTGCTGTAGAAATGTGCCTTCGCTCAACGCACAAACGAGTGGAGATGTGGAAGAATCACAGCACCCAGACCGAATCGATACAACTGTAGCCGAACAAATCGGTTAAATTACTCGTTAATTTTTCAATCGTCCCAGGCAATCTTCAATACTGGATATGTCAACTCAAACGCCATCCCCTAACTGTGCCGAACCCAACTTCTTCGTCGTCGGCATCGGTGCTTCTGCCGGAGGACTGCGGGCGCTTGAAGAATTTTTCGAGCATCTACCCGTCGATAGCGGGGCGGCATTTGTGGTGATTCAGCACCTGTCGCCCGACTTCAAAAGTTTGATGAAAGAACTGCTCGAGAGACGCACCCGGATGGCGGTGTATCGGGTCACCGATGGCATGGAAGTTGAGCCGAATTCGGTGTATCTAATTCCGCCGGGAAAAAATTTAGTCCTCGAAAACGCTCAACTACGCCTATTCGAGCAAGAAGAACGAAACCGCAACGGCATTAACTTTCCCATCGATATTTTTTTAGAATCTTTGGCGAAAAACCACGTCGAGTGTGCCATCGGGATAATTTTATCGGGAACGGGAAGCGACGGCACCCGAGGGTTGCGCGCCATCCACGAAGCCGGGGGATTCGCCATGGTGCAAGACCCCGAAACCGCCGAATTCGACGGAATGCCGCGCACGGCGATCGCCACGGGGGTTGTCGATCGAGTCTTAGCGCCGCAAGATCTAGCGGGCGCGATCGATCGATTGGTGCGATCGCGCCAGACCCCAGACCCCGTGTCTCGCGACTCTGCTTTTCTTCTCGAACCCGAGAAATTGCAGCGAGTGACGAGGATTCTCGCCCAAAACGAACAGACAGATTTTTCCCATTACAAACCCAATACCCTTTCTCGCCGCATCCAGCGTCGATTCCTGATTAGCGGTTGCTCGGATTTCGACGATTTCATTCGCTTGCTCGAATCTTCGGCCCAAGAGCGGATGACGCTCAGTCACGATTTGCTTATCAGCGTCACCCAATTTTTCCGCGATCGCCGCGCTTGGGAGTTTCTCGAAGCCCAAATCGTTCCCCAATTAATTGCCCGAGCCGAACCCCAAGAAGAACTGCGCTGTTGGGTTACCGCATGTGCCACCGGAGAAGAAGCCTATTCCCTGGCGATGCTGCTCGATGAGGCGATTACCCGTAGCAACAAACCACTTCGCTTTAAAATCTTCGCGACAGACATCGATACCATCGCCCTGGAAAAAGCGACTCAAGGGATTTATCCGCTCGCGATCGCCAACGAAATCGAACCCGATCGCCTCGAGCGCTATTTCACCCGCAAAGATAATGGGTTTCAGGTCACTCGCCAACTTCGAGAACGATTGCTCTTCGCTCCCCACGATCTCACCAAAGATGCGGGATTTACCCGGATGAAGCTGGTGAGCTGTCGCAATGTCTTGATTTATTTGCAATCGAACCTTCAGCAGCAAGTGTTGCGCAACCTCCATTTTTCCCTAGCTGCCAACGGGATTCTGTTTTTAGGGGAAGCTGAAACCTTGGGCGATCTCGAGCCGGAATTCAAAACGCTCCAAACCCAAAGTAAGATCTATCAAAAGCTTCGAGATGTCCGGCTACCGCTCCACGTCCAGAGAGTGGAACGAGATGCTCGTCAATTTCTGCCCCAGGTTATCGTTCGAGAGCCGGAGCGAGATCGACTCGAACCGCTCCTAGATACTGCTTTTAGTACTTTTTTAGCCGAATCTCGCGCCACCTGTTTTTTGGTCGATCGCAACTATAAAGTCCTCCATGCGTTTAACAATAGCCTGGGGGTTTTGAATATTTCCACCGGAAGAGTCACCACAGACATTTCCCAACTGATTCTAGAAGAGTTACAACTTCCCCTGATTACCGCCTTGCGCCGCGCGCGCCGAGAAAGAGCGCCCGTTTCTTATTCGGGGATTAAGATCGATCGACTCGAGGAAGGGAACAGTCTCAAGCTCAAGGTCACTTATCACCAAAGTAACAAACAGGCCACCGATTTCTTCACGATCGTCATTCAAGAAGATGCCGCTCCCCAACAGATTTCTGGAGAGCGATTTGAAGCCAATGCCGAAGCGAGTCAACGCATCCTCGAACTCGATCGCGAACTGCAACAAACCCGCGAAAACCTACAAGCGGCGATCGAAGAACTCGAAACCACTAACGAAGAACAACAGGCGACTAACGAAGAACTGATTGCTTCCAACGAAGAACTGCAAAGCACCAACGAAGAACTCCATTCGGTGAACGAAGAACTCTACACCGTCAACGCCGAATATCAATCGAAAATCCAAGAACTGACCGAACTCAATAACGATATCGATAACCTGTTGCGCAGTACTTCGATCGGGGTAGTCTTTCTCGATCGCCACTTAAACATTCGCAAATTCACCCCGGCTGCGACCATTGCCATTAACCTCGCGGACGTGGATATCGATCGCTCCCTCAAACACATCACCCACAATCTCGACTGCCCGAATTTAATTGCCCTGATTCGAGAAGTCATCGAAACCCAAGAGGCGATCGAGCGAGAAGTCAAGCTGGTTGAAGAAGATTGTTACCTGTTGATGCGCGTCAACCCGTACTTGCTCGAAGACGGACGCTTGGATGGGGTGGCGATCGCTTTTGTCGAGATTAACGAAATTAAAACCCTACAAGCCCAAGCGGACGAATTACAAGCCCAAAAAATCCGGCTGGAACTCGAAAGTCAGGAATTGTTGGTGCTTGAAAATATTCTCGACACCCTCTTAGCCGGATATTGGGATTGGGACATTCCCAACCATCAAGAATATCTCAGCCCCGGCTTCAAAAAAATGTTTGGCTACGAAGATTGGGAACTGCCTAACTCTCCCGATACGTGGAAAGAGCTGATTTTCTCGGAGGATCTACCCGCAGTGTTGGATTGCTTCGATCGCCACGTCAAAAGCCGAGGCGAGGTTCCCTACACCTACGAAGTTCGCTACCGCCACAAAGATGGGTCTACGGTGTGGGTGATGTGTGCCGGACGGGTCATCGAGTGGGATGGGGCGGGCAATCCCCTGCGGATGGTGGGTTGTCATATTGATATTAGCGATCGCAAACGCACCGAACTGGCGTTGCAAGAAAGCGAGGCCCGCTGGCAATTCGCCTTGGAAGGATCTGGAGATGGGGTTTGGGATTGGAACGTCCCGACGAATACGATTTTCTATTCCCGGTTGTGGAAAACCATGCTGGGCTATGGCGAAGATGAAATCGGTCAAAGTTTGGAGGAATGGGATAACCGCGTTCATCCCGACGACAAAGCGCGCTGCTACGCCACTCTCGAAGAGCATTTTCGCGGTGACACCCCCATCTACCAAATCGAACATCGCCTGCGTTGCAAAGATGGCAGCTATAAATGGATTCTGACGCGCGGTAAAGGCATCGAATGGAGTGCAGACGGTCAACCCCAGCGCGTCATCGGTACTCATACCGATATCAGCGATCGCGTGTCAGCCGAGGAAACCTTGCGCGAGAGCGAGCTGCATCTCAAAAACAGCGAAGCGCTGTTGCGAACGATTATCCAAGTGATTCCCCTGGGAATTTACGCGGGCAATCCCAGCACAGATCGGATGTTATTTGCCAATCACGAGTTTTGCCACCTGTGGCAACTGCAAGATCTCTGCCCAGATCGAAGCGGGGCAATTGCTAGCAGCGACATCAGTCACGATGCGGTGATGGAGCGGTGTTTGGATGCGATCGATCTCGAGGCGTTCGTCACGACCGCTCAACCTTATACTATCCGAGGAGATCTGACGATCGTCGAAGATGAAGTTCCCCTGCTCGACGGGCAGACCTTTCGCCGTCTCTGCGTCCCCGTCGCTGAAGGCGATCGGGTTCTCGGTCAGTTGTTGGTGTTTGAAGATATCAGCGAGCGCAAACAAGCCGAGGAAACCTTGCGCAAGCGCGAGATCCATCTCAGTACCGCTCAGCGGATCGCCCAAATCGGAAGCTGGGAATTCGAGCTGAAAACGGGGCAGATTATCTGGTCGGCAGAAACGTTTCGCATTTTTGGCTTGCCCCCAGAGGTGGGCACCCCAACTTACGACGAGTTGTTACAACTGTTCCACCGAGACGATCGCGCCGAACACGATCGAGTCGTCAAGCAGGCGATCGAAACGGCGACACCCTATACCATTGAAAGTCGCGTCGAGCGATCCGATGGCACGCTGGTGTATACCTTAGCCCGAGGAGAACTCTTGCGCGATGCCTCCGGTCAAGTGACTCACCTGATCGGCACGGTGCAGGACTTGAGCGAACGCAAAGCCAAACAGCAACTGCAAGAGGCCAAAGAAGCTGCCGAAGCCGCCAGCCGCGCCAAAAGCGAGTTCCTCGCCACCATGAGTCACGAACTGCGCACCCCCCTCAACGTCATCCTCGGTTTCAGCGAAATTCTCGCCCGCGACACCCACCTCGACGACGAGCAGCAAGAAACCCTCGGCATCATTCTCCGCAGCGGCGAGCATCTCCTGTCTCTGATTAATGACGTTCTCGATCTGGCCAAAATCGAAGCGGGTAAAGTCGAGGTAATTGCCACCCCCTTCAACCTGCACCAACTTTTAAAAACTGTGACGAAGATGTTAGCAGTCAGGGTGAGGGCGAAAGGATTAGTCCTGAATTTGGAGATTGCCCCAGATGTTCCCAGGGTGGTAGAAGCCGACGAGGCAAAGCTGCGGCAAATCCTCATCAACCTCCTCAACAATGCCGTCAAATTTACCCAGACCGGAAGTGTGACCCTGCGAGTGCGGCGAAGCTCCCCAGGGACGCTAAAATTCGATCGCCTCCCAGACAACGCCGCGATTCTCTTACGCTTCGAGATTGAAGATAGCGGAGTGGGCATTACCCCTGATGAATTAGAGAAAATTTTCGACGCTTTCGATCGCGGGATTGCCGGACGGCGATCGGGCGAAGGGACTGGGTTGGGACTGGCGATCTGCCAGAATTTTGTCGAGCTGATGGGAGGTCGCATCCAAATTGGAAGTACTGTAGGCGTGGGGACGATCGTTAGCGTTTGCCTACCCGTACCCGAAATTGATGCAGCTAGCAGCAGTCCGGGCTTGTTATCCTCAGATCGGTGCGTCGTCGGCATCGACCCTGGCGAACCCACCTACCGCGTCCTGATTGTTGAAGACCTTTGGGAAAATCGTCGGATGCTCGTCCAACTCTTGCAACCTCTCGGATTTGAGACCTTTGAAGCCGAAAACGGTCAACAAGGTATTGAGATGTGGCAGCAACACGATCCCCAACTGATTCTGATGGATATGCGGATGCCCGTGATGGATGGCTACGAAGCCGTACGGCACATCCGCAGCCATCCCAGCGGTCAAGCCGTGGCTATTATCGCTCTCACCGCCAGTGCCTTCGATGCCGATAAAAATCTACTCCTTGCCGTCGGTTGCAATGATTTCATCTCTAAACCCCTACGCGCACAGGTGTTGCTCGAAAAAATCGCCCGCCACGTGGGGGTACGCTACCTTTACGAAGAAACAATTCCCGCGCATCCCAACCGAGAATCTGCCGCCGTGCCGATAACCCCAGATGCGTTAGCCGCGATGCCTCGAGAATGGGTCGAACGACTTTACTTCCTGGCGGGAACTGTGGATGGAGAAAAAATAGAATACCACCTCGCCCAAATTCCGCCAGCTCATCGATCGCTTCAAGAACAACTCGAACAATGGGTCGATGAATTTCAATACGACATCATCTACAACCTCACCGAACGGTTTCTCGAGAGTCAAGCTGTAGGAGAAGGGGATGTGGAGATGGGGTGATGGGGAGATGGGGGAGAGGGAAAGACGCGGTGACGCGGGGACGCGGGGACGCGGAGACGGGGGAAACGGGGGAACGGGGGAATTGAGATATCGTTGAAAAACTCAGTGTTCTTTGCCTCCCAAGCCCCCAAAGCACCATTACGCGCTTTAACCGATCGATTGTTGCAAGAAAAAGGCGATCGCCGCGCTACCGATGGGAACGGTTAAATTATCGATACCCAACTTCGAGAAGGCTTCCAATCCCGTTGCTACCACCGCCACCACCAGCGAGATTGCCCCGGTTTGCCAGAAATTGCCCCCAACGGCAAATAAAATCGAACAGCCGATCGCGTAACTGACCAAACCCATGGTTAGCGTGCCTTCCCAACTTTTGATCATCCCCCAAACTCGATAGCGATGGCGACCCCACCGCTGACCGACGATCGCCGCCATGCCATCGCCCCAGGTCATAATCAGAATCCCGATCGCCGCGTATTGGGGTAAATTGAGGGGGAAAAACCAGCCGATTAATACCCCCATACTAATGGCATAAAAAAACGTTCCCAGGCTTTTGCGACCGACGCTATTAATACCTGGCAAGATCGGCAACCAGTACGAAATCAGGGCAACCGTCCCCGCCACGATCGCCGCCAGGATTCCCAGCCAACCGGGTACTTGCAACCACCACGCAAGCAAAATCACATTTCCCGCGCCGATATGAACCACCTTACGCACGGTTTCCGGTTGAGCCAAACGGAAACGATGCAATCCTTCCGCGCCAACAACCACCAATCCCAACCACAATGCCACAATACCGATGGGTACTTTGAGTGCCAGAAGCGAAGTTAAATAGGGTTGCAGATCCATCTTTATTTATACAAGCAGGTCGGAAACGGGGCGACGCAGATCGAGAACTCCCTCAGTGTATAGCACGATGCACGCCGCTTGGGGAAGCGGGGGATAAGGGGACAAAGGGACACGGAGACGCGGGGACGCGGAGAGGAAGAGACAAGGGGACACGGAAGACAAGGGAGAATGCGCGCATTTTTAACTTTTAATGCGCGCATTCACTCTCCCTCATCTCTATCACCTCTCAAGCCCTACAATGATTTGGGGATGACTTGGGGAAGTATTGGAAATGAAACGATTGTTACTGGGTTTAATTCGGGGTTATCGAATGCTAATTTCGCCCCTATTTCCTCCCACCTGCCGCTTCCATCCCACTTGTTCTCAATATGCCTTGGGAGCGATCGAACGGTTTGGTCCGTGGCGAGGGGGATGGCTGGCGTTGGGCCGCATCTGTCGATGCCATCCTTTTCATCCGGGTGGTTACGATCCGGTTCCCCCTTTGGAAAAAGATGGAGATGGCAAGGTAAAGGGGTAGAGATTCTTTGCGAGCTTGTTCCCTAATTTTCGCTAAATCGGTCGATCGAGAGCGCGTTCTCCTCCCCAACGTTCGACAATGCGATCGTCGTATTCATCAGCAACTTCGAGTACGGCAAGGACTGATGCTTCTAGCTCTTCTGGATCGCATGTCGAGCCGACAATTGTATGCTCGAAGAGAATATCACCATTGGCATCCGTGGAAAACGCACCGAATCGCATTTCCGCATTTTGCCGCAACAAAAAGCTCAGCAATCCCGGCTCGAGAGCAGCACCGGTGACGACGCGGGAGCGAGTGTTAATCACGGTATCTTCGCAATCTTCCCCCCAAGTATAGACGCGCACTTCCACCCAAGCTGAACCCAAGAACAAACCGAAACCGGGTTCGTCGAGTTTTTCCCAAGGATAGTCGGCAAAAAGTTCTTCCATCCACCCCGCAACTTTGTTGTAGGTCTCTTGTTGGGATTTCGTCAGAAATTTCATCGTTATTGCTCGTATTTCGAGACTTTTCTTAAACCTCCAACATTTTATAGCAACCGCTACAGTAATTTAGACGTAAATAGGGATGAGACAAGGTGAAAGGAAGATGCCACGGAGACACTCCGGACGCGGATAGGAAGAGATAAGGAGGACAAGGGAAAATTTTGCCTTTTTAATTTTAATGCGCGCATTCATTCTCCCTCACCTCCCTCATCTCCGTACACCTCTTAAAAACGACTTGCTTCAGAAAACGATACAATCCGATCTATAAGCACTATATAATTTGCTCCGCGAGGTTAATCATGACAGAAGCATTAGCTTTAACACCCCAAAATGTTGAAACTGTTTTAGACGAACTGCGCCCCTACCTGATGGCTGATGGTGGCAACGTCGAACTCGTTGAAATTGACGGTCCGATTGTCAGGTTGCGGCTGCAAGGGGCTTGTGGCTCTTGCCCCAGCTCGACGATGACGCTGAAAATGGGCATCGAACGCCGTCTGCGCGAGTACATCCCCGAAATTTCCGAAGTCGAACAGGCGATGTAAGTTCTGATGTGAGTTCATCGCTCGCGATTTGACTCGATTTGAGGGCGATCGAAAAATTCGATCGCCCCTAATGTTCGATCGAAGCAATCGTGGATGTCGATCTATAGAGTGGGCTAAACGCGCAAGTATCTTTCTCCCCATGCCCCCGATGCTCCCGATGCTCACCTCACAGTCATTACAAGTATCGAACCGAACAAGTATCGAACCGAACAATTCACGCCATGGGCATTCAAATTTTACAAGTCGATGCATTTACCGATCGCCCGTTTCGAGGTAATCCTGCCGCCGTTTGCCTGTTGGATGAACCCGCCGATCCGATTTGGATGCAACAGGTGGCCGCCGAAATGAATCTCTCGGAAACGGCGTTCCTGTGCCGGGAAAACGAGGGATATCGCCTGCGTTGGTTTACTCCAGCCGTCGAGGTAGACTTGTGCGGTCACGCCACCCTCGCCAGCGCCCATACCTTGTGGGAAGTGGGGGGTGTTTCCTCAAATAACCCGATCGAGTTTTACACCCGCAGTGGCGTTCTCGGGGCAATACGTCAGGGAGAGTGGATCGAACTTAATTTTCCCGCCAAACCCCCAAAAGAGACGACTCCCCCAGATGGATTGCTCGAAGCGTTGGGGGTTCCGGTGGAGTCTGTCAGTTACGATGGGGCAGATTACCTGGTGGAAGTGGCATCGGAGTCAGTCGTGCGCCAGGTCCGGCCAGATTTTGTCCAACTGGCAACCTTACCCGTCCGGGGAATCATCGTGACGAGCTTGGCAGAAGGTGACGAATACGATTTCGTCTCGCGATTTTTTGCCCCGGCTGCGGGGATTAACGAAGATCCGGTGACGGGTTCGGCTCATTGTGCCTTAGCGCCTTTTTGGCAACCGCGATTGCACCGGGATAATTTCCTCGCCTATCAAGCCTCGGCGCGGGGGGGTGCGGTGCGCGTGCAACTCAAAGGCGATCGGGTTTTTCTGGGCGGGCAAGCTGTTACCGTCATGCGAGGTGAGTTGATGGGGTGACGAGAGGACAAGAGGACGCGGAGACGCGGAGACGCGGAGAGAAGGGGGACAAGGAAGAATGTGCGTATCTTGCATTTACTCTCCCTCACCTCCCTCATCTCCCTCACCTTCCCCATCTCCCTCACCTCCCTCACCTTCCCCATCTCCCTCATCTCCCTCACCTTCCCCATCTCCCCATCACCCCATCTCCCGCTCTAGCCAGACGACTGAAGTTTCTTCTTACATCTAGCCAGATAAATTTTTGCGACTCGATCGTCGGCATTTTGATGCAGGCATTCTTTAAATTGACGGATGGCTTTCTCAAATTGTTTGAGCGAGAAAAACACCAATCCCCGCTCGAAGGTCGATCGCATGGCAGACTTGCTCTGGCGCAGAGACGGGGGATCGGCATCGAAGACTTCAAACACCGAAACGTGTTGGGATTTACCTTTCACTCGAACCCGATCGAGAGCACGTATTTCAAAGTGGCGATGTCCGTCGAGTCGAGAAAAGGTTTGGTTGGAAATCAGTAATGGCGCGCCGTATTGCGGGGTCAGTCCTTCAATTCGAGAGGCGAGGTTGACCGCATCGCTAATCACCGTTCCATCCATGCGGGATTTGCCACCAACGGTTCCGAGCATCAGCTTTCCAGTATTGATGCCAATCCCAATCTCCAGGGGAATGTAGTTCGATTTACGGCGATGTTGGTTGTATTCGTCGAGTTGTTTGAGTATTGTCACACCAGCTTGCACGGCATGGTCGGCACTCTGGCTGAAAATGGCCATGATGACATCGCCCATGTACTTATCGATGAACCCGCTATTTTCGACGATCGCCGGTTCCATACGCGATAAATAGGCATTGATAAACTTAAAGTTTTTTTCTGGAGATAAATCGGTGGAAATGTCGGCAAAGTTGTGAATTTTAGCAAATAAAACCGACATCTCGGCTTCGATTTGGTCTCCGAGTTCCACCTGAATGATGCTTTCTTTTTTTAACAGTTGGAGAAACTGATTGGGAACGAAACGTTCGTAGGCTTGGTTGAGTTGGGATAGATGTTTATCTTGTTCTTTAAGTTTGGCGATGAGCTTAACTTGTTCTTGATTGAGTGCTTTGAGATCGGCATTAATTACGACTAATTTTTTATTTTGTGCTTCGATTTCTTTTTCTTGAAAATAGCTATGAATCGCTTCGGTAACCGTTAAAATTAAATCTTCTGATTCCCAAGGTTTGGTGATATATCGATAAAGTTGCGCGTATTGTACGGCATTGGCGACCGCATCGATATCTGCTTGTCCCGTCAGCATTATTTTTAGAGTACTAGGAGAAATTTCATGAACTTTTGCCAAAAGTTCGTCTCCCTTCATGTGAGGCATTATATAATCAGAAATAATCGCCGCAATTTCATACTCTTCTTCTAAAAGTTCTTCAATTAACTCTAATGCTTCCTCGCCACTTTCTGCCGTCTCGATCGGATATTTCGAGCTAAACGCTTGCCGCAGTTGTATTTTTAAGCTTTCAAGAATCATTTGCTCGTCATCTACACAGACGATCGCGGCTTTATTCATAGTTTTGACAAGCGGTTGAAGGACAGGGCGATCGCCCCAATCGTCGGGATATCCGATTTTTTGTGGGTGTATCGAGATTGGCGGTCTGTGTTAGAGCCTCGACAGTAGGGGTACGAGCAGATGAGACGACGACCGAAACCAACACGAGTGCATTCTTATTATGGCTTGAGAACGGGCAGAGTTTCATGGGGTTTTGGGCGAGGACTAATCGAGGTTAAAGGATGTCGGGGTTAACCTTCCAGGGGTAAAGATACAGTAAAAGTGGTTTTTCCCGGCACGCTTTCCACCCCGATCGTACCTTCATGTTTGGCAACGATCTTTTTAACGATATCGAGTCCCAATCCACTCCCTTCTCCAGGGGGTTTGGTGGTAAAAAATGGGGTGAAGATTTTCGCCTGAATTTCTGGAGGAATACCAGTGCCGTTGTCGGTAATCCGAACTTGGAGACGATCGTCTTGCCGACAAACATCGATCGCCAGCGTACCTCGATTTTCCATCGCTTGTAGGGCATTATGAACCAAATTCGTCCAAACTTGATTGAGTTCGTCGGGATAACATTGAATGGGGGTTAATTCGTCTTCGTAGTTTCTCACGACTTCAACCCCGTGTTTGAGCTGATTGTGATACAGGGTTAATACCGTTTCGATGCTGTCGGGAATCTGGGCGGTACGCTTTTGGCCGCTGTTGTCGTAACGGGCGTAACTCTTGAGGGCAAAGACGACCTTTGCCGCCCGATCGGTCGCTAAAGTAATGGTATTGGTGCTTTTGTGCAAACTGACCAATTCGTACGCCATTTCAAAAAATCGATCGCGCGCCCGATCGCGAACCACGGGTAACAAAAACTCCACCTCATCGTACACTTCGATATCCACCAGGGTATCGGCGAGGATATCGGCATCTTCGATATCCCAGCTTTCAAGCTGGCGTTTGAGCGCTCGTTTGATTTTGCGTTTTTCCTTACTCGAGAGCATCGTCGAGGGTTGTAGCGCTTGGTGCAGCAGCCTCACGAATACCTCTCGATTCGTCGGTGACAGTTCGTAGAAAAATTCCGGTAAGACCTCCAAGCGTTCCGAAAGAAAATCGGCAATATGTTCCACCGACGATCGAATCGCCCCCAACGGCGTATTGACTTCGTGAGCGACTCCCGCCACTAACTGCCCCAATGCTGCCATCTTTTCTGACTGAATCAATTCCTCTTGAGTTGTTTGCAACTGTTCTAAAGTATTCCCCAATTCCTGATTTTTTTGCTGCACTTGGGCTTGGGCATGTCGGCGTTCGGTAATTTCCTGTTGCAGGGCTTGGGTGCGTTCTTCCACTTGCCGCGCCAGGGTTTGATTGTAGTCGGCCAACACTCGCTCGGCTGTTTTGCGTTTGGTAATATCTTGAAAAGCGACGATCGCGTAGGCTAAGTTTCCCTGGCGATCGTAGATCGGCGTTCCAGAAGATTCGATCGGCACGATCGCATCGGGACGGTGAATTTCCATATCGTCTACCCGCGCCGATTCTCCTTGCAAAGCTCGCAGGATCGGATCGCACTCGGGGGGATAGAGTCGATCGGTGCCGCCAAGGTACACCCGATAGGCGTGTCGCAATTGCTCGGCATTACCGGGTTCGATAATCCCCTGACCGAGAATTCGCTCCCCGGCCGGATTGGTGTAGTAAGGTTGACCCGTCGCATCGGTAATAAAAACCCCCACGGGAATGGCATCGAGAAACTGAGATAACTGTTGCTCGCTCTCGGAAAGGGCGGCATTTAGGGTTTTCATCTCAGCATTCTGCGTCGCCAGCGTCGAAAAGGATTCTTGCAACTGCTGGGTCATTTGGTTGAAGTTGCGCGCGAGCAATCCCACCTCATCCTGGCTCAGAACCGGGGCGCTTTGTTGCAGGTCCCCCGATGCCACGCCCTCAGCCGCATCGGCTAATGCCAAAATGGGTCGGGCGATTTGACGAGATAGTAACGACGCGATAAAAGATAGACCCGCAGCCGAAAGGAGTCCGGCGAGAATCGCCTGAACGGCGAGGTGGCGAGCGAAGATAAAGGCTTCCTCCTGTTCCATTTCTACGATTAAAGCGATATCTCGATCGCTCAACCACCGATACACGCCAATTACCGGAACCCCAGCATAATTGGGGTACAACCCGAAACCGCTCGTACCGCTCATCGCCTCTTCGATGCCAGGACTGGTCACCCCATCGGGAAAGTCTCTCGTTTGCGTTTGGCTTTTGCTAATAAAGTCCGTCCCCGTCACCAAAGAACCCACCAGATAGGTCTCGCCGCTCTCCCCCAACCCCGTTCGCTCCCGCACGATCCGATCGATCCGTTCGAGATTCAGATGTGCCAGAATTGCCCCGATCCGCTCGCCGCGCTCGTTCCGCACTGGAGAGGCAAAGGTAATAGCCGGTTCCCCAGTCACCGGAGAGATATAGAAAATCGGGCTGAACGACCCATCCACACCCGTCTTCTCGAAATCAAAATACGTCAGGTTTCCCGCGACGACGTATTGCCCTTGATTGGTAGCATCTGTCGAGACGATCGCTCGATTCCCCCCATCGAGGACGAAAATTTCCTTGAAGTTAGGCGATACCTCAGCAATATCTTGAAGATATTGAACCAGATTAGCGTAAGCGGTCTGATATTCGGCATCCTCCGCGCTATCCGTTAGCAGCTTCTCCAGATCGGCTTTCACTTCCGGCAGTTGAGTCGTCAAGAAAAAATCGCGCTGGCGATCTTCAAACCAGCGATCGATTTCTCCTTCTTTGAGGGTGGCGGCAATGCTCAGCCGCTTGAAAGTGCCTTCTTCGAGCGCTTCTCGACCGCGCGCGAAACTAATCGTGCCGACGATCGCCGTTGTGGTTATCGATAAGAGTAAAAAGTAGGCGCTAATTTTGGTGGTTAAATGTCGATTGATAAATTTCATCGCCCTCATTGGTAAACGTGCGATCGATTAACGAGTGGTAGAGAGCAGCAGGAGTCTTAGTACAGGGGGGCTTCGGGGGCTTGGGGAGACAAGGGAGAAGGAGGACAAGATAACAAGGGGATGATGGAGAATGCGCGCATTTTTAATTTTGCATTCATTCTCCCCCAGCCTCCCCCATCTCCCCACTCCCTACTCCCATTCTTCAAAAATCTGTTTCATGCGATCGATAGCTTCGTCGGTGGCGGTTTCTGGAGATACCCCCTCGAGCAGAATGCGCTCTAGGGCGTTACCCCAAAGATGCTCGCTCAGCACCTGGGAATAGGCGGGATTTTGGGTATGGTAGAACGGGCGCGTGAGACCGTCAGAAAGCATTTTAGTCGCCGTTGAGATATGGGGATCTTTGGGATCGGTCCAAAACGGGTCTTCTTGACTGGGTTTCATCACCGGGAACTGACGGCCGAGAGCTGCTTTGACGTAATTGTCGAGGACTTCGGGTTGGACGAGATAGCTCAAGAATTCTTTGGCTTTCTCGGCATTTTTCGAGTTCTCGAAGACGATCGCCTGTCGGACGGAAACGAGATAGCGCATCGGATCGCCGTTGGGTTTGGCAGGAAATTCCACGGTTTGCAACTTTTGGAAGTAGACTTCTTCATCTTGGCGCTGGGCAGCCGGAATCGATAGGGTGGGATTGGGGGATGAAAGGGCAGCGCGATTGAGGAGGTTGAAATTGTTATCGGGATTTAGCCATTCTGTTGCCCCTGGCGGGACGTATTCGCGTTCGTACAACTGGGTTATCCAGGTCAAACTATCAATAATACCCTGGCGCACTTGGGGATCGTCTACTTGTAATTGTCCTACATCGTCGAGCAGTTCCACGTTGTAGGCTTCTAAGACTTGCTCGAAAAGATGGTAGGTATCGGAGGATTTTGGGGAAAGGGTGAGTCCCAAGCCGTAAATTTCGGATTCTCCAGCCGATCGCAGTTCGTCCTGGGCGGTTTGCCAAAATTGCCAGAATCCATCCCAGTCTCGAGGAATATCGCTGGGATTGCGTCCGATTTGACCGATGAGATCGCTCCAATAGTGAAAATAGATCGTGGTTTGATAGATCGGGACGGCGTAGTAACTGCGTTGGTTTTGGGTGCGATCGAATAGAGAGACCGCTTGCAGAATTGCCTCATCGTACAGGTTGGCAACCGGTTCGAGAACCTCCGATACGTCAGCGAGTTTACCTTCCCAGGCCAAGCGGGGAATCAGTTCGTACTCGGCGCGGGTGGAAAAGAGAACGTCGGGAGGATTGCCTCCTGCGAGCGCTCGTTCGGCTTTGGCGGGTAACTCGTCCTCGGTTTCAAAGGAAAGCCGCACCTCGATACCCGTTTCTTGCTCCCAATTGCGAACAATTTCGCGAATGGCTTCGTCTTCTTCGAGCAGGTAGCCTTGGTCCCACCAAATCGTCAGAACGTCGCTTTCGGCATTGGCATCGCTCTTCTCTTCAGACGATAACTGAGTTTGGGAACCGAAGTTACACGAAACCAGCGTCACACTCAAGACGAGAGTCGCGCTGGTTCGCATCCAGGATAATCCTGTCAATCGCCGACCCCAAAGGGCTAACCTCCAAAATTTTCTTTGAAAGCGGCTTTGACCTTCCAAGATGTCAGAATTGGAAGCCTGTAGTACCATTGAATTTTCCTCGATCGAGTATGTGCGTTGGTTCGATCGACCCTAATGGCAATTGTCGATTGGCGATCGGTCGTTGGCAACCGCCAAAACCGAGCCTTCGTACCCCTTTCGTTCGACTCGCGCGCCACCGAGTCAGGAGTTCGAGAGTCATCAACTGCCGAGGTTTCTATCTCCAATCCGATCGAATCCCCATAATACAGGTGCGAAATCGTTCAAACGATCGAAAACGCGCTCGATGGGATCGGAAACCTCTTTATTCGGACAGTTGGAGTCATTATATTAGACTCTTCAGTTTCGTGTCGTTACATCCGGATTTTGTGGCAGCGGCTTGATGGTTGGGATGTTGGTACGACTATTTGTACTTGATGAGTTCTTGATGTCTTTACAAGTCCCGAAGACCCTCAGTCTGTCTTGGTTGGGAATGTCTGCTGGCAAATAGAATTTCGATACCGCCTCGCAGCACCAAAATTGCAATTGCGAGTCCAATAATTAGGTCGGGCAGTCGAGATTGTAGGAGAGTGACGAGCAACCCGGCAACAATCGTGCCGATGTTGGCAATAACATCGTTTTTTGAAAATATCCAACTTGCCCGCATATGAATCTCTCCCTGACGATGTTTGGCGATTTGTAACAAACAGATCGCGTTAGCTGCGAGTGCAACGAGTCCAACGCCTATCATCAGCACAGATTCGGGGTGACTGCCGAAGACAAACTTTCTAACGACATCAAACAAAACTAAGACAGCCAGGGTCATCTGTAAAATTCCGCTCAGGGATGCGGTCCGAGTTTTATAAGCATGAGAGCGACCCACTGCGTACAGTGAAATTCCATACACTGTAGCATCCGCAAACATATCAAGAGAATCGGCCACAAGAGCCGTCGAATTCGCTAGGACTCCCGCGATGACTTCCACTAAAAATAGGGTCGCATTAATAATGAGAAGATAGCGTAAAACTTTACGTTGTGTAGCATTTTTTGCCTCAATCTGACACCCGCAATCTGACATCACTTTTTAGACAAATAATGGCAACGAGGACAATTATATAATCCTTTTACCGCCAGCATTCAAAAATGACCTTTCGGTTGTCATCTATCGGGGATAAACGAATAGTTTCAGGGTTGATCGGACGGCTTGTTAAAAATTTAGTAAAGATGCTAAAAAAACAAGTGCTACTGCGAAATTGCCGCAGCTTCGGGTTGTTTGGATAAGCGCCCATCTTCCATGTAGATAATGCGATCGGCGATATCTAAAATTCGGTTATCGTGAGTTACCAGCAAAATCGTACAGCCTTGTTGTTTGGCGAGGTCGTGCATGATATCAACGACATCTCGTCCCGATTTTTTGTCGAGGGCGGCTGTCGGTTCGTCTGCCAGTACGATTTTGGGGCGACTTGCGAGGGCGCGGGCGATCGCCACTCGCTGTTTTTGTCCCCCCGATAAATCCGACGGATAGTAATCGATTCGCTCTTTAAGACCAACTTGGGTCAGCATTTCGGCAGCTCGACGGTGGCGATCGGCTTTGGAGAATTTGCCGTGAACTTCTAACCCCATTTGCACGTTTTCCAGGGCGGTCAAACTGCCGTGCAAGTTGTGGGCTTGGAAGATATAACCGCTATTTCGCCGCACTTTCACTAACTGGTTTTCGCTCGCTTGGCACAACTCGCGCCCTAAAATGTTCAAGCTGCCCGACTGAGCCGATCGCAAACCGCCCATCAGCGTGAGGAGGGTGGTTTTTCCAGAACCGGAAGGCCCGGTCATAATTACGATTTCTCCGGGGGCAATCTCTAAATTGATGTCGAATAATACCTGTTTGCGGAGTTGTCCCGATCCGAAATAGTGGTCGAGTTGGTGGATGGCAATGACGGGTTCGCGAGTCATGGGGTAAATGGGGAGATGAGGGAGGTGAGGGAGATGAGGGGGATGAGGGGGATGAGGGAGAATGAATGCAAAATTAAAAATTAAAAATTAAAAATGCAAAATTCTCCCTTGTCTCCCCAAGCCTCCGAGAGCTTCTCCAGCTAAAGCCGCTACTGACATTAAAAAATATCGGCGGGATCGGCTCCTTGGAGTCGGCGAGTGGCGATCGCACCGGATGCGCCACACATGATAAAGGTCAGCAAGAATACTTGAACCGTTCGACTCAAGGGCATGACGAGCGGCAGTGCGGTGGCGGCTGCGGTTACTTGATAGGCTCCCAGGGAGATTACCAAACCGGGGATAAATCCCAACACCGATAAAATCAGCGCTTCTTCAAAAATCACCCCGAGTAAATAGCTGTTGCGATAGCCCATGGCTTTGAAGGTGGCGTATTCTGCCAAGTGAGTGTTGACATCTGTCGAAAGCACTTGGTAAACGATGATGATGCCGACAATAAATCCCATCATTGTCCCCAAACTAAAGACAAAGCCAACTGGAGAGGTGGAGTTAATTTCGGCGATCTCGAAATCGACGTAGCCTTGGGCCGTCAGCACTTGCACGTCCTCGGGCAGGCGATCGGCCACCTCGGCTCGCACTTCTTCGACATCGTATCCCGGATGCAGGCGAATTAGCCCCATACTCACTGCTCCGGCATCCCGACGAGGAAACAGCCGTAAAAAGTTTTGGTCGCTGGTAATTAACGAGCCATCGTCGGCAAAGGACGCACCGACTTGAAAGAGTCCGGCAACGGTGACGGTGCGCAGACCGATTTCTGTGGTGGCTCGCTCTCCCCGTTCGACTTTGGCAACAACATTCTCGTATTCCCCTCGCGATGCCCGATCGAACAAAACGGTGTCGGGCAAGCGAATCGCATCGAGCTGGTGGTTGACTTCGGGCAGGTTAAAAGCAGGTCGATCGGGATTTTGACCGACGATGAGCATTGATGTTTTTTGGCGGGTTTGGGGATTTCGCCAGTCCACCGAACCGAGATACAAGGCATCGGCCGAGGCAACTCCGGGTACGTCTTGGGCTTGGTAGAGTCGCCGTCGGGGAATGGTTCGCAGTCTGCCGAAGTTCTTAGCTTGGGTGCTGATGAGTACGATATCGGCTTTTAGGGTGCGGGGATATTGAGTATTGCTTTTGTAGAGGGCATCGGCAAATCCGAGTTGCATGAAAATGAGAATATCGGCAAAAGTAATCCCCGCGATCGCCGTGAAGAGCCGCATTCGATCGTGTTTAAGCTGAAGTAGCCCCAGTGGTGTGCGATCTTGCAGGGAAATTAGAGTTTTGACAAAACCAAGCATAGTGAATGAAAAATTAAAAATGCAAAGTGCAAAATGGGGTTTGGGGAGATGTATAGCAAGCCAACTCCAAG
>JAXHUC010000007.1:0-84391 GCA_034189805.1 Cyanobacteriota bacterium
ACCTCTACCAGCAATGCGTCACCTTCCATGCCTGACACGTTGATGTCCGTTCCTCGATACCTTCGATCGAGCGCTAACATTCTCGCTCGAAAAAAAGTCAAGGATAAGCATCGAGCCGGAGAGAACTAGACTTCTGGCAAGAGCGCGTGCTGCTGCTCGTTGTCGGCTCATTGTTTTTTAGGGTTTGTGGGAAGTCATTTTGGGTTACCGAACCCATTCCTAACCTCTCGCTCGTCGAGAAATGCTTTAAATTTTCTTCCCACGGGTATCTCTGAATTCAAAATTGACACCCGATCTCCTCGATTTCCTTAACTTTGACAGGTGTTCTAGTAAATCTTCCGTGCTACGACAGCTCTAGCGCGCCGCTAGGCGATCTGGGACTTAGAGCGCGAGATGACATTAACTGGGTAACCCATCGATGTTTCTCAAATCGAGTTTGGGGGTCTAGAGTCCAAAACAAGTTTAGATCGCCAGCGGTCTAATACACGGTCTAGTACATCAAAGAGCAGAGCGTTGAGAGATTTGTGTCAGGTTGCAAAGTTGACCTTCTCCAATTTCCATTGGGTGTGCAATGAAAACTACACAGAATATTTCCCAGACGAACTCCTTGAATTTCGTAGCTTGGCTATTGCTCGTACTGTCTTTTGGCTTTCCGGCAATCGTACCCATGCTAAAATTCTCCGACATAGAAGAAAAACCGTCCCTCTCAGATCTCGGGGAAATCTATCGAAACTCACTTCTGACTCACGTCGAGCGCGATTACCCTTCGGTCGATCCTGCCCTCAGCTCTCAAATTATCGAAATCGATCCCCAAGAGTGGGCACTCGTCGAACTTGCCATTTGTCAACAGCTTAAAGAGCACTCCACCGAATCGCCACAAGAAATCGCCAGCGAGCTGACCACCTACGTTCCCCGCCAATTTCGATCGATTTCCGCCGGAGCCATCAAAGCGGCAAACTGTCAATACGGCAGTCCCAATTCCGTGGAAATTGCCGATCGAGAGCGGGGTACGAGCTGGAGTGCAACCGGGTTTTAGAGTCCTGGAGATCGTCTGATGGGAGCGGCATCTCTAGGGGCAAATAAGGGCAAATAAACGTCTAAAATCCTGACTCCGATCGAGGCTGCGATCTTCACCCTCTAAATGCCAACTCCCAAACAGTGTTTGAATAGACGAATTATCCTCAAAAGGAATGACTTTTGATAAATTCGCCGACCCATCATTCATGAAACAGCGATCGCCTGCTAGCCACGTTATCATTCTCTGGTTTTGGACTGGATGGACGATAACACCCGCCTACGCCCAAATTGTCCCCGATCGCACGCTCGAAACCCCCTCTATCGTGACTCCAGAAGATAGTATCGATCGCATTGGTGGAGGGACGATCGCGGGAGACAATCTTTTTCACAGCTTCGAGGATTTCTCGATACCCTCCGATCGAACCGCTTTCTTCGACAACCCGATCGCCATTGAAAATATTCTCACCCGTGTCACCGGAAATCGTCTCTCCACCATTGAAGGACTGCTACGCGCCAACGGAACGGCGAATTTATTCTTAATCAACCCCAACGGCATTCTCTTCGGACCCAATGCCCGCTTAGACATTGGCGGTTCCTTCATTGCCAGTACGGCCGATAGCATTCAATTTGAAGATGGCAGCACCTTTAGCGCGATCGATCCCCAAGCCCCGCCATTACTGACCCTGAGTATTCCCATCGGCTTGCAGTACGGCAGCACCTCCAGAGGCGAGATTCGCGCGATCGGCAGTGGTGGCGAAACCTTCGATTCGAGCGCCCTCGCCCCCCGATTGGGAGCCGATCCCGAGGAGATCGCCACCGCTTGGCAAAATCTGCGAGACAATCTCGACGATCGCCCCGCCGGACTTGAAGTTGCCCCCGATCGCACCTTAGCTCTCCTCGGAGGGGACGTGACCGTCGAAGGCACGCATCTCAAAGCACCGGGGGGACGCATCGAAATCGGTAGCACTGCATCGGGAATCGTCCGAGTGCAACCGTCGGGGTCGGGGTTTACCTTCGCCTACGAAGATACCAACGTCTCGGGCAGTATCGAACTCACCGACGGCGCGTCGATCGATACTAGCGGCACGAGTGGGGGCGATATTCGCATTCAGGGCGATCGCATCCGTTTGGACGAAAGTTCGATCGCCTTTGTCGGCAGTTTGGGCGATGTGTCTGGAACGGGGATTCTCGTTCGAGGTTCCCAATTAGAGGTGGCTGGGAATTCTCTGATTCTGGCGGGCAGCTTTGACGAAGGAAGTAGCGGCTCGATCGGGCTGGGAGTGGAGACGCTGACGATTCGAGACGGGGCGAAGATCGGCACGCTGAGTCTGGCGAGTGCAGATGCCGGAGATATTGCGGCAGTTGCCCCCAACTCGGCAGAAATCGACAACGGTAGTTTTTTGTTTACCAATTCCCTCGGTAGCGGTCGCGGCGGCAACATTTTCTTAGAAACCGATCGACTTGGGTTGACAGGCGGTTCCGTCATCGAAGCCGATAACTACAGCAGCGGACTGGGGGGCAATATTAACATTCGCGCGACCGAGTCGGCGATCGTCAGCGGAGTTTCGACAGAAGGGCGACCCAGCGGCATTTCCAGTAATGCTTTCGGGTTGGGAAATGGCGGGGATGTCTCGATTTCTACCGGAGAGTTGACGATTGCGGGGGGAGCATTTATCGCGGCGGGGACCTTCAACAGCGCCCGAGGCGGGACGATCGAAATTCAAGCGACCGACAACGTGGATTTGTTGGGCGCTTCCGCGACGGGACAGCAACCGAGTGCGTTATTTGCCAATGGATTTAGTACCGGAGACGCGGGAGATATTCGGATCGAAACCCGAACTTTGAGAGTGACTGACGGTGCGTCGATCGACGCGGGAACCTTTGGCAGCGGTCGCGGGGGAAATTTGACCTTACAGGCTGCCGAGTCGATCGAAGTGCGGGGAACGTCTGGGTCGTCGGGGAGTTTAATTAATGCCGGATCGGCGATCGAAACCGCATCGTTCGTTCCCCTGATTCGGCAACTGTTCGACGAAACCTCTTTTCTTCCCCTCACCTTGGAAGCCACGGGACCGGGTGGGACTTTAAATTTAGAAACGGGGAGTTTATCCGTTGTCGATGGCGGGACGATCGCTGTGACCAGTGAGGGGGCTGGGGATGCGGGAACCCTCAGCTTGAACGCGCGCACCATCCAACTCGATCGCGGGCGAATTAGCGCGTCTGGGGCGATGACGACAACTGGAAGCGGCGGCAGCATCGAGATCGAAGCCCAAACCCTCCAGTTGCGACGAGGGAGCGGGATTGCCACCGATACGGGTAATGCGGACGGTGGCAATATTACCATCGAAACCGAGACCCTGGCCGCGTTGGAAAATAGCGATATTACGGCCAATGCCGAATTCGGACGCGGGGGACAAGTGACGGTCTCGGCCCGAGGAGTCTTCGGGACGGAATTTCGAGAAGCCCTCACCCCCGAAAGCGATATTACAGCAACCTCGCAACTGGGTAGCGAATTTAGCGGTACGGTGACGATTACCACCCCGGAAGTGGATACATCGGCCGGACTGGAATCACTCGACGGCGAAACCACCGACCCGCGCGATCGAGTGATTCCCGGTTGCGGTGTCGTTCGGGGCAATTCCTTCATTCAGACGGGAAATGGGGGGTTGCCCGAAGACCCCACCGCCACGATTCGCGGTCAAACCTTGTGGGAGGATACGCGCGATTTTCTCGAAGATTCGCCGGCAGATCCAGAAGCAGTCGATACCTCCGATCGAAATCCGAACTCCTCAATACCCGATTCCGCCATATCATCCCTGGTTGAAGCGACGGGTTGGGTGCGCCACGAGAATGGGACGGTGGAACTGGTGGCGAGTCACCCTACTGCTTTGCCATCCGGGGAATTCTCGTTACCGTGTCGCGAGTTGCCCCCGACTCGAACGAACTCGACTTTACCGGATTCTTTCGATCGCCTTTGAATGTTTCCGAAATTGGCAAGTCAGTTTCCATTTCTGGAAAGACATTGAGGAAAAAATCTCATAGGATAAATAAACTGGCACAAATTAAATTGACGATGTAAAGAAAAGTCAAAAAGCGATAACGGCGAAAACTCCTGGAGAACTCATTTTTCGCCGCTTTCTTTCGCTCGATAAAAGTTGTCATCTAGACGTGCATCTACCGAGTCAGAATAAATTATGCCGTCTAAACGTGCATCTACTGACTTACTCAATTGAGTGAGTCTCGATCGAGCTACTCATTTTTCTAGGTTTTCCTAAATTGAGAAACTTGCTGCGAGTCGTTAGCTGATTGTCAGCACGAGCGCGATACTCCGATAGGAGTCGCTTCGCAAACGGTCGTCAGCCATCAGCTTTAAAGGGGTCTGAAGAGTTGACTATCCTAGCCGATCGTGCGACTTAGACGATCGAGTCAGTTAGCAGAGAATCCAAAGAATACTTACCATGTTTGATTCAAAAGCCGATCGCGCGACCGCTGAATGCTTACAGCTTATTCTTCGCAGCAACACGATATTTAGAATCGCGATCGACCTTAAAGTCGAAATAACTTCAGCGCAGGAAAGTCGATTCTAAAGCTTTTGAACTAACGGCTATATACTGACTGAAGAAGGTGTATTTCCTCGAGCTATGAAGAAGAATTGAACCCGGCACTCGTACGAAAACTCAGTGGGATTACCAAAGCTTTGTCAAAATTTAATCTTAGCTTCATGAATTTGAGTAAAAAAACAACTTTTTGGCTCTCGACATCCGAGCGATCTAGTGTTTATACTGAATTACAGATTAAAAACATTTTGGTCTCGACCGAATGTAGCTTATCTGAAAAACGGCAACTGACAAGATTGCGTTTTCAAATAATTCGAGTTTTTTGAGGCGATCGGTTGTCAAAAGTAAGATCGAAATAGTTTTCTTCCGTTTGATGAATTAGGGGTATGGGAGAAAGCCTCGGGAACCAGAAAGTCGATCGAACTTAAGGATGATGGGTGATATTTCAGATACAGGTAGGGTCACAATAGGTAGGGGCGGGTTTTAGTTTAAAATCTCCAGAAAGTTTCTCAGCATCTATTCTTACCCGCCCTTATAGATTCTTTCGCTATTGCCTGACCTCTGAATCCTTACAATCGAACCCTTTTTTATCCCGAAAAAACGAGCAATTTTATTTCGATTTGTGCATCTATCTTGACTTGAGACAAGTTATCCGGTTTTGAAACGTTGTCACTTTAACGTTGACCGACAGTACAGAAATCACGAAGGTTAGGACATGTCTAGTTATTTAGATGCAATCAATCGGGGTAAAGCCCAAAATCTCCTTTCTTTTCTCACTAATATGGCTTCCGGACTCGGGAAGATCGATTCGATTGAGCGATCGAGATCGATCGGAAACCAGGGAATAAATACCCCTTCGAGAATTTAATCTTAAATTGGCTTTGTCGGCAGACCTCGCATCGATTCAGTTTGCCGATCGAACCTCAATTTTTCTACCCGTACTCAGACGTTCCGAACGTCTGCGACTCCTGGCATCTCCATCTTTTTCAGGGTGCTTGCATTGTCGTCACGACCGTACAACAAGCTCAAACCATCCAGGCTTAAACCATACAAAACGATGAATACCAATCTCACCTTGACTTTGAACGCCCTTTCTCCCATCGACGAAGGCTCGATGACCACCCTCACCGGAACCATCGGCGATTTGCAAGTCGGCAGTACCGTAACGGTGGATATTGACTGGGGCGATCCCGACTCGCCCGATAACGAAGAGCAAATCGAGATCGAAGATGGGGGGTCGGGAGACCTCGACGGTCAGGCGAACGGGACGGTGGAGTTCTCGCGGGCGCGCCTGTATCTCGATGACAACCCCTCAGCCACTTCCCAGGACACCTACACCATCGATGTCACCGCCACGGAAGCACCGCTGATTATGGGAACCGATGCGGTTCTCGTCCTCGATGTCTCCGGGAGTACCGATGACCCCTTCAGCGGCGACCCCGTCGGCGACCAGAATGGTGACGGAAATAGCAACACGATTCTCGATGCCGAAATTGCCGCATTCAAAGCCCTGAACCAGGATTTAATCGATCGGGGATTGGGGAATACTGCCAATGTTTCGATCGTCGCCTTTAGTTCCTCCGGCACGCAAATCGATATGAACCCCGCTGCGGCCGGGATTCAACTAGCGACGACTCCCCTGGCCGATAACGATAACAACGGCGTTCGGGACGTAGACCAAGCATTGGCGGCCCTCACCAGTGGCGGGGGCACTAACTTTGAAGCCGCCTTGCAAGATGCCATTAGCACCCTGAATGCCGTGGGCACTCCAGCCGGGGAAGGCAACGTCGTCTTCCTCTCCGATGGCGTTTCCACCCAAGGCGGTAGCTTCACCGATGAAGTCAACACCATCGCCAACACTCTGGGGCAAAACCTGCGGGCCTTTGGCATCGGTTCGGGGGCCTCTCTGGCGCAGCTACAGCAAATCGATCCGGATGCCGAACTGTTAACCAGCACCAACCAATTACTCGATATTTTCGGTCAAGGGGGTGGCGGTCAGGTCAGCGATGCTACCACGGTCTTAGTGCAAAATGTCGCCCCCGAAATCGATGCCGATACGGCGCAAGTGACCGTCACCGAAGGAGAAACGGCGACGAACTCCGGGACGTTCTCCGATGTCGGTATCAACGATATCGTCACCTTGAGTGCTTCGATGGGGACGGTGGTTGACAGCGGCAACGGCACTTGGAATTGGGACTTCGACCCTGCCAGTTCGGGGGTGCAGCAAGTCACGATTACCGCCACCGATGATGATGGCGGACAGACCAACACCACCTTTGATTTGACCGTCGAGGATGACACCGAGTTAGACATTACCAAGGATTTCGACACCGAATCCGTGGTTCTCGGCAGTAGCGGTTCGTTTACGATTACCGTGAAGAATCTGGGTCAGTCTGCCGAAACAGTTTTGGTGGAAGATTTGGTGTCCGACAGCTTGACGGTGACTGGAATTACCGGGGGAACCGATGCGGATACCGATGGCAACGTCCAGACTGTCGAACGGGAACTGACCCTGGCCGCCGGGGCCGAGTCTACAATTACCGTTGATTTTGACGTTCCCCTCCCCGAAGATGCGATCGTCTCTGCCTACACCGCATTTTTTGGCGACACGGCCCAAGTGCCCGAATACACGGGAGTCTTGAGCGGATTTTGGGTGTATACCGTCGATGGGGCGCAAAAAATCGATAGCAAAACCTGGGAATTCTCCGCCGAGGAAGTGACGAACCAGGCAACCGTCAGTGCGGGGAGTACGTCATTCGCCAGTAACGATGCCACGCTTACTCTGTCTTTGGGGCAAGCCACCGCAGAATTAACCAATGGAGAGGCGGCGATATTTGAATATAACGAAACCTCCTTCCGTCAATTCAACCCTTGGGGAGGAGGCGGCGGTGGCGGTGCCAACAACGATTCGAGTTTTACCTCCGACAACCCCTTCGAGTTTGACAGCGAACTGACTTTTAACAGCGATCCGGCAGATGTGGCAGCTTTCGAGCAAATTAACGACCCCGCCGCCTTGCTGAATTTTATCGAATCCCTCTCGGATGCCGATACCTTCGCCGCTTCAGAATATCGATCGGACTTGAGTACCCTCGAATTTTTCGATCCGGACAACGGCAACCAAGCCTCTTTACCCATCGCGTCGGCAACCATCGAAATTGTCGATACTATCCCCACTCCGGGAGGAGGATTTACCGAGATCGAAGTGATTCCCGGCAATCCCAATTTCCAAACCCAACTCGATAACCTGAGTCCGAATAGCGGCCCGGTGGTGGCGGTGATTTCCGGCGTTGCCAGTACGACGCTGACGGATTTAGACCGCAGTACCGCACCGGGGGAAAATCTGGTGGCGATCGAAATTCAGCAACGCTCCAATTTTACGTTCGTCGGCAGCAACCCCGGCGATACGATCGATTTATCGGGGGTGGCGGTTTCCTTTGTCGATGGCAACGGGGCACTAATCGATGGCACGCTGACGATTGATGCGAGTAATGGGAGCGATCTCGTCCTCGCACCCAACGTTCTCGGGGCTGGCAGTAAAACGATCGTCAACGGCGGTAATGCCGACGACACGCTTCAGGGTAGCGATTTCGTCGATGAATTGCTCGGCAGCAATGGAAATGATGTCATCGATGGCGGCAATGGAAACAACATCATTGATGGTGGCAATGGCAACGATGCGATCGATGCGGGCGACGGAAACGACGTTATTGATGGCTGGAACGGAAAGGATGTTATTAACAGCGGTGCGGGTGACGACGACATTATTGGTTGGAACGGCGATGATACGATCGACGCGGGGGATGGCAACGATGTCGTTGATGGCGGCAATGGTAAGGATGTCATCAATGGCGGTGCTGGCGATGACCAAATTCTCGCAGGTAACGGCAACGACGAGATTGAAGGTGGGGCGGGTGCAGATGTCCTGACAGGGGATGACGGACGGGACAGGTTTATCTACACAAACCTTTCAGATTCGCTGTTAAACGGTTTCGATCGGATTACCGACTTCAGAACCAATACCGACAAAATCGACGGCCCCAACGCTGTTTCTAAAGGGAATCTCGACCAACTCGGCGATGTGGGAACCCTCAACGAAGCTAACATTCAAGGAGTGCTGACGGTGGCGAATTTTGAAGCCAACACCGCCGCCACCTTTACCGCCGATTCCGGCGCGCGGACGTTCCTGGCGATTAACGATGGGGTGGCTGGGTTCTCGGCGGCTGATGATGCGATCGTCGAGATTACCGGTTTTTCGAGTAATTTGAGCAACCTCTCGATTATCTAGGGATTGTTCGATCGCAATCTTCGCAGTGGCATACAATTAATTACCCAGGCAAGGTAGAACTAAAAATAGAAACTGACGGCGCGAAAGCGAACGGTGAATTCACCATCGATGGCCGTCAGTATTCGTAACAGTTTCGGGTCTTGAGAGTTTGGCGACTTAGCAAGACCCGAATTGAATCTACCTAAGCGTTAACGTTCGGGGTATCCGATCGACGGATGCCTCGTTTATTGTGAAATGAGGAATGCCTGCTGGGGTTTTCCCGGAGACCAATTCGCAAGCTGTCATATCACCACCCGTCACATCACCACCCATGGATACTCAATGCAGTCTTGGGGAACGGGAAACGGGGAATGGTGTGAGATGTGGAGCGTTGGTCTGTAGTCGGAAAAAGTCTAGATGCGCGACGATTTACTGCTCTAACGCGCCTTATCTGGGACTTGACAAACGAGCAACTCTTCACCAATGCTCAATCTCTCATAAGTATCCGAATTGCCATGACAGTTGCGATGGAACGGATCGTTTTTTCGTTTCGATCGATCGAAGTTTCAGCTTCCCCAACACCGGTGCGATGCGTGCGGCAGTTGCTACACCTGGCAAAGCACGGACAGTTTCTATCCCTTTGGGAAGATCGATACCGTAATTTTTTTCTGCCCTTGGGGGGATGTAACCCGCACCACAAATGGAGTTGACTGTATGTTATCGCGCCTCTTGGTTTCAAAAACTCTGTATAGCGTAATTCTACGAACGATCTGACTGTTCTGACTCGATGTCGCTGACGTAGAGAAATCGTGGCTCGGTTTATCTAGAACGGTTTAGTCGATCGATAGTTCCCAGCTCGGGAAAAATTTTGCAGACACGACAGTTCAAACCTTCGCCGTCGGGGTCGATTGGCAGATCTAGCGTCGCCCAAAAATAGAGAGCGCGGTTTTTTGGGTACTCACCAAATTTAATCACTCGCAGGACACCATGTTTGAAAGTGCAATCTTTAATTTAGAATTGGGTCGTTTGGGATTGCCATTGGCCCAGGTTATTGTCGAACCCACCCTCGAATCCGCTGAAGATGCTGCTTTAGTCTTCAGCGGTCCGCAATTTTTCGCCGCTCTGATTTCGGGGGTGGTTTTAGCGTTTGCGTTCCAACTCCTACTCACCAATCTCGGGATTGCCGCCGGGATTTCTCTGATTGGCGGCTCTTCTTCCTCCGATGACGACTCGAATTCGAGCAGCAGTGGGGGAGGCATTCGTAAAATCGGCTTTGCCGTCGGTTTGGGAACTCTCGTCAGCGTAACTCTGGCTCTGTTTTTTGCCTCTTTGCTGGCGGTGAAGTTGAGCTTGGTTGCTTCTGGGGGTTTGGGAGCGATCGCCGGTTTGGTGATTTGGGCGACCTACTTCTCTCTTTTAGTTTGGGTGAGTTCGACGGCGATCGGTTCTTTGATGGGTTCGGTGGTCAATACCGTCACCTCTGGCGTGCAAGCTCTCGTGGGGACGGCGACCGCAGCCATCGGCGGGAAAATTGCCAGCAACGAAGTGGTAGCAACCGCCGAAGCGGCAGCCTCTGCGGTGCGTCGGCAACTGACTTCCGGTCTCGATCCGACGAGCTTGCGCGAACAGGTGGAAGACTATATCGAAGGCTTACGTCCGGCACAGTTGGATTTCCAGAAAATCCGCGCTGAATTTGAAGCGTTGCTCGACGATCCCAACTTCCAAGAAATCACCCAAAGCGACAGCCTCACAGATATCGATCGCAGCACTTTCGTCGAGTTGGTTAGCAGCCGCAGCGACCTCTCGAAGCGGGAAGTCGATCGCCTTGCCGACCAGTTAGAATCGGCTTGGCGCAAAGCGGCGAGCAAGTTGCCGGATAAAGATCCCCTTTCCGAGTTAGTGGACTATATCAAAGAAGCCGATGCCAGCCAGCTGTTGGGTGTGGATTTAACCGAAAAAATCGATCGGGTGAGCCAGGAAATGCGCAAGCGCCGCCAGACTCAACAAGGCGGTCCGCTCTCCCAAGCGCTGACGATGGGTTTCAATAGTTTGGTCGGTTTGGTGATGGGACGCACGGATCTCTCGGACTTCGATGTGGAGAAAGTGCTCTCTCAGCTCGATATCCTCAAATCCGATCTGGGGGAACAAACCCAGAAAGTTGCCGATCGCTTCGGTAGCGAGAAACCCGCTTACCATCCGATTCGCGCGGATATCGAAAACTACCTCCTCAACACCAACTCTTGGGAAATGAAGCCGGAAACGGTCTCCGAAGAGTTTCGCGATCTGCTATACGATCCCCAGGCCAATCCGGAAGCGGTGGCGCGGGAACTCGAGCAATGGAGTCGATCGGATTTTGTCGAACTGCTTCAGTCCCGAGGAGTGTTTACCCAGAAAAAAATCCGCAACATTTCCATCCTGCTCGATTCCATTCGCCTCGAAGTCCTCAACGTCGCCCGAGAAGCCCAAGAGCGCAAAGCTCGAATTGGGTTGCTCGCCGATGTCGAACATTATTTACTCACCGCTTTTGCCCAAGATTTAACCCCAGAAAAAATCCAGCTTGAATTCGAGCCGATTCTGGCAGATGAGGGGGCAAGTGAAGAACAGCTCAAAGAGCGCCTGTCGAAGTTCGATCGCGCCACGTTCGAGCGTATTCTGGTCAAACGTCCCGATATGACGGCCGTGGAAGCCTCGTCGATTGCCACGGAACTCGAAACCGCTCGAGATCGGGTGCTCGAACAAGCCGCCAGTACCCAAGCGGCCGCCCAGGCCAAAGCCGAGGAACAATGGCGCAAACTCCAAGCTTACCTGCGCGATACGGGCAAACCGGAACTCCATCCCCAAGGCATCGAGGGAGAACTCAAAATGATGCTGGACGATCCGCAAGCGGGACTGTCGGCATTACGGGCGCGGGCCGCTCGGTTCGATCGCGATACCCTGGTGCAACTGATGGCCACGCGACCGGATACAACCCAAGCAGAAGCTGAAGAGATCGTCGATCGGGTGGAAACGGCTTGGACTCGCATTCGCTATACCCCCACGCAACTGCCCACGCAACTGGTGGGACGGGCGAAAGTTCAGTACGATCGCGCTACCTCAGCAATTGGCGACTACCTGCGCTCGACGGGCAAACCGGAACTCCATCCCGCAGGCATCCGCCGGGATTTGACCAAACTGATCGACCATCCCCAGGAAGGCTTCCAAGCCATTCAAGATCGCTTAGCCACGATGGATCGGGATACGCTGGTGCAGTTACTCGCCCAACGAGACGACCTGAGCCGGGAAGAAGCCGATCGGATTATCGATGAGGTGCAAGGGACGCTGCAAGAATTGGCCGGCGCACCCCGACGGTTGGCTCGTCGCGCTCAAGCCAAAGCAAGAAATTTCCAAGAGTCGATCGCCGATTACCTGCGCTCGACGGATAAAGCCGAACTCAGTCCGGCTGGAATTCAGCGAGATGTGGAACTCCTGTTGAAAGACCCTCGCGCCGGAATGGAAAGTTTGAGCGCGCGCCTGTCGATGTTCGATCGCACGACTCTGGTGGCATTGCTCGCTCAGCGACCGGATATGTCGGAAGAAGAGGCCAATCGAACCGTCGATCGGGTTCTGGAAGTGCGCGATCGGGTGGTGATGCAACTGCAAACTATCAAAGAACGGGTTCAGACCGTCCTCGATCGGATCTTTGCGAAAATCCGCGCCTACCTCAATAGCCTGGAGCGTCCGGAACTCAATTACGATACCTTCAAGGGCGATCTGGCAACGCTATTCGACGATCCCGAAGCTGGATTCGATGCACTGCGCGATCGCCTCTCCCAGTTCGATCGCCAGACGGTTGTGGCGCTGCTGAGTTCTCGCGATGACATTTCCCAAGCCGATGCCGATCGGATCGTCTCCCAAATCGAGCGGACTCGAAACCGGGTGCTGCAAAAAGCGGAGCGCTTGCAACAGGAAGCTCAACTGCGCTTAGAACAAACGAAAGCAGCAGCGCAGCAACAAATGGAAGAAACCCGCAAGGCGGCTGCATCGGCGGCGTGGTGGCTGTTTTTGACCGCAGCAGTGTCGGCTGTCGCTTCGGCAGGAGCAGGCGCGCTGGCTGTTGGCTAATTGTTGGTTTGCTGAAGGGATGCGATCGCATCCCTTTTTTTTAGTTCTGTTTTAGCGTGTTTTTAGCGTTAATGTTGTCAGCATTTAGCACTCAGCTATCATTTTGAAGAAAATACACGAGCGCATTAGTTGAATCGGAGAGATCGCTTCCTAGGATAGTTTAGAGTCTGCGATACGAGAATCCGTTACAATTATGGCTCTCCGGACTTGAAACCAGCTAATAGCTGACGGCTGTAGGCGCAGCCTGCGCGTAGCGCATTGGCTGAATGCTTACTTAACGTTTTATTGATTTGGCTGCAATTCGATCAGTAATTAAATTATGTATATTATCGCCATCGGTGGAGGACAAATGGCTCGGTATCTTGCCTCGATCGCTCTAGAAAACGGTCACAAAGTTGCCATTATTGAAAAAGATAGCAATTGCGCTCAAAAAATCTTGCAAGAATTTGATATCCAAGTGTTTCACTCCGATATTTCCCAAGGCGGTATTCTCGAAGAGGCCGAAGTCGAGCGGGCAGATGTATTAGTTGCTACGACAAAGGATGACTCGGCAAATCTGATGGCAATGTTCTTGGGTAAAAAATATGGTATTAAAACATTAGTTTCGATGGTAACCAATCGAGAACATCAACCTATGTTTGAAGAAATGGGCGTGAATGTACTGGCAGATCCCAAAAAATTAATTGCTGAAAAGCTCTTTAGCCTGATTAAAGACTAAAATCTCGAAGGTAGATCGATAATTTACAGTTAGTTTTTAATTTTTTTATTTTGAATCTATCAGGTCGTGAAATCTAACTACAAAACTATTTTTAGAGATTTAGGGTTATTTCTCCATATACCCGGCTGTATGGCGATTCTATCTCTTCCCATTTGTCTGATTTGGCAGGAGTACTACGCCCTGATCCCGTTTGCGATCGCCGCGATCGCATCGATTGCTACGGGTCAACTCTTCTATCGTCCGTTTCGCCACGTCGGAGAAAGCCGGATGTATCACGCTTTAATTGCCGTGGCGATCGCCTGGGGGATTATTCCCCTATTTGCGGCGATTCCATTTTCGGTTATCGCCTCCCATTTTGCTGCCTCCGACGCGCCGCTGACGATCCGAGAATTCCAAGATCCCCTCAACTGCATCTTTGAAGCTTTCTCCGGTTTTACCAGTGCCGGATTGTCCGTTGCCCGCAAAGCATCGAAATTACCTCACTCCTTGCAGTGGTGGCGATCGTTCATGCAGTGGATGGGTGGCGTTGGAGTCATCGTCCTGGCGATTTCCCTCCTCGAACCCAGTAGCGACTCCGAACAACTCTACAGCGCCGAAGGGCGCAGCAGCAAAATCGGACTCACCGTCCAATCCACCGTTCGCAAAATCTGGAAGATTTATCTAGGCTACACCGTCGGTAGTATTCTGCTTCTGTGGCTGGTAGGAATGCCGGTGTGGGAAGCCATCAACCACGGCATGGCTGGGATTTCCACCGGAGGCTTCAGCATCAAAGACGACAGTATGGGGGCGTATTCGCCAACCATTCGGCTTGCCGTCAGCGCCATTATGACCCTCGGTGCGATTAGCTTTCCCGTACACTATCGCCTGTGGCGCGATCGCCGTCCCAGCGCGCTGTGGGGTAACGACCAACACGTTGCCCTATGGCTGCTACTCGGGGTCGGCTTCGGGTTGCTCGTGGCGATTAACGCCGTATATCAAGACTCTATTCCCTGGTTGGAAAGTTGGTTTCAGTGGGTTTCGGCTTTGGGAACCTGCGGCTTTAACTCTACCAATATTAATGCCTGGAGCGGTACGGCAAAATTATTGATGACGATCGCCTTTGTCATTGGCGGTACGGCTGGTTCGACAGTCGGCGGTCTGAAATTGAGCCGAGTCACAACCCTCTACAGAGCTATCTTGTGGCACTTTCAACGCCTCACGCTCAAACCCCACCAAATGATGCGCTACGAAATCGATGGTGAAGTGGTGACCGAAACCGAAGCCAGCCGTCGGGTCGAAGGGGCTGCGGTCTTAGCGATGCTCTGGATGGCGATGCTGCTACTGGGGTTATTTAGCCTCAGAACCGTCGCGCCACCTCAATATACCTCGATCGATGTTGCCTTCGAGACGGCTTCGGCACTCGGTAGCGTGGGACTTTCGATCGGCATCACCGGTCCGGAGTTACCCTGGCTCGGACGGCTGACGGAAATCCTGTTAATGTGGATGGGTCGCTTGGAAATCGTTCCCGTCCTCCTGTTTCTCTCGTCGGGGACCCAATGGCTCTTGCACCTACCCCGATTCATCTCGAGGCTGTCCCAAAACACTTCCGATCGCCGAAAAAAGCAATTGGCGAACCCGAACTTCACGGAGAATGGGAACGATCGCTTGGCTGATGGCTGATGACTGATGTCTAAATGCTTCCTGCGATAAAAAACAAAACCCCCGACTCCACAGCCAGGGGTTCGTACTTAGAGAAATAATTTGCCAGGATGGGCAAACATTCCTAACTCATTCTCAATCCACCAACGTCGGGGCTTGATAAAGTTGAGAGACTTGAGCTTCGGACTCGGTTTCTTGCGCCACCAGAGAGGGCACGGCATTACGCAATTTAGCCGTTAGCTGCACGGTGGTGGCATCGTAAATCTGGGTAAGAATCTTGGGATACAACCCGATCCCGATGATGGGAACCAGCAAACAGGCAATTACGAATACTTCGCGCGGTTCGGCATCCACGAGTTCTTCGTGTTCCACCAATTCTTTGTTTTCCGGGCCGTATAAAATTTCCCGCAACATGGAAAGCAGGTAGATGGGCGTTAAGATGACCCCAACTGCGGCCAAGAAGACCACGCCAATTTTAAAGGTGAGGCTGTAGGCATCGCTGGTGGCGAAACCGATAAATACCATCACCTCTGCCACAAAGCCGCTCATTCCGGGCAAGGCGAGGGATGCCATCGAACAAGTCGTCCACATGGCAAAGACCTTCTTCATTTTCTGTCCCACGCCCCCCATTTCATCCAACATCAGGGTATGGGTGCGATCGTAGGTACAACCCACCAGGAAGAACAAACTCGCCCCAATCAGTCCGTGGGAGACCATTTGCAGCATCGCCCCGCTCGTTCCCAGGTTGGTAAACGAACCCAAACCGATGAGGACGAATCCCATGTGGGAAATCGATGAATAGGCGATTTTCCGTTTCAGGTTTCGCTGGGCAAAAGAGGTGAGGGCGGCGTAAATAATATTCACCACCCCGAGAATCACCAATGCCGGCGCGAAGATGGCGTGGGCATCGGGTAGCATTCCGGCGTTCATCCGGAAGAGGGCGTATCCTCCCATTTTCAGGAGAATACCCGCAAGCAACATGTGAGCGGGGGCTGTGGCTTCGCCGTGAGCATCGGGCAGCCAGGTATGTAAGGGGAAAATGGGTAGTTTGACCCCAAAGGCAATTAAGAATGCTGCGTACAGCCACAACTGGAGATTGGTCCCGATATCTTTATCGGCGATCGCCTGCATGTCGAAGGTGACGGTATCGCCGTAAAAGGCCATCGTCAGCGAGGCCACCAGAATAAAGAGCGATCCTCCTGCGGTATAGAGGATAAATTTGGTGGCGGCGTAGAGGCGCTTTTTTCCGCCCCAAATCGACAGAATCAAGTACACCGGAATCAGCTCGAGTTCCCAAACCAGGAAAAACAAGAGCATATCCTGAACGGCAAAGACGGCAATTTGTCCGCCGTACATCGCCAGCATCAAGAAGTAAAACAGTTTGGGTTTGAAAGACACCGGCCATGCTGCCAAAATCGCCAGCGTGCTGATAAAACCGGTGAGGATAATCAGCGGCATGGACAAGCCATCAGCACCCACAGACCAGTTGAGGTGGAGCTGAGGAACCCAAGAATAGCTCTCCACCATTTGCAAGTCCGGATTGCTCAGGTCGTATCCGGTGTAAAACGCATAGATAATGATGGCAAAATCGATCAGTCCGACGACCAGTGCGTACCAGCGCACGGTTTTCCCCTCGTTATCGGGAATCAGGGGAATTAAAAGGGCCGCGACGATCGGAAAGAGAATAATTGTAGTTAGCCAGGGAAAATCCATAGTGGTAATGGGTAAAGAGGTCGTTAAACGCGCGATTTTCCACTTTTCCATCTCGGGAACGAAGAAGCGACTGTCCCCAGATGAAATGGGCGATCGAGACGGGGCGATCGCACAACCTTTAACAGGCGATCGCCACCTATTCCCGATGCGACTCCCATTAAGTCACTCCAAAAAACACGACAATCCCTAACACGGCAGCAAAAATGGTCAGGGCGTAGAATTGGGCGCGACCGGTCTCGAGGTATTTGAGACCTTCTCCACCGAGCATCGTTGCCAAACCCGTGAGGTTCACCGCACCGTCAACGATGCGATAATCGACTTCCATCACCTGTCGGGCAAGACGACGAGAGCCTCGAACGAATAGAGAATCGTAGAGATCGTCGAAATACCATTTGTTGAGGGAGAACCGATAGAGCGGTTGGATTTTAGCAGCGATCGCGGCCGGATCGATTTTACCTTTGAGGTACATTAATACGGCCAGGGTGATTCCCAATAGAGAAATGCCCACGGAACTGCCCGCCATCACGGCAAACTCACTCACCTCGAACTCTTCGGCCATTTCGGCAAAGGTCGGCACCATCTCTCCAGGGGCGTGGATGAAGGCTTCAAAGTAGTTATGCCAGGGCATTCCTAAAAATCCGATCAGTACCGAAGGAATCGCCAAAATCACCAGAGGTAGGGTCATGGTTGCTGGAGATTCGTGGGGTTCGCTGCTGTGTCCGCTTTCCCCGTGGGGTTCGGTTGCCGAATCGAGTTCTTTGACATCCATCGCACCGGGACCGAACACCGGTTCGGCGGCGATTTGCAGCTTTTGGCGAATGGCGGTATCGTTACCCCGGAATTCTCCTTCAAACGTCATGAAGTACATCCGGAACATATAAAAGGCGGTAATTCCAGCCGTTAACCAACCTACGAACCACAGTCCGGGATTGGCAGCAAAGCTCGCCCCGAGGATTTCATCTTTGGACCAGAATCCGGCAAAGGGAGGAATGCCGCAAATGGCGATCGTGCCGATGAGGAAGGTGGTCGCGGTGAAGGGCATGTACTTGCGCAAGCCCCCCATCAGGCGCATGTCTTGAGCGAGGATCGGATCGTGTCCGACGACCCCTTCCATGCCGTGAATGACCGATCCCGAACCCAAAAACAGCATCGCTTTGAAGTAGGCGTGGGTCATCAGGTGGAACAGTCCGGCGGTGTAAGCCCCAGCCCCCATGGCCATCACCATGTAACCGAGTTGGGAAACCGTCGAATAAGCCAGACCTTTTTTGATATCGTTCTGGGTAATGGCGATGCTCGCTCCCAAAAATGCCGTTAAAGCCCCCGTCCAGGCGATAACGTCCATCGTCACCGGGAGACCCTCGAACACGGGGAACATCCGGGCGATCAGAAACACACCAGCGGCGACCATCGTGGCAGCGTGAATCAGAGCGGAAATGGGAGTGGGCCCTTCCATGGCATCGGGCAGCCAAACGTGGAGGGGAAACTGAGCGGATTTAGCAACGGGTCCGAGGAAGACTAAGATGCCGAACAGGGTGGCGAGAACAACGCTCAGGGAACCCGAGGTCACCATCTCGTGCAACCGCTCGCCGACAACTTCAAACTCGAAGCTGCCCGTCGCCCAGTACAATCCGAGCATTCCCAGGAGCAAACCGAAGTCACCGACGCGGTTGGTGACAAACGCTTTTTGACACGCATCGGCGGCGGGCTTGCGATCGAACCAAAAGCCGATCAGCAAGTAAGAACACATCCCCACCAATTCCCAGAAAATGTAAATCTGTACCAGATTCGGACTGATGACCAGACCCAACATTGACGAGCTAAACAAGCTCAAATAGGCATAGAAGCGGACGTAGCCGGGGTCGTGCGACATGTAGCCGTCGGTGTAAATCATCACCAGCAGAGCGACCGTGGTGACGATCGCCAACATCACTGCCGCGAGCGGATCGATGACGTATCCCATTTGCAGGTGAAAGTCTCCGGCTGCGGCCCACTCTAGGGTATAAGTGTAGGGTGCATGACCTTGAATCTGACTCCACAGCAGAGCAAATGAATGGGTCATCGCCACACCCAGCCCCGAAATAATCACGACAGCATTAGTCTGTCGCAAACGATTCGTTGCTCCGTTATAAGTAATTAGACCCAGGCCAACCAGCATTGCGGCCACGAGGGGCAACACTGGAATCAACCAGGCATATTGGTATATCAGTTCCATTGCGAGCCTAATTTAATATTTCTTTACATCAGTTGGCAACAACGATTACATTGTGACACACCAATAGGGGACTAGTCTTCGCCGTTTTGGTGACAAGTCCAATTTATAATTTTGTCTTTACATTTTTCGAGTTTTAAAATTGACCCAAAAGCGGGCTTCGAGCGACCCTTTAAGCCGTTGTTGACCGATTTTCACGAACGAAACAAATCGTTTAAAGCACCCCTCAATTGTCTCAGGCTCGAGATATTAAGAGGGATCTCTTAGAAACGAGGAGATCGCCGGTCTCGATCGAGCCAGATCGTTTCTCCGGGAAAAATCTCCTAAGCCGAAAATTTTTGATGAGCTTGAACGGAAGCGATCGCCTCGCTTCCATTCTGTTGAGCCATCTCTTCTAGCGCCTGACGCAATAACTCTTGACCGTGGAAGCCCTCTAAACGGCGGACGACTCGCTTTCGGTCGAATAAAATCAAGGTCGGCAAAGTCGTAAGTCGGTGTTGACTGGCGAGTTTGAGACTCCGGTCGGCATTCACTCCAACCACTTTAATGCGATCGCCCCATCGATCCTGAAAATTCAGGAGTAAGGGGTTAATCCGCTTGCACAAGCCGCACCAGGGTGCCCAAAAATGGACGAGGACAGGGGTTGAGGCATTCAAGACATCTCGCGCGAAGCTCCGCTCATCGGTGGAAACAAGCAAGGTCATTGGTCTTTATTAAATGTTTAGTTATGTATATGGCATATGCTACCAGGGTATGCTCCCCAGTTACGGGTCGCATTTCAAGTTTATTGCCAGCATTGACAAATCGTTCTACCAGGTCAGATTAGCGGTCGCCCGCACGAGCAGGGGATGCGCCCACCAAAATCCCAAGACGAAGGCCGTGACTCCCACGTAAGCCGGACGTAGGAACTCTTGTAATTCCAAGGTTTGCTTTCCTCGGACAATTGCCAGAAACGGGACGATCGAGGTGCGAGACTTGAGGGCTGTAAAGGATTCGCCATAGCGACGCGACAGTCGGCGATCGCCGTGCCAAACGGCAAATAGATGGTGGGCGACCAAACCGATTGACGTAACGAGGGTAAATGTCGTCCCGATCCAAAGAGTATGGGCAATACACCAAATTACCTGTCCTACCATTTGGGGATGACGACAAATTCGGATGATACCTCTTTCAAAAAGATGAACTTGGGGTTTGGCGATCGCGGCGACTTCGAGTAAATTAAATGTCGCCGGGTAAAGAAATATAAACGAGACGAACGACAAACCCCAGACCAACGGCTTCAGACCGGGAATTCCCTGAAGCATCCACAATTGCGCCCCGTCGTAGCGATGGTGGATGAAGTAAGCAATCAAAATAACGGCCGAGGGGAGGCTGACCAGGGCAAATAAGACTCGGTAAGCCCTAGCCCCGATTTTGGATTCTCCCCAAGGACGCAAAGCTGCCAGACCGCTATGGGCGATCGCAAATCCGAGTAGCAAACCGAACATGATGAAATGAGAGGGTGTCAGCCAGTCGTAGAGCATATCGAGTTATCGAGTTTCAAAAGCTGGATTTGGAGCTGCTCGAACCCCCCAATGGGGTTTTCGGAGAATTGCCGAGTTCGTTGGGTATCGCTGCCGATCCGAATCGTTGAGAATCCCCCCGGCAATCGCCATCCAAGCAGGTGTTCGAGTATCCATAGTAGAAGAATTCGCATCTTAAAAAAACTTAAAAATGCTACCTAGTTGACAGTTCGATCGCCGCGAGATTGATAGCCTCTTGCCAGAGGTAGCTTTGGTTATCCCACCTTGGGATTTAAAATGTATAGATGCAGTTCCGTCCGCTCGGCTTTCCATCGTTCGATCGAACCTTTGGATTTACACTCCGATCGTGCCAGTATCCCTTTGTTATTGGCTGGAAGCACGAGAACGGGAGGACCGAATATGAAACTCAGAAGGATTCGGAGAATTTTCATCAATGTACAATCCCAGCGCTGCTGGTGCGAATAGCACGATATCGGGTAGCCGCCTATTTGTTTACGAAGTTGAAGGTTTAGGGCAAAGCGATACTTCCAACGATAATTGCGCGACCGTGCGTCGAAGTGGCAAACAGTTTTACACTGTGCCATACAATCGGATGAACTCAGAAATGAAGCGCTTTACCCGGATGGGGGGTAAAATCCTCAGCATTCGACCTTTAGACGAATCGAATGGGAATAGCCAAGCCGCCTCTGCTAAACCATCACCTACTGCAGAAGCGAACCAGTCTATGACTCAAGCACAAGACAAACCGGCCAAATCTAAATCTAAAAAAGATATCCCGGTCAATACTTACCGTCCGAAAACTCCTTATATCGGTGAGTGCCTGGGCAACGACGAACTCGTCAGAGAAGGGGGAGACGGAACCGTACGTCACCTCACGTTCGATTTGTCCAAAGGCGATTTGAAATACCTTGAAGGTCAAAGTATCGGCATTATTCCTCCAGGAACGGACGACAAAGGCAAGCCTCACAAATTGAGACTGTACTCTATTGCGTCTACTCGCCACGGCGATCGAATTGACGACAAAACCATCTCCTTGTGCGTCAGACAGCTCGAATACGACCATCCCGAAACTGGAGACCGGGTGTACGGAGTTTGTTCGAGCTACCTGCGCAACCTGAACGTCGGCGATGATGTGAAAATTACCGGTCCCGTCGGTAAAGAAATGCTACTTCCCGACGACGAAGATGCCACCATCATCATGATGGCAACGGGTACGGGAATCGCACCGTTCCGGGCCTACCTGTGGCGGATGTTCAAGGAACAACACGAAGACTACAAGTTCAAAGGCTTGGCGTGGTTGTTCTTCGGCTGTGCCTACACCCCTAACATTCTCTACAAAGAGGAGTTAGAAACCATCCAAGAGAAGTACCCCGATAACTTCCGCTTGACCTATGCCATCAGCCGCGAGCAGAAAAACGCTCAAGGTGGCAAGATGTACATCCAGCACCGGATTCAAGAAAACGCCGATGCTTTATGGGAGTTGGTGCAAAAGCCCAATACCCACGTTTACATCTGCGGTTTGAAAGGTATGGAAGGTGGAATCGACGAAGGAATGTCTGCGGCTTCTTCCAAGCATGGTGTGGAGTGGAGTACTTTCCAAAAGCAGATGAAGAAAGAGCATCGCTGGCACGTTGAAACCTACTAATCTTTAGTGGCGCAACGGTTGAGCTTTTGCTTCAGTCTGCGGGTGAACTAATTGTTAAAATCGGGTAGGGAGTACCTACCCGATCTTTTTTTGGGGGTTGCGCGGCGCATTGAGGAAAACTTGCGTAGTGTGCGTTTTACCGCATTGCGATCGCTATTTCAACCCCGCTTGACGGCTGTAAACCTGACCGTCATCCCAAAGAGAGGAGAAAAATGTTTTCAGGGCGCTGAGTAAGCCCAAGCTATAGAAGCCCAATCGCACCAATGTTTTGGAGAGAGAACTGCATTTGTTGCAGGGAGGATGTCCCAAAACGTGGCAGTCGAACAGCTTGGTAAAAAAGCGCAAGGATTGAGTGGGGGTGAGATTTTTTAGCCCCATCCAGAAATGATTGTGGTAGAACGTCAGTTGGTATTGGAGCGATCGGGTGCTGATATCGTGGCATCCTCCCGTTTCTTCTCCCAGATGCACCAACGAGGCTTGGGGATCGTACCAAATTTTGTAGCCAGTTTTGCGGAATCGCAGGCAAAAATCTGACTCTTCGCGCACCGCACTGCCGCGAAATCGCTCGTCGAAGCGGAGTCCGTACTTCTCGAAGACTTCCTGACGAAAAGACATATTGCAACCCCGCGCCGAGAGGACTTGCTGGGGTTGGGTTGTATGAACCAAGTCGATATGATACCAGGCAATGCCGGGGTCCATCGCTTCGGGCGGTAAGGTCTCGATGGCAAGTCCGCCACCCGAATCGGCCAGTTTCATGCGATCGAAGACTCGTCCGGCAACCGCCCCCACATCCGGTTTATCTAGATAGTTCTGGGCGTGGGCTTTAAGGTATCCCGGTTCGAGTTGCACGTCATCGTCGATAAACAGAATAATCTCCCCCGACGATCGCGCCACGGCATAGTTCCGCGCCCCCGGCAAACTCGCCCAATCAACGCGAAACCATTGAATTTTCCCCGCATCGGCAAATTCTTGCAAACAGGCTTCGGTTTCCGGTTCGTGGGTGGGCGTTTGATCGACGACAATTGTCTCGAACTGTGGATAATCTTGGGCGAGAACATCGACGAGGGTCTCTCGCAAGGGTTCCTCCCGTCCGTAGGTGGGCACGATAACAGAAATGGAGGGCCAGTTCATAATCTCACAACAAGTAAATTTAGACAGAAAATGGGTTCGGTTAGGAGAAAATTGAAGATTTGACGCTAGCCGATCGCAGAGGCTAGACTCAACTTGACACCTCAATTCTAGTCTAAGCGATCGAAGAGTTGCCTCTCAAAACTGAATCTTCGATCTAAGTTTTAATTGCCAGAATTTAGTTAAGTTCTGTTTGTTTTTTTTATCTCAACTCTAAATTTATTTATTACTTTTTATTGATACATAAACTAATCCGATTACCATTACTCCTTAAGAGAAAAAACAAATATTTTGCAATATATTAAAAAGCATATCTATCGCGTTTCTCATTATTATGAAGTACAAAAAATGTAGGGGGCAAATTTAGCTAAAAATCAGGCTCCTACAGGGATCGATCGTCAAAACCTGCCCTCGCGCTTATGTCCCTTACAAAGACGATAACTGCTATAGTTATTCTGAATAAAAGTGGTACACCTCCAGAGCCTGAAATACCGAATAATTCGAGATTATTTTGGATTCTACTGTCCCAATCTTATCCAGAATGACTATATATCTAATTGAATAATGAAGGATAAAAAATGGGTGTAAAACGGAAGCGAGTTGCGTTTGAAGAAAATTTACTCAGTATTAGTTCGATCGAAGTTCTCCGCTCCTGGAAGAATGAGGAGTCTGTGGCGCGAGAATCCCTTAAAGCTCCAACTTTTTGGACTTCAAACAAACTAATGGCTGATGGCTGAATGCTTACCTCAATTCTATGCTTTGCTGCGATCGAACCATTTCTAAAAACTCGCGAATTATCGCGAAATATCGATCGTCTCCCATCACCGAAGCGACATCGTTATGACCCGCCTCGGGTACGAGGTGAAGTTGTTTGGGTGCAGACGTGGCTCCGTAGAGTTGCTCGCTCATGGAAGCGGGAATAATTCGATCTTCTAAGCCATGTACGAACAAAATAGGCATCGAGAGCGATCGCACTTTCTCGATCGAATCAAACTCATTCCGAACTAATAAGTCGAGGGGAAAAATAGAGTACAGTTTCTGAGTGTTTGCCGCCGCCGACATCGAGGTAAAAGACCCTTGAACGATTAAGGCCGCTAGATTGGGATTGCGGGTTGCCGTTTCGATCGCAATCGCTCCCCCTAAAGAATGACCGTATAAAAAAATGCGATCGGGAGAAATACCTCGATCGCCCATTAAATAATTGAGAGCAGTTTGGGCATCTTCATAGACCCGAGATTCGTTCGGATGCGGCCCGCTACTCTTTCCGTACCCTCGATAATCGATCGCCAATACCGAAAACCCTAATTTGTGGAATCGTTCGATCTGATACAGGTTCGCACTAACATTACCGCCGTTGCCGTGCAGGTATAGCAGGACGTTAGAGCTATCCGAGGACGAAGCCGACTCAATCCACCAGCCGTGAATTTTTGCCTCGGGAGAACTTGCCGCAGCATCCTCTTCTATGGGTAGCCAGACATCTTCATAGTCAAGTTCCAAGTCTTGAGGCGTAACCGTCACCTCCGATGACGGTACGAAAATGAGTTGCTCTTGAACGAACAGCAACAGCAAACAAGCGCCTCCGTAAACCGTCGCCAGGAGCAACGCAATATATACAGGTAACTTAGACCAGTTGAATAAAAAAATTTGCATCATGCTCGATCGCACTTGTACCCTTCAATACTCGATTTCGTTGAGTGGTGAATTTTACGATCTCGACGAGCCACTGATGGCAAAGCGAAGAGAAAGCAAAACAAAGATCGACGATCGCCGATTTCGGGTTTGCCAGCACCCGACTTTCACATCCAGTCTGGCTCAAACCTCGATCGTGCGATTTCGGTTCACTTCTTATTGTCTCTCCAATCGTCCTCTCCCCTCTACCTTATAGGGTCGGTTTTTGTTGGTGCCAAGAAGTGGACTGTTCGTAAGCATAAGCCACTTCAAAAAGAGTAGATTCTTGGAGAAGGTTGCCGATGAGCTGTATACCGATGGGCAATCCTCGATCGTCGAAACCGCACGGCACGCTTAGAGCTGGCAATCCTGCCAAGTTTACGGGAATCGTCATCAAATCCAACAGATACATGCTCAGGGGGTCATCGGCTTTTTCGCCCTGAGTAAATGCAGTCGTCGGGGCCGTCGGACTGATTAAGACATCGGCTTGAGCGAAAGCTTTTTCAAAGTCGCGTTTAATTAGGGTGCGGACTTTTTGCGCTTTGAGATAGTAGGCATCGTAATAACCTGCCGACAGGGTGTAAGTTCCGATGGCAATTCGGCGCTTGACCTCGGCCCCAAAACCGCGAGCGCGAGTTTTTTCGTACATATTCAAGAGGTTATCCGCATCGGGAACGCGCATCCCGTATTTCACCCCATCGTACCGAGCCAAATTTGCCGACGCTTCAGAGGGAGCCAAAATGTAATAAGCCGGTACGCCGTAGCGGAACGTCGGACAGGAGACCACTTGAACCTGAGCGCCCAATTCTTGCAGTTGCTCGATCGCCGCTTTGACAGCTTGTTCGACGCTCGGATCTAACCCTTGGCCGAAAGTTTCCTGAATCACCCCTACTCGCAGGCGACCTTTCGGGCGCAAATTCGGCTTCAAACATCCCGAGTAGTTGGGAATTTGGGTCTTGATACTGGTGGAATCTTTGGGATCGTAACCGGCGATCGCTTCGAGCAAAATTGCCGCATCTTCCACCGTACGACCGAAGGGACCGATCTGATCGAGAGAGGAGGCAAACGCCACCAAGCCGTAGCGGGAAACCAGTCCGTACGTCGGCTTCATCCCCACCACGCCGCAAAAAGAAGCGGGCTGGCGAATCGATCCCCCCGTATCCGAACCGAGAGCGGCAACGCATTCTCCACCGGCAACGGCGGCCGCCGACCCTCCAGAAGACCCCCCCGGTACTCGGGTCACGTCCCAAGGGTTGGCCGTGGTTTGATAGGCGGAATTTTCGGTCGAGCCACCCATGGCGAACTCATCGAGATTGGTTTTACCCACCATCACCGCACCCGCTGCGGCGAGCTTTTCTACGACTGTGGCATTGTAGGGCGGTACGAAATTTTCCAGAATTCGAGAAGCGCAGGTGGTGGGAACCCCTCGAGTGCAAATATTATCCTTGAGGGCGATCGGAATCCCTTCAAGCAGCCCGATTTCTTCCCCAGCAGCGATTTTGGCATCCACGCGATGCGCTTGTTCGAGAGCTGCATCAGCTCTCAGGCACAGGAAACTTTGTAACTTCGGCTCCACGACCTCGATGCGTTGAAGTACTTCTTTGGTAATTTCAACGGCCGAGCACTCCTTGCTTACAAGTTGCTGGTGCAGTTTGCGGATGGATGCCATGCACGAACCTCTACTCAACTTTTAACTCTACATCCCTCAGTCAATTTAACATTCCCCGGACTCGTCTTCACATCAATGTCTCGGTTAGTCGATCGAACCGCAAACCTTCTTATATATCTTGGGAATACTGTTCTGACAAGACCTTCTGGTTCGCATCGGGAGGATGTCATTATAACGGTTTTTACCAACGAGAAGTTGACCGATTTGTTTCTTTATTCGAGATCGCGCGCTTCCCCACTCAACTGTACAAATAGCCGATGTACAAATAGCCGAAAATCACTCACTTATTTTTACGGGGTCTGGCGTTGTAAAGTTTCCATCTCTTTGGTAATCAGTTGTAAAACTTGCTCGATCGCCGGTAGCACTTCTAACGGCTGCCCCGATAAATGGGAGTGGTTATCGTGATACTGCCGGATTTCGTGCAGTCTCTTTTGCAGTTGCTGGGCACTCATCAGGGCATCGCGGCTCAAGTCGGCAATTTTCTGTTGTTGGTAGAATTTCAACGCCGCACCTCGCAACACTTGCAAAGTTCCTTCCTCGCCGCAATCCCCTCGCTTGACCCGAAAGCGCAGCAACAATTGGTCTTGGTGGTAGCGGCGTTCGATTTCGACTTGTTTGGCATGTTTGACGGGAATCAGCGGTAATCCCATCAGCCGTTTCAGCTCGTTGATCGTCCCTTGGAACACGGGAAGTGGCAGATTTTCTAGCACCGACTGGAGGATACCATCTTGACTCCACAGAACGCGCCCGAAATTCGCTTGCCGCTCGAAATACAATCGACCGATTCCCCCCGTCAGTACCCGTCCCAACAATTCCTGAAGGAGTTGCGGGGGAGATAGTATCGCTAAAACTTCCGGGGGACTGGTTAAGTGCTGGGGATCGATCTTCAGGTGAGGCAATTCCCGATGGGGGGTTTTCTGGGAAGGGAGAGGTTGGGGAAGGGGAGGTGAAGCTGCTGCAATCTGTGTTTTTGGGGTTTGGTCAGATGGGGGAGTACCAGAAGTCGGAGAATCAGCACGGGCCGCATTGGGCTTAGTTCGATCTTGCTTGGCTTGGTTGGTGTGATTGAGATACGCCGAGAGCCAAGTCTGGTGCATTTGAGAGTCGATCTCTTGAGGTACGAGAGAACAATTGAGATAGCCCAGAAGCTGGCGTAAATAGGAAAGAGCTGTATGGTCTTCGGGATCTACCATACCAATATAAAGTCGGCTACCTTCTAACGATAAAGGTATTACTTGATGGTAAAGACAGACTTCAAATGGAATGATTCGATCGATTAGCCTAAAAGTTTGTTCTGAATTCATCGATGCATGGGAGAAATTTATCAACCTGGTCGTACTGATACCCATAAATTTGCCGCTCTCAATTGAGAAGGGTTTTGGTTTTAGAATCTTGTTGCTACCTGAAGCGGATGCACCCATTCAATCTCAGGCTACTTCTATGTTAAATTCATTTGGGGTCGAGCGTCTTGCAATCGAACCTCGGAACAGACGCTCGAAATAAGAATGGCTCTAGGGTAATATGACCACCAAGAATTGCTAGACTTGTTTCGATCTTGATGTCGCGATTGAGTTACGTTTTGCAAACTGAGTCCGATTCGCGCAAATTTTTGCGACTCGATACGTTTTTTAAAAAAATCTCAAAAATTTTCGAGTTTGACTCAATTCGATCGAGTTTTAAAGATCTCCTTTGAAAATCATAATAAATTGCGATCGAGTTGTGGATAAATAATTGATTTTTTTCGAGGAGAGTGCGTTGATTTTGACTCGCGACGTTTTTCAACTCAAGTTCCAGACTTGGTGGCAGTGCGGGTAAATGCGAGCTGGGGACACTCTTTCGAGTTCCCTCAAGGAGAAGCAAAAAAATGGGGCAGCACCGTAGAGAGTGAAATCGAGCCTAACTTATCGCCACCGATCGGACTGTGACTTTATGACTTTAAAACCTCCCCAAACATGGCAAATTCTCGTCATTTTAACCATCGCCATTCTCGCCGTTTCCACTTCTGCAATTTGGATTCGGCTGGCGATGGTCGAGGCGAATATTCGCGGGGTGGGGTTTAGTTTGACCGTCGCGGCCGCACGCCTGACCCTCGCGGCTCTTATTCTCGTTCCCATTCGCGGGTCGAAAGTCAGCCAGGCTCCTGCAATCGCCATTGGTTACGCGGTGGCGGCCGGTCTTTTTCTCGCCCTACATTTTGGCACTTGGATTACCTCTCTCTCTTATACCTCTATTGTTGCTTCCACCGCTCTGGTGACGACCAATCCCCTGTGGGTGGCACTTCTCGAATGGCTGTGGTTCGGTCGAAAACCCACGCGCCGCATTACCCTCGGAATTACGATCGCCTTATGTGGAGGCTTTCTGATTAGCTCGGGAGGAGCGGAAAATACTACCGTGGGAACTCAACCTTGGCTGGGGAACCTTTTGGCGATTATCGGATCTTGGGCGGTTAGTTTTTATCTGTTGTTAGGTCGAGAAGCTCAAAAACGAGGTCTGAGCTTGGGAGGGTACAGTACGATCGCCTATACTGTTGCCGCATTGGTATTACTGCCGCTGCCGTTGGTTTTCGGGATGTCCTACACCGGTTATTCCCATCGGGTGTATGCTTACCTCTTGTTGATGGCGCTTTTGCCCCAACTTGTCGGACATGCCGGCATTAACTGGGCAATGCGCTGGGTTTCGCCCACTTTAGTCACCCTCGCAGTTTTATTCGAGCCGGCGATCGCCAGTGGTTTGGGATACTGGATCTTTGGGGAAGTTCCGACCTTTGGAGTCTTTATCGGTGCTGCGGTGTTACTCGTCGGGGTGGCGATCGCCGCGCTGGACTCTCGATAGATGGGGAGGCTGGGGAGGCAAAACCTTTTAGAGCCTGCAATAAGCTGACGGCTGACGGCTGAATGCTTACCTTGTCACTCACCCTCGGATGAGACTAACTTTCCTTTATATTCTCCCGTTAAAGTGTGCAAAAATCGGACGATCGCCTCTGTATCATCTGGAGAAAGTTGACGGCCGAGTTGATATTTTGCCATCACTTGAATCGCACCTTCTAGGGTTTTAGCCGAGCCGTCATGAAGATAGGGTGCAGTTTCGGCAATATTGCGTAAAGTCGGGACTTTAAATGTATATCGATCTCGCGGGTCTTGGGTGACATTATAGCGACCGAGATCGACGGGAGATAGATTCTCTTTTTTCTCGAAATAGTCTTCAAAAATTCCCAGCTTCTGAAACATATTACCGCCAACATTAACCCCTTGATGGCAGCTCGCACAGCCATAGGATTTAAACAAAGCATAGCCTCGTTTTTCTTCAGTGGTAATCGCATATCGATCGCCCCGGAGAAATCGATCGAAGCGGGAGTTGGGTGTGATGAGCGATCGCTCGAACGTGGCGATCGCATTTTTGATATTCTCGCGGGTAATGCCATCATCGTAAATCGTGGCAAATAACATTTGATACTCCTCAGATTGCTTGAGTTTCTCGATAATGTCCGGCCAGGTCGAACCCAACTCTCGCAAAGAATTGGTCGGACCTTCGATTTGTTCTTCGAGAGTTTCGGCTCGACCGTCCCAAAACTGCTTGAAATTTAAACTACTATTAAAAATTGTCGGCGAATTAATCTCACCCACATTGCCGTCAATCCCGATCGACACCGTTAATCCATCCGTTCCACCCAGAGCCAGATTGTGGCAGCTCGCACAAGACTTGGTATTATCGCCAGAGAGTTGGCGATCGTGAAATAATTTTTCTCCAAGTGTCACTTTTCGGGGGTTGAGTTCGACGCGCAACGGAATCGGACGGATCGGTTCGTCTGCGAGTGCCTGGGTTCCAACGGATGGAAGCTCGGACATGACCGGAGGGGTTTCAACGCGACCGAATTGCCAAGACCCGATGGCAACCATAAAAAAGAGGGCAATCGGAATCAGCCAAACTCGGAGAATCGTCCGATCGATAAAAACTTTTGCCATTCTAGCCATTGACGGTCTCAAATTTGGATGTCGATATTGATATTGATGTTAAAAGAAGTTTCGGATTCGATCGTCCGCTCTCGATGCGCGCGACCCGGAAACATAAAATCCAGATGGGAAAACCCGAATTGCACCCCGGCAAATCCCGATCGAGTCAGTCGGCGATCGTACCCAGTGCCTTCCCCAATCGTAATCGATATGCCATAGGAGAGATGGGGCGATCCCAAAGATTGCAGATCTTCGATCGAATGGTATCCTAAAGCACGATATTGCGACCTCAAACATCCAGCCCTCACACCCACGAAAAGTTCATGATGCCAACCTTTGCCATTAGCGATCGCGATCGACTCCAAACCGCTCAACTCGACATGCCGCCGCGTCTGTTGCTCGGACCGGGTCCCTCCAACGTCCATCCCCGCGTTCTGGCTGCGTTGGGTATGCGTCAAGTCGGTCATCTCGATCCGAGTTTCCTCCATCTCATGAACGAGATTCAATCTTTATTGCGCTATGCGTGGCAAACCCAAAATCCCCTCACCATCCCCGTGAGCGGCACCGGCAGCGCGGCGATGGAAGCGACGCTTGCCAATATCGTCGAACCCGAAGATGTGGTTCTGGTCGGAGTTAAAGGTTATTTCGGACATCGCCTCGTCGATATGGCCGGTCGTTACGGAGCCAACGTCCAAAAGTTAAGCAAACCTTGGGGTCAAGTGTTCTCCCTCGAAGAATTGCGCTCGGCCCTGGAAACCCATCGTCCGGCCGTCCTGGCTTTGGTTCATGCGGAAACCTCGACCGGGGCGCGGCAACCTTTAGAAGGAGTCGGCGAGTTGTGCCGGGAATTTGACTGTTTGCTGCTGGTGGATACGGTGACGAGTCTGGGGGGCGTACCTCTATTTTTAGATGAGTGGGGGGTCGATTTGGCCTACAGTTGCAGCCAGAAAGGTTTGGGATGTCCGCCGGGAATTGCCCCGTTTACCATGAGTCCTCGGGCGGTGGAAAAATTGCAGCGACGGCGCACCCCCGTCGCCAACTGGTATTTAGATATGTCCCTGGTGAGCAAGTATTGGGGGCAAGAGCGCACGTACCACCATACCGCTCCGATTAATATGAACTACGCCCTGCGCGAAGCCTTGCGGATTGTGGCCGAAGAAGGATTGGCCGAGCGTTGGACCCGACATCAAGCCAATGCCGAACTTCTGTGGGAAGGGTTAGCCGAAATGGGTTTGGAGTGCCATGTCGAGAAAGAATATCGCCTGCCGACCCTGACGACGGTGAGAATCCCCGAAGGCGTTGATGGCAAAGCCGTCGCGGGTCAATTACTCGCGGATTACAATATCGAAATTGCTGGGGGTTTGGGAGAACTTGGCGGTAAAGTTTGGCGCATCGGACTGATGGGCTTTAACAGTCGCCGCGAAAATGCGATCGCCCTGCTCGAAGCTCTCGGACGGGTTCTGGGCTAACCCAGCGCGCTTTTACGGCTGACGCGCTCCGCTCGGCGAAGGGAGACGAGAAACCCTCGAAATCCTCAACCGAGTGTCTCGCAAACGGAGAGCTTACCGGGTTACTGGTAAGCTATCATGAAGCTAACCTCGATCGACAATCGAGTGAAGGGGAAGGTGGGGGATTTTGACAGCTATTTTTCAGTTGAGAGAGAAGACGCTCCAAGCATTCGTTCTCACTGCCGGGGTGAAATAGAGGAAAACGAGATAGAACGTCCCTGGGTTGGTTGCGTTGTCGCTCCTCTCACTCGTCAGGAACAGATGGCTCGCTTGGAGATAAAAAACGTAACGAAGTCCCAGGGAATTGACTTGTAGTTGTGCGTTTGAGTCCGATCGAGACCCGATCGAATATCTTACCGTTCGACCTCGTGCATCTATAACCAGATAATGAAGAGCGAGTGAAGTTGGAGAGATTTTGATGGATTGCGACAAGGCTTACCAACAGTGTCTAGACCGCTTGAAGTGGGCAACTCACCAGTTGGAGATCGAGGTCGAGGACGATGCTCTATTGTCAATTGCCGATCTGATCGTTCAACCGATGACGGGCCCTTGGCGCTATTTCCATACTCCAGAACACATTTTTGACGTGGGGGGTACGGAAGACCCCATCGAAGTCTTGGCAGCTTTATTTCACGATGTCGTATACGTCCAGGTCGATCGGAGTATTAACTTCAACCTCAGCTACTATATCGCCTCTTTTGTCAAAGAGGTTCAAGGTCAGCTACGCATTCGAGATGCGGGCGAATTGCCAGACGATCGCATGTTCGAGATGGTCTTATCGGTGTTCGGATTTGCCCCAGCTCGGGTTCTTTCCCCCATGGCCGGACAAAATGAGTTTTTGAGCGCTTTGGTTGCCGTCAAAGCCCTAGAATCGATCCTCAAGCTGCGTCACCTCACGGAAATTGCGGCTTGTATCGAGGCGACTATCCCGTTTCGCAAACCTTCCCCAGAAGGGAGAACTGTGAGCGAAGAATTATTCGATCGCATCAAAACCACCAACGCTCAATTCGACCTACACCTAAGCGAGGAAGAAATCGTTAACATCGTCAAACGAGCGGTGCAGGTTTCCAATCGCGATGTCATCGGATTTGCCCATCCCAATTCGGCAATCTTTTTAGACAATACTTGGAATTTATTGCCAGAAACCAATCATAATCTGGTCAACTCTAACTCGTATACCGTTCGCGAATATCGGTCTTCCTTGCAGAAAATGGAAGGCTTTATGAACTTTCTTACCCCGCAGGTAGTGTTTCGACAGTTTCGGGGAGAACCTGACGATGCTACTTATCAAAAATGGATGACCCGCGCGAAAGAAAACATTGAAGTGGCAAGGCTTTATCTGGGGAGCAAATTGTTTGCGATCGCCTGTGTCGAAGCTCTGTCTTTGCGGGTTGGTTTGGATATTCCCGTTTCGACGATGATGGGCGAGTTGCCATCCCAGTCTCCCGAAGGCGCGCATTTTGAAGACTACATTCCGGAAATTCTGAATGCGTATCCTCCGAAAAACGACCTAGAAAAAGAAGTTTTGACCCTACTTGAAGAAGGACGCAATCAAAGTTCGATTCACGACATCAAACATTCTCCCATTGCGACATTTATGGTCAAAGTCGTTGGATTTGACGAAATTCGCATCCAGCTCGATCGGGCGAAAAAGTTTTTCGATCGGGAAATATCACCGGAGGATTTTCTGGCCGGTTGCAATAAAAAAGTCACGGAAGTGATTACCAATGCGGTGGTGAAAGTATTTGATTGCCGAAAATCAGCACTGCAACGGTAGAACCCAGATATAAAATCTAAATCTTCCCTCACAGTGCCAATTTGGGGTGTGGAGTTCTCACAAGAGGAAAATAAGAGCAACTTTCCCTAGCGATCGAATGGAATGTCCGGGATTCGTCGTTTCCCTACCGAACTTGCATGTTAACCGCATCGGAAATCGCGGGAATTTCCGCATAGCGTCCCCGCAGCGATGCAAACGCGGCGTATCCGACAGCAGCGATCGTACCTAAGAAGACGGTGTTGTAAAGGGTTTCAGTGACCAGTCCCGTTTGCAACCCGGCACCGAGAATATCCAAAATCAGACCGCACAACAGCAGGATGACATCCAACAAAACCGCTTGCATGGTGTTGAAACGGATGAAGTGGCTGATGTTGGGATTGCGAACGATCGCGAACAGAAAAACGAAGAATAAAATTAAGTTGGTGAAGGGTTGAAACGGTAAACTCCGGTAGATCCCATACAAAATGGCAAACACCGATTCGAGATGAAATTGTTTGAATAAAAACGTTCCAAAAATCAAACCATCAAAGAACGGTAATAAATAAACTAAACCTGCAAAAATGCGATCGCGAGTGGGTGCTGGGGGGGACTGATTCATTCAGAATTCTCCTGTTCGATCGACTCGATCGATTAATATGAAACTAGATGAACGAAGTAAAGATAAAGACAAAAAAGTGGATTTATCTTGAAAAATCCTATTGTTATTTTAACAGAATTTGCAAATGGGTGGAATAGAAGTATCGAGCTGACTAGGGAACTTGAGCGCGTGCTGCATCAGAAACCAGCGGAATGTTATCGGGATAGAGACCACGAGCGCACTGAACGATTGAATAAACGCACGAGGCAACTACGACTAAAAAGATTAAGTTGAAAAAGACCTCAAAGGGAGCAGATAGAGCATTGCCAAATCCCGAACCGACAATTCCAAATAATTGCAAGACAAGCTGACATAGGGTCGCAAATATTGAAATTAAGATGGCTTGCATAGTGTTGTAGCGAATGAAATGCTGCACTCGATCGTTACGAACGACCGCAAGTAGCAAAACAAAAAATAGAATCAGTCCGGCAAATGGAAATAAGTTAGAAATAAAGCCATAGACCGCCATGAATGGGTAAAGTAACGTTAAATAAATCGTGGCAAATTCTGGAAGTTCTCTAAATAAAGCTGTCCCAAAAACAGTTACTTCAACTAATGGAAGTGCGTAGGGAAGACAGGCAAAAATTCGCTCTTTCGGACCGTTCGAGCTACGCCAAGTCATTTGGAAAATTCTCCGAATTTGTTCTCTGTTTTAGGATAGCGTAAGAGGCGATGTTTCTGGCGATGTTTCTGTTGAGTGGGCAGATCTTGCGAGATTAGCGACCGCGCTTGAGATCGTAAAGCACTTTGTCAAGATACCAGCTTTCCGGTTGACTGGGGTTCTTCCGCTTTTCCAAGTCAATCAGCCTTTGGGCCGTCCCACCGTCAACCCGTTTGAGAATTTCTCGCCACAGCCGATTTGTATTGGGTTGCTTGAAGCGATCGAAGAATCCTTTTTTCGATGCGGGTCGATTTCGCGCGTTCGGTTGGCGGGTCGAGGTTGATGAAGCTGAAGGCAACTTAGCCGCGATAAACGCAAAAACGATCGCGGTGAGAATCGTGCCAACCGCAACTAAAAGAGCGATCGGATCTTTGACTAGGGGAGTGAGGATAAAACTCGATCCCAATGTCAATCCCCGTCCAAATGCCGGACTCATAAACACCAGCATCAAAATTAAGAAACTATATTGACTGTTCTTGAGAGGTTTGAGGAAGGGAAAGAGTTCGCTAAAAACGTGAAACCCATCTAGAGGTGGAATGGGAAGCAGATTGAATAAAAATAGGCGTACGTTGATGCTAGCCCCAAGAAAAAGAAAGTCTGTACTGACCACATTTGTCCAACCGAGCGCAGCCACAATCTGAATGGCAATAACAAGTAAAACGGTTAGGGTGATATTGAGTAGCGGGCCTGCTGCCGAGACAATAATATTGCTCCATTTTGGATGGCGAAACTTGCTCGGATTCACTGGCATTGCCCCCCAAGAAATGCCGGCAACACACAGAAAAATGAGGGAAGGTACGCCCATATGGACAACCGGGTTAAGGGTAATGTGACCCGTTCGTTCTGGGGTATCGTCTCCCTGGCTGAGGGCGGCAATGCCGTGAGCGAGTTCGTGCAGGCAGATCGAAATGACGACGATCGCAATAACTTGCACGAAGAAAATAGGATTTTGGGCTAGGGTGCGCAGAAACATCTCGATTCCCACTCAATACTATTTTGGTTATAGCGCAATTTCCACTTTCCGTGCAGAGATTCGAGCGGAGACTTCAAGGGAAAAATAAAGACTTTTTCATGAATTTTTTTTCACTTTTAGTCATTGAACTCATCGACTAAAAATTGTATTTGCGATCGAGACCTAAAAATTGCATTTTTATGGATGATTTACGTTATTTTAATTTTTCAATGTCCCCAAAAAAACTAATTTCTATCGGTCACTCGAAGTCTAGTCCGATCGGTACTTCCTTCGAGCGATTCTCGTTTTTTTGCCTAGATCTGAATTTTAGAAAGCTCGAATTAGATGTGGGTTCTAAACGTAAATTCTAAAGTTTAGCTTGCATTTAGCTTGCAATCTCGGCAAAACTATTCAATATTGACCACGAGAAATCCCATCTCGCACTCGTAGCGATCGCCTCGATCCCCGCGATCTTCTTGAACGGAATGAGCGCATCCGAGTTGACCGTGCTTCCATCGAGGCTGACCGCGACGATCGGCAAGCAAGCAATTTTGGCAAACTTGACAAGTCGGAACGATACGATCGTCGGTGACAATAACTAACATGACGAATGACCTCCCAAACCGTCTTACTTTTTCGCCTTTATTCTACTCAAATTTTTGGCTGACTCGTCGAATCAAAACGTAACAAATTGGTAAGCATTGGGCCAATGCGCTACGCGCAGGCCGTGCCTACAGCCGTCAGCCATCAGCGGGTTTTAAGTTCCAAAAGCTCAAATTTGAACGGATTCTCGTGCCACAGACTCCCAATTCCCGCACTTGAGCGAGAATTCCGATTCAACCAATGCGATCGTGCATTTTCACCGCGATCGCCCTCTTGCTCGTAGCGAATTGCCCAGTGAAAATCGTCCTCTCAACTCGTTCCAACTTCTCCCCAATCGCCCCTTGAAGCGTTAAGATATTGTTCTTAACGGGATTCGATCCCATCTGGGCGCGATTGGGTTAGCGCTCGCGAATCTCTTTGGCGATCCTCGCCAACCCCCATCGATCGAGCCGCAAGATAGATCCGTCAAAAAATTCGCCCTCGATCGCCGACTCACCGGACTCGATAACCTCTTCATCCACCAGCGAACCTCATGACTCAGACCAACTTAGATTTCCTCGCCACCACCGATCCCACCGTCGCCGGATTCATTAACGAAGAACTTCAACGCCAGCGCGATCGCATCGAACTCATCGCCAGCGAAAACTTTACCTCAGCGGCCGTTCTCGCCGCGCAAGGGTCGGTGTTAACGAATAAATACGCGGAAGGATTGCCCCGCAAACGTTACTACGGTGGCTGCGAATTTATCGATAAGGTGGAACAAGTTGCAATCGATCGCGCCAAAGAACTCTTCGGGGCAGCTCATGCCAACGTTCAGCCCCATTCCGGCGCGCAAGCCAACTTTGCCGTATTTCTGGCGCTGTTGCAGCCCGGAGACACGATTATGGGGATGGATTTGTCCCATGGCGGTCACCTCACTCACGGTTCTCCAGTAAACGTCTCCGGAAAGTGGTTTAACGTACAACACTACGGCGTGAGCGAAGAAACCGAGCAACTCGACTACGACAACATTCGCGAACTCGCCCGCAAACACCGCCCCAAACTCATCATCTGCGGCTACTCTGCTTATCCCCGGATTATCGACTTTGCCAAGTTCCGGGAAATTGCCGACGAGGTGGGCGCGTACTTACTCGCCGATATCGCTCACATTGCCGGGTTAGTCGCCACCGGACATCACCCCAGTCCGATTCCCCACTGTCATGTGGTCACCACCACCACCCACAAAACCCTGCGCGGCCCTCGCGGTGGTTTGATTCTCACCCAAGATCCCGAACTTGGCAAAAAGTTCGATAAGGCAGTATTCCCCGGAAGCCAAGGCGGTCCCCTCGAACATGTCATCGCCGCGAAAGCCGTTGCCTTTGGAGAAGCCTTGACACCAGAATTTAAGACCTATTCGGGGCACGTGATTTCTAATGCTAAAGCGATGGGCGATCGCTTAGTCGATCGGGGATTGAAAATTGTCTCCGGCGGCACTGAAAATCATTTAGTATTAGTGGATTTGCGATCGGTGGGGATGACCGGGAAACGGGCCGACGCACTCGTCGAAGAAGTCAATATTACTGCCAATAAAAATACCGTTCCTTTCGATCCCGAATCTCCCTTCGTCACCAGCGGTTTGCGATTGGGTTCGCCAGCGATGACAACGCGGGGTCTGGGCGAGGCAGAATTTCGCGAAATTGCCGATATCATTGCCGATCGCCTCCTCTCTCCCGAAGATGAGACCGTTGCCGCATCCTGTCGTACTCGGGTGGCGGCCCTGTGCGATCGCTTCCCCCTCTATCCCCACTTACGGATTCCTGTCGCGGCTTTAGCGTAATCATGAAGGGGCGATCGGGCGATCGGGTGGAGAAAACATCAACCGACTCTCTCACTTATCTCCGGAGAAGAGGGCAAAGCATTTGGATATTCTAGATATCCTTTGACCAAAAATGATTCGCTTAAATGCTTTGCCCCTACAGCGTCCGATATCTCCTCATTCCCTCTCCCCTTCCGATTTGCCCCAATTTTTACGATATAACCGGGTTTGAAGCGATCGGCACGAGTTGATAAAATTCAATTTCGATCGCTTCAAGTTAAGAATAGATAAAGCTTTCAGACGTTAAGCGATCGCATTCTGGTAGCATCGCGTCACCAAATGAAGTTAGACTCTCCCTGAGACTTTTTCATCATCTTTACTACACCGGAATTTCCAGATGCCTCAACATCTGTATCACTTGCTGGCCTTTGTCGCCTCTTCACTCGTCGTACTGGGTTCAACTCCGATCGTGCGGGCGATCGGTCTCAAAACAGGATTTGTCGATCGCCCTGGCGGACGCAAAGTTCACGAAACTCCGATGGTTCGCCTGGGTGGAGTTTCTATTTTTTTAGGCACTTTAGTCGCCCTACTTCTGGTTTGGTGGATGGGAGGATTTCTCGATGCGAACGGTCAATTACTCGGGCCCAAAGAGGAGTACGAAATCTGGGGCGTGACGATTGGTGGTTTGCTGTTTTTCTCGATCGGCTTAGCGGACGATTTATTTAGTCTGCGCGCATCATCGCGATTGCTACTCCAAGTCTTCGTCGCTTCCTTGGCTTGGTGGATTGGCGGCGTGCAAATCGAATTTCTGACCGTTCCCTTTTTAGGTTTAACGGAAATTGGCGCGTTCAGCCTGCCGATTACAGTGATTTGGCTGGTGGGGATGGCGAACGCGATTAACTGGATCGATGGTTTGGACGGACTGGCGGCTGGAGTTTCGGGAATTGCTGCCACGGTGATGATGGTGGTGTGTTTGTTCATGGATCGACCGGCTGCTGCCTTGATTGCTGCTGCACTCGCGGGTGGGGCGTTGGGCTTCTTGCGCTACAACTTCAATCCCGCGCAAATTTTTATGGGAGATGGCGGTGCGTATTTCATGGGTTTTACCTTGGCTGGAGTTGGGGTTGTCGGTTTGGTGAAAAGTACGGCAGTGACGGCGGTGTTGCTGCCCTATTTGATTTTGGCGGTTCCCATTTTGGATATGTCGGCAGTGATTGTCGATCGACTTCGCAGCGGACTTTCGCCGTTTGCCGCAGATAAGCGCCACCTCCACCACCGATTGCTCAACGCCGGACTCTCGCACCGATTGGCCGTGTTATTTATTTACGCGCTGACGTTGTGGGTGGGAAGTTTAGCGATGGCTTTTGCCGGCTTGCCGAGTGGATTTATTTATGCGATGGCGGCAACATCTTTACTCGGGTATGCCAGTTGGAAGGTTTGGAAACACGCTAGATGAGATAGCCCCAAAGCCCATCGACTGTAAATTGTTTTGAGTTGCGATCGTCACGGCGATCGCTATTTTATTGGAGACTTTTTTGTCCGAAATCCAATTGTTAGCTGCTTTACGATTGACTGCTGCGATCGAACTCAATCATCGAGCTTGTTATGATGGGAGCGAGGGGGAGTGCGCCACGTTTACATCTAATTATTACCTGGGTATCTGTTTCGGGCGACACCTAACCCATAATTTGCAAGTCTTCACTCGAACGATTTGATCATGAGTACCTTCTCCATCCCCACGACAAGCCCTAAAGCTTCACTCTTGAGACTTCTCCCTCCAATTTTCTTTGGTCATGTTCTTCCACAACTCAATCTGGTAAGCGATCGAAATTCTCCGGGTTAGTTGAAGAAAAAATCCTCGATCGAACTAAGCATCTGGTGGATGTTTAGTCTTTTTTGAGCTGAGTATTAGACAGCGAAGTATCTACCATTTTCTCGGATTTAACGAGCGCAAAATATGCGTCCTTCCAACCCCTTTCTGGACAATTCAAAATCTGCGAGTATTTTCGATCGACTACCGAAACCCACTCGTCAATGGGCAGAAAAACTCCATTGGAACGAGCGACGGTATATTCTCTCCATTTGCCATATCCTCTGTGCGGCAACCTCGGAACAACAAGCCGAATTTCTCGATGAATATACCGCAGATGGTTTAGTTTCTCGACTCATTGAAGATCTCGATACCCAACAAAAAGTCAGTCAATATCTCAAACGATTTCATATTGCCACGAAACTGAGCGAATCCCTTCTGCGCCAATATATTCGTCAGTTTTATATCCACTGCGCTCAAGACGTTCAAAAGCAACCCGATCGATACCTCGAAGTTGCCGTTCGTTTAATTGGTAATACTCAAGAAAGTAATAATGCATTCAATTATATCATGGGTTTTGAATTGCTTAAAATGTTGTTTCAAATGAGTTGGAACCAACAAGAAAAATTTTACTCTTTACAAAAAACTCAAGAAGAATTTATTCGCACGTATATTAAGCCGATCCGCAACGCGCATAAGTTAAATGGGATTATCATTCCCAAAGACAAGAAAAAATTTTTTGCCAAACGAGATTATTACGTTAAGGTTCCTGAAATTAAACCTAAAAAACTGATTGAGTTAGTCATGGCGACGTTTTCCGCTCAAACGGTGATTCTTTTTGGCTTTAGCATTATTCGACATCCCAATTCAATTCGCTTTAACCATCACTATATTTTCGATTTAGATTCAGAAGCTATTTTTACGGGAAACTAGGTTTAATTTATTATTATTAGCTCGAAAAGCTTCTACGGACGTAATTTGCTCGATCGAAAAATAAAACTTTACCTGATTTAGCAAAAATTATTTTGGCAACCGTTATTTATTGTCACAAAACGAAACAGATTTTTTTATTTAACTTGAGTCAAACCGGTATAATTAGTAAGTCATCATTAAAAGCAAAGAACTCTAACAAAAAACTTTAAATTAAGGAAAATCATATTTGAATTCAATCTGAAAATGCCATTAAAAATTGTTGAAAACTTTGACAGTAGCTTTACCTTAGACCCCGAATCTCAGAAAATGCTCTTTAGCTTACTAACAGGCGATCGCTTTTTAGAGCAAATTCGTCAGGGGGCAAAGTGCGATCGGGTAGAATTTACCGAGTTATTATTTCAACCGGTTCCCTATAGTTCGGTAACGCCCAAAGGAATGCCCGTCGAATTCGAGCAATATCATAATTCCGAAGATTATACGATTATCAACGTGCCACCCAATTTTATGTTTAAAGCTAAGATATTCAAACCCAGCCGTCTGTGCGCGATTTATCGAAAATTGAGCGACCTCAAGCATTAGCATTTAGCCGTCAGCATTCAGGTTGAAATTAGTCTGAAGCGATATCTCCACAGATAAGTCTGTTACAGACTGGTAATTTCTCTGTAAACCTAGAGAATTCCCATGCCACCAATGCTTACCCGTTTTTTCTAGAGGAATAGTCACTCTCCATCTGGCTAAATGCCAATTGCCAATCTTAACCAATTCGATCGTTTTTGGATTTCCTAGTAACAATGACTGCTCAAACGACAATACCAACTCTGACGGATTTAGAATATTTTGCCTATCTAGATGATTCCGGCTGTATTCCCGAAGCACCTCTCCAGCGAAAAGTCGGCGTTTATGCCATTTTTGATGCCGAAAAAGTGCTGCAATTTATCGGTTATTCTCGCGATATTTACCTGAGTTTAAAACAGCATTTAATTCGCCAACCCCAACAGTGTTATTGGATTAAATTCCAAACCATCGATCGCCCCAGTCGCACGATTTTAGAAAATATTCGAGAAGCTTGGATCGCCGAAAACGGTGAGACTCCCCCCGGAAATCGGGAAGATGAAACGCTATGGACGCAACCGATCGACGTTAAGCCGTTAATGACCCCAGAAGAACGAGAAAATTTCGATCGGGTTGCTGGGGAAGATATCGCCCAAGTCAAGCTATTGAAAAAAGTTTCGCGGCGAGTGGAAGCGGAGATTCTGGCGCAGTTGGAACAGCGAGGCGTTACCATGCAGTTGCGGTTCAATCCCAAACTTAAAGAAACGGGTTTGCTGGATTTGAAATAAGATTTGGATTGAGAACCTCGCGCACTGATTTGCCCCCAAGAGGAAAGCTTTTCAAACTTGCCTTTCAAACTTGCTTTTCAAACTTGCTTTTCAAACTTGCTTTTTAAAGGCGCTTTCCAAACCGCACCCGCAACCCATCCTTCGGGTGGCGCGTCGGCACTGTCACTGGCTTCAAGCTTTGGTTGGGTAGTAACTCCCACTGATAGCCCCGCAGCAAATGGGCCGCGACGATTTTCATCTCCAATTTGGCAAACGCCAATCCCACGCAAACGCGCGGTCCGCCACCAAATCCAATCAGGCTGAAAGGTTTGGGCTTGCCGTCGGAAAATCGATCGGGATCGAAACGTTCCGGTTCTGGATAAATCTCCTCCAAACGGTGGGTGGCGATGATGGAGTAGACCGCCAGCCAGCCGGCCGGAACCTGGAAGCCGTTGAACTCGAAGGGCTTCACCACTCGCCGAAATCCTCCACCCACTGGGGGATGCAACCGTTCTACTTCCTGCAAAATGCGATCGAGATAGGGCATTTGCGAGAGTTGTTCCAGGCATAAATCTCCCTGCCCGGCGAGTTGCTGCTGTTCTTCCCGCGCCCGTTGCAAGACTTCCGGGTGGCGGCCCAACTCCAGACACATCCACGTCAGCATCGAGGTGGTGGTTTCGTGACCGGCAAATAGGAGTAGCATCGCTTGGGCGGTGAGTTCGGTCATCGTGAAGCCAACGCCAGACTCATCGCGGGTTTGCACCAAGAGGCTGAGGACATCTTGGGTGGGGTTTTCCTGGCGCTGGCGGACGACGTGGGTGAGGTGTTCGAGAAGGCGGTCGCGCGCGACAACGGCTTTACCAAATTTCGTCCACTCCCACTGCACTGGAAACAGGGTAAATAAGCCATTTGTCAGGGTGGTGAAAAGCTGGCTGAGGCGGACGACATCTTCCCCAGAATCCGCCCCGACGAGGAGTTGGCTGGCAATATCGAAGGTGAGTTGTTTCATGTCCTCAAACCACACCAGTTCTCCCTGTTTTTCCCAACGTTGGAAATAGGAAAGGGCGATCGATTCCATGGTGTCGAAATAGCGGGCGAGGGCCGCACCGTGGAAGGCGGGCATCATTAATTTGCGATTGCGTCGGTGTTCTTCTCCATCTTGGAGAAAAAGCGATCGCCCTAGCAGAATTTTGAAGGTATCGGGCCATCCTTCTCCCCAGGAAAAGCAATCCATATGGGTAGATAGGAGAAATTCAACCGCTTCCGGGCCGACGGCAAAGATGGTGGGTTGTCCGAGAATTCGGGTTTTGAATAGTGGGCCGTACTTTTTGTACTGGTTGCGCGCAAAATAGGGATCGAAAAGGAAGTTGAAGGTTTTGCCGATGAGGGGTAAACCCATTTTTCCGGGGGGAAGGCGATGGTTTTTCATGGGGTGTAGGGTGTGGGGTGTGGGGTGTAGGGCAGTGGTGTCAACTTAAGGTCTGAAAAGTTTTGTCAACTACCCGATATTCGTTGGAAAACCCGGACTTGGGGGGTCTCCCCCCAATCCCCCCGTTGGGGGAGGCGTTTCGTCCCCCAAACCCCCTGCGTACAAGAGTCAGATCGTTGAAGCATCGGAGTTTCTGGAGGATACGCGAATGCGATCGAGATGCTCGCACTGCTTCAGATTTTCTAGATTACCAGAGTTCTCAAATCAATCTTATTTTTGACTCATTCCATGTAAATAGGCAAAAAAGTAGGCTAATGCACCACAGGCAGGTAAGCTAAAAAATCCAAGAAAGTATAAGCGTGTAGATTCTTGTGGCGATCGCTCTGGATTTCGACTCAAATGCTTTAAATAAGACGAGAGAATAAAACCCAAAACGATCGATAAAAATGCAGCAAGTTTAAACACGATCGTTGAGTATAAGATAATGACTGTTTCCTAAATGTTTATTCTCCAATTCTATGGCTTTTTCGGTGTTTCCGGTTGAGCGGTCGGGTTTAAATTTCCAGCATTAATATTAATAAAGGGTAGCGTTCCTTGTCCACCCATAACGGTGGGAAAACTGCCATCCCATTTATCGATCGCCTGTTGTTGGAGAATGGTTGAGGTCAGACTAATTTGAAGCAATCGTTGGGCTTCTGCTTTTCCTTTTGCCCGGTTAACTTCGGCTTGGGCTTCTTTTTCCGCGCGCAGGGTTTCAAACTCGGCGCGTTTGGCTTCCTGTTCGGCAATTTGCTTGGCTTCGATCGCTTTCACAAATTCCGGACTAAACGAAACATTCACTAAGGAAATATCATCGACAATAATACCGTAGCTGACTAGTCGATCGTCGAGTTTGCTGTCAATTTCATCTTTAAGTTCCGTGCGTTTAGTAATAATTTCTTCGGCATTTTTCTTTGCCGTGACTGCCTTGACCACTTCCGAAACCGCAGGAGTAATAATTCTCGAGATAATTTGTTCTTCATCCCCCACCCGCTGAAAAACTTTATGGGCGCGATCGGGTTCGATATGCCAATTAATTGCCACGTCCATCGTCACATTTTGCAAGTCTTTCGACGACGCTTCAGCATTAATATCGTTTTTCTGAACGCGAACGCTGAGATTTTTGACGGTGGTGATGGCGGGGATAATTGGATGCAGACCTTCATCTAAAACCCGATCTTGGACTTTGCCAAATCTCATGACCACCCCCCGTTGTCCGGCATTGACGATCGCAAACGGTCGGAAGAAAACGGCCAATAACAACACCACGAATCCTCCCGCAATGAGAAGGTATTGCTTGGGAGAAGGAGGTGGAAAAGAATTTATCGTTCGCATGGGTATGGGATAACCGATTGCACGGTGCGATAGGATTCGGACTTACGATGGTAAAGGAATTATAGAAGACCACTATCGAAGATATTTGCGCCGATCGTGAAAATTAACCCCCGCCATTCCTGGCAACTGACCCCAGAAGCGGCGATCGCCCTTCAGCAAAAACTCGCAGCTGAAGTGATTCTCGAAGATAAACTCGGCAAACTGCAATACGTCGCCGGGGTGGATGTGGGGTACGAACAAGAGAATACTGTCTCGCGGGCGGCCGTGGCGGTGTTGAGTTTCCCGGATTTGCAGCGACAAGAATCGGCGATCGCCCGCCGTCCTACCACATTTCCCTACATTCCCGGCTTCCTCTCCTTTCGGGAAGTTCCGGTGGTGTTGGATGCCCTGGAAAAGCTGACGATCGCCCCAGATTTACTGCTATGCGACGGTCAGGGATACGCCCATCCCCGCCGATTTGGCTTCGCCTGCCATTTGGGAGTTTTGGTGGATATCCCGGCGATCGGGGTGGCGAAATCCCGGTTTATCGGCGAACACGACGAATTACCGGAATCTCGGGGAAGCTGGCAACCGTTGCGCCACGACGGGGAAACCATCGGGGCAATTTTACGAACTCGTACCGGAGTCAAACCGATCTACGTTTCCATCGGTCATCGCATCAGCTTGAAAACGGCGATCGACTGCGTTTTACGCTGCACTCCCCAGTATCGATTGCCCGAAACCACCCGTCAAGCCGATCGCCTCTCTAAGATGTAAAGATTAAGGCGTTCCCGGAAAAGAATTGACAAACTCAATTTCGACATCGGGGAACGAGTCTACATACTCGATGGTGAAATCCGGGGAGGATTCGACAAATTCCCACTCGCCGCAATCGTCGGGAAAACTTTCGACCACCTGGACGTTCAAATCTGGAAAAGAATCCACGACTTCCACCGTAAAATCTGCCCCCGAACTGACGATTTTCACTTCGCCGTAGAGAGGAATGCCGTTGAACGTGCAGTTGTTGGCATCGAACTCTTCTGCGTGGGCTGGGAGGGGGGAGAAAGCCGCAAGCAGGGCGACTGGAGACAGAAGAAGGGCGAACGAATTTTGGCGAAATCGATTTTTGGGCATAACGGACGTATTTTCTTAAGGTATGAAGTGGTTGATTTTATGGGAGAGTTGGAGCAAATGTAGCCGCAATCTGGCAACAGCCCCACCTCACCTTCATTTCCACTCTAGCCTGGCGCATTCTTCATCGTCAGGTCTGGCGTAGCGGCGATCCCGATGAGTCGTCGAATACCCTGCGCCCAATTTCTGCCAAAGATGTTCATAATTAAGAAACATCATTAAGAAAATTGCCGATCGCGGTAAGTTGTCAGAAATCGATCGACTTTCATCGTGCCAATGACATCACGATCGCAGCCTACTTCACCTTCACCCGCAACTTATATTGTTGTCCCAGGAACCGATCGGAATGAGTAACCTTCCAGATTTTTCAGACCACGACTATCAGATCGTTCGCGAACTCGGGCAAAATCGATCCGGGGGACGCATCACCTACCTCGCCACTCAAACGCCAACCCAGGAATCCGTCGCCATCAAACAGTTTCAGTTTGCCCGCAGCGGTTCTGACTGGTCCGGTTACGACAGCTACGATCGCGAAATTCGGGTCTTGCAGGAGTTGAACCATCCGGGTATTCCCAAATATCTCGATTCTTTTGAAACCGAAGATGGCTTTTGTCTCGTTCAAGAGTACAAACCCGCCACCTCCCTGACGGACGATCGCACCTTCTCTCCAGCAGAAATCAAACGCATCGCCATCGCCCTGTTGGAAATTTTGGTCTACTTGCAAGATCGCTTTCCGCCAGTGATTCATCGGGATATCAAGCCGGAGAATATTCTGGTGGGGGAAGCGGACGAAAGCGGACACCGTCCCGTCTATCTGGTGGATTTCGGATTTGCTCGGATCGGCGATGGGGAAGTGGCTGTCAGTAGCATCGTCAAAGGAACTCTCGGGTTCATGCCTCCCGAACAGCTGTTCAACCGCCAACTCACGGAAGCTTCGGATTTATATGGAGTGGGGGCGAGTTTGATTTGTTTGCTGACTCAAACTAAGTCGATCGATATTGGCGATCTCATTGATAGTAACTATCGCATCGAATTCAAACATTTGGTTCCCAAACTCAGCCTACCCTGGATCGCCTGGTTGGAAAAGCTGGTGCAGCCCAATCTCGAACGTCGCTATAGCAACGCCACAGAGGCCCTTGCTGCCCTCAAACCCATCTACGTGACGCGATCGCCCTCCCTGAAAGCGCATCCGGAGACGCTCGAATTTCAGGCGACGAAGTTGGGGGAAAAGATGACTCAAACCCTGACGATTCGCAATACGATCGCTCAAACCTTGTTATCCGGACGCTGGGAAATCGCCCCTCACCCCAGCGATGGTACCGAAGAAGCAGAAACTCATCCCTGGATTTCCATCCAACCCCCGCAGTTCGAGGCGAATCGGGCGTTGTGTAAAGTGACGGTGCGTACGGGAAAGCTGAGGGCCGATCGAACTTACGATCGCCAGCTCATTCTACATGCCAATACCCCAGAATCGACCCACACGATCGCCCTGAAAGTCCAAACCGCATCCATTCCCCTGACCACCCTCAAACCTCCAGCGAGGAAACTGGCAGCATTGCTGGGTTCGGCGTTCGTTCTCTCCTTTGGATTCGAGGTTTGGTGGCACGCTTCGGCAGGTATGGCAGAATGGATCGTAACCTTAATCGATCGCATCTGGTCGCTGTAGTGAGTGGAGGACGAGTAAGATGAAACCCGATCGCCAGCCCCCGGATAAGTCTCGATCGAAGCTGGAGTCTAAGCTGGAGTCTAAGTTGGAATCTAAGTTTGAACTAGAACGGTTCGATCGCAAACTAGAATCTCTCAAGGCAAAATTCCACATCTCCAACGATAAAAGGTTTTGGCTGACGGTTGTGGGTTTGTTGCTTGCCCCCATCGCCCTGACGTATTTTTTCTACGGCATTTTTATCTTTTCCCACTCCATTGTTGGTTTAGTCTTGAAGTTGGTGGCATTTGCGCTGCTAATTGGGGCGATCGGTTTAGTATTTTTGTGGGTTCCGGCATTGATGATTTGGGGCATTTCCAGCACCTTTAAATCCATGCGCGAAGATGGGTTTAATTACCCTTTTGCCTTAATTATTCCCCTGTTAACGGTTGCATTGGGGGGAAGTTTGGGACTGGTAACTCATGTCGGGAGCGTACATACCATCGGATTGGGGGCAACTGCTGCGGTCGGCATTCCCTGGACGGTGATGCTTGCTTACCTTCCGGTCCGGCAAATGCGCCGCATCAAGCAATATCGCCAGTCCGAACGGCATGTAATCGAACCGTAAACATTCATTTTATCTGGGTTTTCCGATCCGATGACTCGATCGCATGAAAAAATTCTCCAGCTTCGACCAATCGAAATAAGAATCAGTCAAAGCTAGAGAACGTTGAGAGCAAAAGTTAAAATCACCTCGGACGAAACTTTCAATCGGGCTAGAAGCTCGCAAAATCTTCGGCATCTAGGTTATTGAGGTTGGGATCGAGCTTCAAGAACTCCACTTCATCGCCAGCATTGCTGCTGGGGTTGTAGTATACCGAACCCGTATTCGATTCGTACACGATCGCGGCATTTCCCGCACCCAGGTTATCGATCTGGTCTACTGTACTGAATGCCGCCTTCAAAGTATCGTCTAGAGCTGGGAAGAGACGCGAATCTAACTCAATTCGATCTTCGCTGGCGTTGAAGTCAGTAATCGTATCCGTGCCTAACAGTCCATTCTCGTTAGAAAGGGAGGCTAGGGTATCTCCTTCTGAAGTGGCGAAGAATTCAAAGCGGAAGGTATCTTCTCCGAATCCACCCGTAAGATAGTCATTCCCTTGACCTCCCACAATCAGATCGTTCCCCTGACCGCCATCTAAAACGTCTTCACCTCGACCACCGTATAGTGCATCATTTCCATTTCCACCGCTGATGCTGTCATTCCCTTGACCGCCAAAGGCAAAGTCGTTACTTGCTTCACCATATAAAATATCGTCACCATTTTCTCCAGAGAGAAGATCGTCGTCTTGACCGCCGTGAATCAAATCGTGACCTTGACCACCGCGAATCGAGTCTTTTCCTTGGTTGCCAAAAATTAAATCGTTCCCATCATCGCCAGAGATCGAATCGTCTCCATTATTTCCAAAAAGCAGATCGTTATCTCGACCCCCATAAATACTGTCGTCGCCTTCGCCGCCACGGGCAATGTCGCGTCCTTCGTTACCAAAGATCCAGTCGTTGCCATTCTCGCCAGAAATCAGATCGTGTCCGGCATTTCCACTGAGAAAGTCATCGTTTTGACCGCCATAGATACTATCGTTTCCATCATCACCACTGAGAAAATCATCTTCCTGATTTCCAAAGATTAAATTGTGTTCTCCATTTCCATTTAGACGATCGTCTTCTGAAGTACCTTGAATTGTTCGATCGTCTTCGTTTGCTGGAGAATTTCCAGTAAAATATTGGGAAATTTCATTTAAAAACTGATGCGTTGGAATGTTATTTTCAAAATCACGATTTCCAGTTTGTCCGTTGGCATCACTTGATGGAGTGACGGGAAGATGAAACTCATTGATGAGTAAAGAGGTTTGAATGAGATCGCTATTATTATTTTGAGAGAGAAGGAATGACATTAATAGACTCTAGCTAAATTTTAAGAAGTTGTACTAGCTTGAAAACAAACTTTCAAACTGAAATGAAATACTAGGTCTTGAGGGTTGAGTAATGATTAACCCTAGCTTGACTTACGTAACCCTACTATTGACATCAGTAAGTTTACGTAATTTATGTATTTTTTTGATATAGGTAATTTTTTTATGCGCTTATTGTGAGACAAAAAATCTAGCATTCAAGGCAAAAATCTTATAATTCGATCGAAAGATAAAGGATAGCTGAATACTTACGGAAATACCATCACTTTTCTAAACTTCGAGCGTGTTAATCTTCTTCTATAATTTTCCAAAACTGGTATCAAATAAAAACCCCTACAGATGTAATATCTGAGGGGTTATATTTGTTAGAGAGGAAATACAAACTTAACTTGAGACTCGATCTCGATTTAGCGATAGCTGGTGCCGCGATACTTAAGTTCGATCGGCGACAGCACCCGAGTCTCGAGCGATCGCCGCAAAGGTAGCGTCACACCGCGATATTTGCCTGTTTCGATGATGGTTGCAGCAATATCGCCTTGAGTCGCAATGCGGGAGTTAGAGCGGTAGTGAATGCCGCGATATGTGAGTTGCATGGTTAACGCCTCTGAATCGATAGTTTGTAACGATAGATTTGAGGCGCGTTCCTTCAGGAGGACTCTCCTTACTTCCGTCTCTCACGTCGAGAGATGAACGATTCATTTCTATACTTTTAGAATAGACAATGTTTTGAGAAGTAGGTGCGATCGCGATCGCCGACATTTTCCAGATTTAGAGCTAGCCTGGAACCCATCGAATAATTCTATCTCGCCTCAAACCGAAGCGACTGATTTTCCGCGATTTTTCAAACTTTCTGGGGTAACCGCTTCCAATCTTCCCAGCTCGAGAGTCCAGCAGCGATCGGCAATGGGTAGCAAGTCTCCGGCATCGTGCGTCACCACCAACAAGCTCCAATGTTGCTTGAGCTTGGCAAGCAAACTGACAAGCTGACGGCGCATCGACCAGTCTAATCCGGCAGTCGGTTCGTCGAGGAGTAAAATTTGGGGTTGGCGGATGAGCTGCACTGCCAGAGCCAAACGCCGTTGTTGTCCCCCGCTCATTTCTTGAGGTGAGGTGTGCAGGGGCAAACGATCTAATCCAACTTCTTCAAGCGCTTGACGGACGCGATCGGACCCTAACTCTGGATGTCCCAGTCGGAGTTCTTCGAGAATCGAGCAGCCACAAAAATGCCGCTCGGGAAACTGAAAAACCAATCCTCCCAATTGCTGAAGCTGTTCGGGGAGTAATTCTCGATCGCGCCAGTAAATATCACCACCAGTCGGCTTTGCCAATCCCGCCAAAATTTCGAGTAATGTGCTTTTCCCAGAGCCGCTCGGACCCACGACTAAGTTTAATTGCTGGGGAACCACTTCTAGATCGATCGCTTTGAGGATCGCACTCGGGCTAGCAGTGGGATGATAATCTAGATTTTTCAAATAGAGCATTCAGATTAAGCATAGACCGATCTTCCTTTACTTTGGCACAGATAGCCCAGAAATGGACAGGACTCGGAGGAATTACGAAGATTGACGCGCGTGTGGATTAGGTTGGGAAGAATATGGAGCGTTAGGGGGAAAGCGACCCGCGAGAACGAATAAGATGGGATTCTCGATCGGACCCTAACTCAACCCACTCTTTCGATGAGTTATTAGCAAATCCCCCACCGACGCGCATCAATCCTAGCAATCGCTGCCAAGGTTCCGAAGCCACTAGTGGTTCAACCTCAAACGATCGTCCCATTTCTTGAGAAAATTGGGTAAAACATGCCAACCAATGCAAAATAGTTTGCGATCGCGACATCGAACTCAAACCCATCGACGCTTGCAGGCATCGTACCATTTCCTCAAAATTGCGATCGTTATAAGCTCGCCAAGCATCCCAAACTAAAAGTTGAGACTCGATTTGCCCCGCATTTTGACCTCCATTTTCGGTTTGCCGAGCGATTTTTTCTCGTCGTTGAAATCGTTGCAATTTGACCGCTTGTCGGGTCAATTCTTCTTGTTTGCGTTCGAGTTCGGCTTCGGTTTTTTGAAGTGCTGACTGCGTAGCGGCTAAAAGACCGGACATTTCATCGAGTTGAGTTTGCGATCGTTGCAAGAGTTCTTCTGTTAACTTGAGAGTGTCTCGCGAGGTTTCGAGTTCTGAATGAGTTCGATCGCATCTTTCTTGGGTAATGTTCAATTCTCGTTCTAACTGCTTTATTCTCCGTTTTTCATCTTGGCGATCGGCTCGAAAGCGAGCATTTTCTGATTCCAAACCGCAATTTTTTACCCAATCTTGCAGCACCCACACTCGATAGGGCTTTGCTTGTAATTGTTCTGCCCAATTTGGTGGTGGCATACGATCGGGAAACCATCCTTTTGTATCGAGTTCTCGATAGAGTTGAACGGCTTCGGGAAAGTACCGATTGATTAGAGTCGATCTATATTCTTCGGCACTTTGGATGGAGAGTAAGTTGGCATCGTATAGCTTCTCTTCCGGTGAAGTTAAATCTCGATCGAACTTTCGACCGATCGCATTAACGTATTGTGCAGGACTGCGAATAATTGAATAAATACTAGCGAGCAAACAACGTTGGGGAAACCGATTGTAAAAGTTGAGAATTTGGCGATTGTAGTGCAGCCACAACTTAATAGCTAAATCGGGATTGCGTTGAAATGGCTTATCTTCGCGCCGACGATAGAGAGAGTCTACCACTTCCCAGGGAGCGCGATAGATAAACAAAAATTGAGCCTTTGGCAGTAGGTTACCCCAAAATTCTAAAAATAAGCTGGTTCTCGGTTCCTTCCAGCCCCAATTTGGAGCAGTGGCGTTGCGTTTGACAATTTCTTTGGCTGTATCTATAAATCGATCGTCTACCTCGATCGACTCTTGCAACGTCCATCCTTTATCGGTAATTTCATGCGATCGCAATACAGCTTTATGGAAATCGAGAAAATCTAAATTTTCAAAATAACCTTTAATATTACTTTGATTGCCTTTCATGAGTTCTTTACCAAGGTGCAACCCAGCACTTTGAAGGAGAGAAGCCGTTAAAGAACTTCCCGATCGATGCATACTTGTAATAATTAAAGGTGAAATATTATCGAGTTTCATATTTTATGATTGTTATCTCAAATCATCTTTAAAGACGGTGCAAAAACCGTCCGAACTGTTACCATTAACTGCTGCCACTCCGGCAGACTCGTCAGGGCGATCGCATCGAATTCTCGTCCGTATTCCCCACCGTATGCCTCCAATCCCTGCACCCAATCTAAAATTGTTTCGCTCATCCCGTAAGGAGAATGGGGCAAAGATTTTTCCAAACATTCCACCATCCCTCTAATATCTCCCATCGCTTGCAGCCGCGCCGCACTCCACACCCAACTCTGATAGCGACTTGCCGCCTCCAAAGCCGCAATTTCTGGGGGGAGGTGGGGACGATCGAAAAAGCGATCGAGGACTGCTTTTATCTCTTGAGCTTGTGCTTTGGCGTTGCGCGATACATTACCCTCATGCTGGCGATAACGTACCGTCGGCTGGCGCACCCAAATCGCCCGACAGCCGATCGCCGCTAACCGCAGCACCAAGTCCACATCAGAGGTTTGCTGCCATTGGGTATCGAAACCCCCCACCTGTGCCAACCATTGTCGATCGAACAGCATCGCTCCTAAGAAGACGGGTTTCTGGCGCACCCAACTCGCCAAGGTCAACTCCCGAATCCCTTGCCATGGAAAGACTTCCCCCAACACCTCCGCCCGATCGCTCGTAATTTGCCAGCCGCTATGGACGATTCCCACATCCGTTTGGTGTTTCGGCAAGTTCTGCACGCAAGCCATCTGAGTCGCGAGTTTATCGGGGAGGAACTCATCATCTTGATCGAGAAAAGCAATCCATTTGCCCCGACTTCTGGAAATACCACAATTTCGGGCAGCAGCCACCCCCTGATTTTCTTGGTGTGCGTAGCGAACTTTTTCCCAATACGGTTGCAACACTTCGCGGGTGCGATCGGTCGAACCGTCATCGACGACTATAATTTCCCAATCGGTAAAGGTTTGCGCCAACACGCTCGAAATGGCTTGGGAGATATGGCGCTCGCCTTGGTAGGCAGGAATAATCACGCTAACTTGAGGGTTTCGGGAATGCATTGTGAGTCTGAGCGATCGGAAGACGACTTTAATCGTAACGTCAGTTCGGGATAAGACAGTTTCGGGTGAAGGTGGGAACGGGGAATGGGGAATGGGGAATGGGGAATGGGAAAGAAAATTAAAAATGCGCACACGGGGAACGGCGAATGGGAAACGTTAAATACCCACTCTCTCCCTCACCTCCCTGTCGATCGAAATCGCAATTGCTATACTAACCTGCATAAATTCAGAGTGCATTTTATAGAGGTCTTGGTGATGAAAACTCAAATTTTGCCAACTCGACGAATCGTTGCGAACGCCCTGTTCGGAATCTTCGTCAGCGTCGGGTTTTTCGCTTCCCCGGCAACTGCCGAAGTCGGCGAGGCGGAACTCGACGCTTTTGTCGAAGCCCTGCGATTGGCTGCCCCTCCCGATAGTCCCGACGATGGGATGTACAGCGATTGGCAAGTTTTGCCGGAAACTCTGGTGGGTTGGAGCGAGCAATGTCTGGGGGAATCCGTCACCCCGGAACAGTTTGAAGCCGATCCCGAATTGGCCCGCAGCGTTGTCAGTTGTGTTGCCCAATGGCAGCTCGAAGAACAGTTGAGTGCTGCGGGGAACGATGATGCCACTGCCGTTCGCCGTGCTGCCTGCTGGTGGATGACGGGCGAACCGACGGGATGCGACAGCGGTTTTACGGCCGATTACGTGGAAAGCGTCTCGGGATTTTACCAAGAACAGCTCAACGCCCCAGAGTAATAGTCCGCGTCATTCCGATCCCTCGCGAAATGAAAATAAAACCGCTCGTGGGGGGTCGATCGAACTTCGAGAGCCATCGACATATCGCCCGATCGCCCCTTACGGGTAGAATAAGATCTTCGGTCATCTACAACATTAAGAAACAGTCATGGCGCGTCTGGCACTGCTAAGCGTATCTGATAAAACCGGGTTAGTTGAATTTGCCCGATCGCTGGTTGAAGAATTAGAATTCGATATCGTTAGCAGTGGCGGAACGGCAAAAACGCTCCAAGATGCCGGACTCCCCGTGACTAAGGTTTCTGACTATACCGGATCTCCCGAAATTTTGGGCGGACGGGTGAAAACCCTGCACCCGCGCATTCACGGCGGCATTTTAGCGCGGCGGGACCGGCCCGAAGATATGGCACAACTTGAGGCTAACCAGATTCGCCCGATCGATTTGGTGGTAGTCAACCTGTATCCTTTTGAAGCGACCATCGCCAAAGCCGATGTCACCCTCGAAGAGGCGATCGAAAATATCGATATTGGCGGACCGACGTTGCTGCGGGCGGCGGCAAAAAACTATAAGTATTTAACGGTGTTGTGCGAACCCGATCGCTACGATGCCTATCTTGACGAGATGAATCACTCCCAAGGGGAAGCCTCGCTGGCTTTCCGGGAAGAATGCGCCAGGGCAGCGTTTTGGCACACCGCAACTTACGATCGGGCGATCGCCACTTACCTCGATACCCCTTCGGAAATGGAAGGAATGCCCGAACGATTTGGCATTGTCGGGGCGCAAATCCAATCCCTGCGCTACGGCGAAAACCCCCACCAACCCGCAGCCTGGTATCAAGTGGGGAAAACGCCGACGGGTTGGGCGGCCGCGCGAAAGTTGCAAGGTAAAGAACTCAGCTACAACAACTTAGTTGATTTGGAGGCGGCGCGGCGGATTATTGCCGAATTTCTCGACCCCGATTCTCCCCCGGCAGCGGCGATTCTCAAACATACCAATCCCTGTGGGGTGGCAGTTGCCGATAATTTGGTCGATGCTTACCAACGGGCGTTTGCTGCCGACTCAATTTCGGCTTTTGGGGGTATCGTCGCCCTCAATCGACCCATCGACGCACCGACAGCAACCGCTTTAACTCAAACCTTTCTTGAATGCGTCATCGCCCCGGATTGCGAAGAAGAAGCCCGAGAGATTCTCGCCAAAAAGTCGAAAGTTCGGGTGCTGACTTTACCGAGTTTGGCAGTGGGGGATAAGGAAACCCTCAAGGCAATTTCCGGCGGATTTCTGGTGCAAACTGCCGATAATTTAGTCGAAGAACCGAGTCAGTGGCAGGTGGTGACAGACAAGAAACCGACACCGCAACAATTGGATGAGTTGCTATTTGCCTGGAAGGTGGCCAAACACGTTAAATCTAACGCGATCGTGGTGACGGGCGATCGCACCACTTTGGGCATTGGCGCGGGACAGATGAATCGCGTCGGGGCGGCAAAAATTGCCCTCGAACAAGCCCGAGACAAGGCGAAAGGGGCAACCCTTGCCAGTGATGGCTTCTTTCCCTTTGACGATTCAGTGCGATCGGCAGCCGCAGCGGGAATTGAGGCGATCGTTCAACCCGGTGGCAGCATCCGCGATAAAGATTCGATCGCCGCTGCCAATGAATTGGGTTTGGTGATGGTCTTGACTGGAGTGCGACATTTCTTACATTAAAATGTCAGGTATCTCTCAATCGGGTAGTTGAATCTGCGGTTGGGTTTCCGAACCGATCCGCTCGACTTCATAGTCCTCGATATTACTCTCAAATTGATTGTAAATAATTCGCATTTCATCATATCCGACTGCGGTTGAGACTCCTCTTTCGTTGGGACATTGAATCCGCAACACAAATTGCAATCCACCGTACGTATCGTTCATATAAAAACTTCGATCGCATATCGGACTGATAAATCCTTCGATCGCCAGTTGATTGAGACCGGCAATCCCGAGGGGACTCTCTAGAATCCTGTCTAAAGCGGCATCTTCTTCTGTGGCATTCATCCGCCGCCAGTTAAGATCTTGAAACTGAGCCAGAACGTCTGGGGAGGGCTGAGTTTCGGCTTGGGGAGCAGTGATGAAAATCAAGCTGGCAGCGGTGGCTAAACCTAGAACAACTGTCGCAGTAATTGCAGCATTTTTGAAATGAAAATGTGTTTTTAAACTCATTCTTACCTTACCTTCGGTTAAATACTTTCTGTCTTTGTTTGCAGTAAGTGACTCGATTAGTTTTGTGGAAATTTAGATACAGCTAGGTTAACAATCTGTAGGAGCGGGTATGAGATTGTAATTTCAGGCAAGTCTTCCAAGATATTGCTAAACCCGCCCTTACATCGTTTTTGTTGTCGTCGAGACCTGAATGCTTACGATAGTTTGTCGATCGAGCGCTCTATTTGCTTCCATATAATTAAATTCAATTAAATGGTTTTGAGTGTCTCGGAGACCGCTAGTCTTTAACCTTACATTCGATCGCTTCAATTTTCAGGAATCTTCATGCAAACTTCGATCGAGATTTTCCCAACTCTTCTTCCCAAACTCAGCCAGATCCGAGCGTTGAAAATATGGTAATTGAATGGCTTAAAATTCAAGTTCGTCCGCGAATGCGAGAAAAATTCGTCCAGCTCGATTATGAAATTTGGACGAAAATGTTAGAGGGTCGATCTGGTTTTTTAGGTAAAGAAGTCTGGCTCGACTCTGAAGCGGACGATCTGGTGATTTTAGTCATTCGCTGGCAAACTTTTGAAGACTGGCAAAGCGTGCCCGACTCGATTTTAGAACGAACCGATCGCGAATTTAAACGCAAAATGGGTCGCCAAACATTTCGCTATCTCGACTCCCACGCCTATCAAGCGCGCAAGTTCTCTCAAATATGATGAATTCTGGTTCTAGTGCATGCTCAAATCACGAACCAGCTCTAAACCTATTAAAGCTATATGTAGTCGAAATTTTGCATTTTTAATTTTGCGAAAAGTGAGCGGTGTCGGTTTCCGTCCCGTTCAACTTTTCAAGAGGCACTTTTAATTCCGTGCAGCAGCACTACACTCCCATCAGCCGCTGGCGCACGCTTTCAGCAATTCCATTACCTAAATAGTCGGGGATGACGCTTTCGTTGGGCCCGAGGAGATAGAGAATCAAGCGCGTTCGTCCCCGCCACACTAAGAGGTTGGCATTAATCACCAACAAATCCTCTTGCCAGATGGCGTACATTACCTTGTAGAACAAACCCGGTTGGTTATCTGCTTCAATGAGTAAAGCAGGGAGGTGGAAAACCGGATCGACGTAGAACTCCGTTTCCACATCTTCTAAACCCGCGTCGAGGTTAAATTCAACCGCGAGCATTTCCTCCACTTCAAAATGTCCGGCAAGGGCTTCTCGCACTGCCCGCGCTACGTTGTCAGAGATTTTATCCGTGAGGGCTTTGCCCCCGCGCGACACCACTAGCTTGATAAACACCAGCATCGGCGGATAGATTTGACCGTAGAGGCTCAAACTGTGAATCGTCAAGCCATAGGCGGCGAGTACCCCAAAAATATCGCTGAGTAGAAAAGACTGATTGCGGTAAGCAAAATGGAGGGCATTGCGGTTGCCTTCCGGTCGAACTTCAATGACGGCTTGCTGCCGTTTGTAGAGCTGATATGCTAGTTTTAGGTTTTGCAGTTGGATTTCGCTGCTGACAAACTGTTCGTAAAATTGCGGAAATGTGCTATTAAAGCGCTTTAGAAGTTCTATAGTGGATGTTTTTAAGCCGGTGGCCATAGCGGGGAAGTTAACTCACTGCCTGTTTAGCTGCGCGAATTCGATCGGACCCAAAGAGAATGTTTCTCCACTTTAGCGGAATGATGGGAACCTTGCGCGGGTCGTAACTGTGTTGCGATTTTTGCCAGGGGACTTCGATGGGGAACCGTCCATCCACAGATATAATGTCTCTTAGAACACATCGTTCTGCGAGCCAACATTTACTAAACCATTACCACGCCTGCATGGGTTTTTGGAAAAGCATTTTCAGTAGTCCTGATACCGCCTCCGCTTCTAGGGCTATCCCTTTTGAGGAGTATACCGCCGTAGGGGCCAGTCCTCGTCCTAATACTCAAGCGAAAATTTATTTTAGTACCGATCGCAATATCGATCTCTACGAGCTAGAAGAACTCTGCGACGCTGTGGGTTGGTCCCGCCGTCCGATTCGGAAAGTCAAAAAGGCGATCGCCCATAGTTTTATCGTTGTTTCCATGTGGGAAGTCCGGGGAACGAGGCGAAGGCTGATCGGTTTTTCGAGAGCGACTTCCGACCATGCGTTTAACGCGACGGTGTGGGATGTGGTAGTTCACCCCGAATTTCAGAGCAAGGGATTGGGCAAGGCGCTGATGAAATATCTCATCAAGAAGTTACGCAGTCACGATATCAGTAACATTACCTTATTTGCCGATCCTCATGTCGTCGATTTTTATCGAGGATTGGGCTTTATGTCCGACCCGGAAGGGATTAAAGGGATGTTTTGGTATCCGAATTAAACGGAGCTTGAGGTTTTGGAAGTCAAATGCGACCGATCGGCCTTTTTGGGGTGAATCGGTAATTTGTATTGGTGCGTATTGGCGCGCGGTGACGCGAGATCGGCCAGAACAACAGTGTCTGGCAATTCCTGGCCATCGCTATATATTTAGTTGGAATTAGTTGGAAATATGAGTTGAGAACTCGACACTCGACCTTTTGCAAGCAAAAAAATGAATCAAAACAATCGCCAACCCCAAGAACGGGGTCGATCTCTCGATGCGCGATCGCCCCAGGTTATTGAATCGTGGATGCCAATTTGGGAATGGTTCTATCGCTACTATTTTCGCGTCCGTACCGATGGCTGGCACCACCTCAACTCCCAAGAGCAAGTTTTAATCGTCGGTTCTCACAACGGAGGAATGGCCGCACCGGATATGGCGATGGTGATGTACGACTGGTTTCGTCGGTTCGGCACCGAGCGCCTGGTGTATGGCTTGATGCATTCTCACGTTTGGCAAGTGTACCCGGCAATGGGCCAACTGGCGACACGCTTGGGGGCCGTTATCGCTCATCCAACGATGGCGATCGCCGCATTGAAACGGGGGGCAAGCGTACTGGTGTATCCGGGGGGCATACAAGATGTATTCCGACCCTACAGCCAGCGACATCAGATTCAATTAGCGGGGCGTAAAGGCTTTATCAAGCTGGCCTTGCGCGAAAACGTGCCGATCGTCCCGATCGTCTCTACGGGCGCTCACGACACCTTATTCGTCCTTGGGGATATCTATCCATTAATGCGGCAATTTCACGAGTGGGGGATGCCGTGGTTGTTCGATCTCGATCCGGAAGTGTTTCCGATTTATCTGGGATTGCCCTGGGGAGTGGGTTTCGGACCCATACCCAATTGGCCTTTCCCCAGCCAGATTCGGACGCGGGTGTGCGCGCCGATTCGATTCGATCGCAGCGGACGGAAGGCGGCAAGCGATCGGGCTTACGTGGCGGCGTGCTACGCCCAGGTACGAGTGCAAATGCAGGCGGCGTTGGATGAGTTGGTGGCACAAGGTTGAATGGAAAACAGGGAGCAGCTTCCGGTGTGTCTGTCCGATGCCGATCGCCACACCCATGTCTTAAATAATGTAGTGTCTTATCCCAAATCTGCTGAATACAGATCGATTTCAGACTGATGCACCTCAAGGGGAGATAGAGAGCCGATCGCTGACTGCTTACAGCTATAACACCTTCGTGCTGCTGACTTTGCTCGACTTTCTATATTATCCAAACTTGACATTATTGTCTAAACTTGACATTCAGGCAAGCTAAAACGCATAAAAAGAATCTACTCGATGCAAATTGAGAATTTCTAGAAGCACGGAATATTTTGGTACTGGTATTAGTATTAAATACTATAAACCTTGCCAGAGAAAAACAAGATGACAGCGGACAAAAATAATCCGGATATATCTGCAACTCATCACATTACAGTCGAAAATGAAGAAGATCGAAGCGGCAAGATCGTTGATTTATTTCGTTTTTTGAGAGAAGAGGCGATCGACACACTAACTGCTTCCCTCACACGATGGAATCGAGATAATCCCGATCGCGAGAATCAGCTCAACTATACTCAAACGATTATTGGCGCGTCGATTATCGGGATTATCGGCGGGTTGGTTGCCACGATTTACTACTTCGTTCTCGAAAAGTTATTACACTTTGTTTGGCATACCGGACCAGATTTTTTAGAACCCTTTTTCCCCAGTTGGCTTCCGAGTTGGAACTACGTTTGGATCGTCACCACGATCGGTGGTTTCTTAGTCGGATTATCGCTCTATTTTCTCGGCTTACCCGGTGAAATGGCCGCTGTCATTGAAAAAGTCCACGACCCCGGCAGTATGGATACTCGTCAGACCCCGGGAATGATCGTGACTTCCCTTATTTCCATAACCGCCGGAGGAAGTGCGGGGCCCGAAGCACCTCTAGTTCAGATTAATGGCAGTCTGGGCAGTTGGCTGGGAAGCAAGCTGAATTTAGGACTGCGCAGCGTACGGATTCTCACCTTCTGCGGGATGAGTGCTGCCCTGGGGGCATTCTTCGGCGCACCCATTGGAGGAGCGCTATTTGCTCTAGAAATCCCTCACCGCCGAGGTCTGGAATACTACGAAGCGATCGTTCCGGCGATCGTGGCGGGAATTTTCAGTTTCTCCGTCTTTCGCTTCGGTACGGGACTCGATGTCGGCGGAATTTATCGGTTCGATCGCTTTACGACACTACCGGCTTTGTCATGGACGAACCTGTTGCAAGGGGTGATTCTCGGCTTAGCTGGTGGAGTGGCCGCGACCCTCTTCGTTTATATTTTCCGCTGGACGAAAGCCTGGATTGCTTCGATCGAACACCGACATATTTTACTCGCCACGCTGGGGGGTTTATCGATCGGATTAATTGCCCTGCTGTTTCCCCAAACTCTCTTTTTTAGCGAAGAACAAATCGGCACCGTTATCGAACAAGGGCAGGCGTTGGGGGTCACCATGCTTTTGGGTATTGCCCTAGCAAAAATGTTTGCCATCAGCTTTACCCTTCACGGCGGATTTCGCGGGGGATTTATCTTTCCGCTGTTTTTCATAGGTGCAAATCTGGGATTGGCGATTTCGCTGGCTTTCCCCGAGTTTCACCCCACGATTGCCATGCTGTGCCTGATGGGGGCAGTAAATGTCGCGATTACGAAAACTCCCGTTAGCAGTACAGTCATTTTAACGGTACTCTCGGATACGACGATTTTGCCGATTATTGCCGTTGCCAGCTTTTCGAGTTTCCTGCTGACTAGCAATATCTCCCTGCTGAAAACTCAGCGCTCTCGCAGTTTTGCGGACGTACTCGAACCATCGGTCGGCCAAGAGAATCAGATTAGCGAAACGGTTTTGATTCAGTAGTCGCTAATGGCAGGATGCAAGTATCGCTACAGTCAACTCCAGGCATTCAGCTTTCAGCTAAAAAGTCAGGGTATTGAGTCCCTCGTACCGAGGGTCTTTCAATTAAATCAGGATTCGCCAGCAGTTTAAATCTTCTACCCGATGTGCGCAAAAAGCTGACGGCCCAGGGCTAATAGCTGAATGCTGACATCGAGATAAATGCAGCGATACGTCATTCAAAGGTAAATTGAGTGGGTTCGCAGTTTAACATTCCTGCCGGGTAGTTTGGGGCGTTCATGGGTATTCGAGGATCGGGTCGAATCTGGCAGGTTTTGCTCAGGAGGTAGCTCGAGCTTTCAGAGCTTATGGAAGGATTGCGAGCGTAGATTTGCACGTCGTATTCGGTTTCTCGGAGAATTTCCACTTGTACCAACCAGCGATCGCGATCGACGATTCCTTGAAGTTGGTTCATCACTTGTTCTTGAATGTTAATCCGTCCTAACTGAAGATCGAGAAGAAATCGCTCGATACTTCCCCAGGTTTGACCTCGAACTTCGTCAGCGATGAGATTGACTGTTTGGTCTAGAATAATTTTGCCATCGGTGTTTTCTGGACTACCCACGCGCACGACAAAGTTACTGCGCTGTAAATCGGCCGCTGCGAGTTCCGGGTAACTTTCGATCCAATGCTCAATCACGAAGGCAAACCCCAACCAAGAACTGAAAATCAAGCTCATCAACCCCAGAATTAACAGTTGAGAGCGCTCTTCCATCGGGGGAACTTGCCATTGATTGTTTCCTTGGTAAACTTTGGGAAAAATGGCAATTCCCGCCGCCAGAATCGGCCATACAATCCAGGCGACCTCGGGAATCTCTCCGGCCAGCAGACTGGGAAATAATAGCAAGCAAATTAGAGCGCTCAGAATCCAGGGTTTGAGGGAGAACGCACCAATTTTAATCGGGTTTTCGAGCTGCCACCAGGCCAAACCCACGCTTAAAAATATGATACTAAATCGAACGAAGACCTCGCGATCTTCAACTGCCAGAGCTTCTTCTGGATTATAAACTTTTAACAAATAGATAATTGCTAGAAATAGCCAAAGGACTAAACTAATTAGGATTAAAGTTTGCCAGGAAAATAGTTTTTTCGGTTTGAGGTTTTTGTTAAACCATTCAACTAGATTTGCCATAATGATTTCTCAATAATGCCATCGGAGTAACGATTGCGAACTCTTACCAAATAACGCTCTCAAATTTTGGAAATTCAAGGGTCGAGGTTAGTTTCTCAGAAATTGGAAGTTGAGAATGACTAAAATAACCAACATCGCACTGTGGCTGAGTCCGTGTGCGGTTAGAATGGCCAGGGTTTGTTCCCGTCGAATTACTAAGCGTTTGTGGCGCGCAATAATTTGACCTTTCTGAATCATTCGACTGGGAATGGCTTCTGCGAGTTGCAACAGATATAGCGCCTGAACTTTGACTTGGAGGGTGATAAAAAAGATGGCAAACCCAATGACGATCGCCCAAAATTCAAATGCTGTGGAAGCACTTCTTGAGAGTTGGCCGATCAAAATATAGTGAATGAGTTGATTTTTGAGCGGCAAGGGTAGGAATTCCGGTTCGACGGCAAAAAAGACCAACCAACTAATCGAAACGGACAATAAGTTGATGATGGCCGCGTAGATGATGCTGAGTTTGCGGGGTAGATTCAGACGCTTGCGCAACACCCAGGATTCGATCGCGATCGTCACCAGGAGCAGCAGAGCTTGCAGAAAGATAGTTTTGAGGGGCAATATAGAAGACACAGTTCGATCTCCAAGTCGGGTAAGAAAGGGGCGATCGCCATGCCAACCGCATTAGCGCTGGATTTCGGCGTTCACTTCATTAATCGGTCGGCGCTTCAACTCCACGGACTCCGAACGCGGTAGTAACTCGAAGACCTCGCGAAAGCGATCGTCGATCTTCTCAAATTCCACGATTCCACTTTCGTCGAGCTGGATGTTTCCGTCCGTATCGAACAACACTGTTTGCGGAACCACGCCTTGATAGTAATATCCCGGTTCGTTCGGTTCGTACTCGGGTTTTGGGGGAATCGCATCGACGTTGACGGGAACGATATTGGTGTAGCGACCGTAAAATGCCTGAAGCTGAGAAATGGTAGCCGAGAACACCTTACAATCTTCGCTATCTTCGATATACAGCGTCAGCAGGGTGGGTCGTTCCGTCTGTTTGAGAGATTCTTTAAGATCCACTTTCGGCGGAATCAAAGACCCGTTTCCCGCGTACAAGGCAAAGATGTTGCCATCGAAATTATCGTCTTGCAAACTCGCCCGAGCCGGAGACGGGACGATCGCGCTACCGCCAAGGACGACGAGGGTCGCCACAACCGTTAGAGCAATACGCCGCACTGGATGCAGACCCATTCGGATCGCCGCACCGAGACGGGAATAGAGTTGAGACAGACGGCGCGATCGCACCAGGGAAATACGAATAGACATGGCTTGGTTTAGGGCCTGCGGTGGCTTGCGGGGTATTGCGTTTGGGAACTCGATTGGCTCGATCGAGTGCGGCGATCGACAACCGGGTTAGCCCTCATTTTACCCCGCTCGGTTCCTGGGGAACAGGGGTGGCAGGTGGCACATATCGCTAATTTAAAACATCGGTGAAGGTGAGCTGGGGGAGCTGGGGGAGCATGGGGAGCATAGGGAGAAGAATTCCAGTGTAAGATTTATCTGGACTCTCACCGGCAAACCTAGGCCGACGTTTGCCGCGCCTCGCGCATTGCCCCAACAAACTTCTCAAATAGGTAGTCGGCATCGTGAGGGCCGGGACTGGCTTCGGGGTGATATTGAACTGAGAAAAAGGGTAAGGATTTGTGCTGCAATCCGGCAACGGTGCGATCGTTGAGATTGAGGTGCGTAATTTCGATCTCCGAGGCGAGGGAGTCGGCATCGATGGCAAACCCGTGATTTTGGCTGGTGATTTCCACCTGTTGCTGCAATCCGGCCGGTTGGTTGAGTCCGCGATGACCGAATTTTAGCTTAAAGGTACTCGCCCCGAGCGATCGCCCGAGAATTTGGTGTCCCATGCAAATCCCGAAGATCGGTTTGCCGCTTTCGAGGAGGGTTTTGGTAGTTTCGCAACCTTCTGCGACGGCTGCCGGGTCTCCAGGGCCGTTGGAGAGAAAGATACCGTCGGGTTGGTGTTGGAGAATGTCTTCCGGTGCGGTGTTGGCGGGAACGACGATGACTTTGCAACCGTAACTGGCCAAGCGGCGCAGGATATTGCGTTTCACCCCAAAGTCGATCGCCACCACCGTGTAGGTTTCGCGGCGATCTTCTCGGGCGGACGGGCTAAATTCCCAGGCGGCATTCGTCGGTTCCATCCACTCGTAAGTCTCGGGGGTGGTGACTTGGGGAACGAGATTCAACCCGGCCATACTCGGGGCACTTTGGACTCGAATTAGCAGTTCCTCGGGATCGAGAATCTCGGTGGAAATTCCCCCGTTCATCGCTCCTGCCGAACGCAGCTTGCGGGTGAGGGCGCGAGTGTCGATGCCGTAAATGCCGAGAACGCGATGCTGTTTGAGATAGTCCGGTAGAGATTGGGTAGATCGCCAGTTGCTCGGACGATGGCAGATATTACGAGCGATCGCCCCTTTGACTTGAGGGCGACCGGATTCCTCATCTTCTGGATTAACCCCCACATTGCCCAACTCGGGGTAGGTAAAGGTGACGATCTGCCCGCAGTAGCTGGGGTCGGTCAAGACTTCTTGATATCCTGTGATTCCCGTATTGAAAACAACTTCGCCAATGGTCGTCCCGGTAGCACCAAACGATCGACCTTGATAAACGGTTCCATCGGCGAGAACCAGGATGGCGGGAGTAGCACCAGAAATGGGCATAGCGGTTTGTGACAAGCTAAACGATCGGCGCTATTATCCCACGAGTTACGAGTCTTCGGGCAGATTCGATCGCAACTGCCATATTCGTTCGGTTAATCTCGGGGGTTGCGGGAGAAAGATTTGCTTTGCCAACTCAGGCTATTCTCACCGTCTAGGAGACAATTAATTGGGGGGCGCGTTACAATTTGTGATGATTTTCCGCTTGCTATTCTTTATGAGTCTGAGTAACATACCATCTAATACAGTTAGTGCCCCAAGGCTTTCGATAATTCTTTCAGGAAAGTCATCTTACCTAAAATCAGTCGAGCCTAGAGACACTAACTATTATTAGCTTGTTGCTTGCTCGCCCCTGCTGTGTTGCTCTTTGCTCCGGTGGGGGCTTTTGTATACTTCATAGAGTAGTTTTCGATCGGCCTGGAAGGCAAGCATCCTTCGAGAACTTTATGGAAATTTTGTCCCGATCGAAGTTGTATTAAGCTGAGATAAACTCGAGGGGATTCGAGACGGATATCCTCTCGACAAACACCGAGTTGAGCGCGAGACATTTGCAAGGCGATCGAGTTCGAGATTTAGGCGAGCGGGGACTTTTAGCGCGAGTTCGACGTTTTTGCGCTTCCCAGGTTATCGGGGATGATGGAGCGGAGATTCCATTTGCGCCAGCCAGGTCTTTGGTGGTGACTACCGATATGTCGATCGATGGGGTTCATTTTAGCGATCGCACCACGACTGCGGCCGATGCGGGCTGGCGGACTGTAGCAGCCAACTTATCGGACTTGGCGGCAATGGGCGCAGTGCCGCTGGGAATTACCGTTGGGTTGGGACTTCCCGGCGATACCCCCGTGGCCTGGGTGGAGGAGTTGTACGGTGGGATGAAAGCATGTCTCGACCCCTTTCAAACGGAGATTGTCGGGGGGGATATTTGCCGTTCTCCGGTGAAAACCCTCTCAATTACCGCATTCGGTCGTGTCGAACCCAACCGAACGATTCGACGCAGCCAGGCCCGAGTGGGAGATGCGATCGTCGTCAGTGGTTCCCACGGATTGTCTCGCGGCGGTTTGGAACTACTCCTCAATCCGGACATCGGGCTAAATCTGAGTCAGCTCGATCGAACTACTCTCATTCGCGCCCACCAGCGCCCAAGACCCCGTTTGGATGTTTTGCCCGTTCTTTGGGAGATTCTGGGGGAGACAACGCGGATAGCGGGAATGGACAGCAGCGATGGACTCGCCGATGCCGTCTTGCAAATTTGTCGGGAAAGTGGCGTGGGGGCAACGTTAGATACGATTCTCCTGCCGAGGGCGCTAACGCAACTCGTCCCCCCAGAAAAGGCACTCGATTGGGTACTTTACGGTGGAGAGGATTTTGAGTTGGTGTTGTGTCTGCCGCTTCCATCGGCAATGGCATTGGTAGCGCAGTTGGGAGGAGAAGCGGCGATCGTCGGTACGATTACTCAAGGGGAAACGGTGCGGATTGTAGACCCAAATAATCCCGATGTCGATCGCGTGTTGAGTCTAGAGGAAGGTTTTCAGCATTTTCGATCGTAATTTAATGTCAGGTGCGAGATAAGACAGTTTTCGGTGAATGTGGGGAACGGGGAACAGGGTGTGGCAAAAATGACGAATCATCGCCAACCCTAATTGAGAGAAATCCGATTGTGTCTTATCGATCGAGTCTAGGTTTTCAAAGTAAAAGTACAGTGTTCGATTCCCGCATCCACGAACCGATCTCCCTCGTCTTGAAACCCGTACTTCTTGTAAAATGCTTTCGATCGAATTTGTCCGGACAGTTTAAACGTGCGGATATTTTGCTGTTGGCAATATTCGATCGCGAAATCGAGCAGTTTCGTCCCATATCCTTGGAGTCGATAGGCTTGCAGGACGGCAATTCGTTCTAACTTTGCATAGCTCTCGAAATTGCGAATTCTGGCGGTGGCAAAAGGCTCGCCATCTCGTTCGCCGAGAATCAGAACTGCCGTTTCGTCACACTCGTCAAATGTTTCTTGATAGGAAATCTGCTGTTCGCCAACAAAGACGATACCACGTACGACCATTGCTTTTTGTCGATCGGCAGCATTAAGGGCAACGCGAAACATATAATTATATAGCTCTTTTTAGATCGGTTCTAACTCTCAATCTTGAACGTATTCTAAACCTGCGACTAAAGCCATTTCTGCCCGGACGAACTCTCGCCCTAAATATAGAGCGTGATCCAAACAAGTCAGCGGTGGCGGGTCGGCTTGTTCGGTAATTTTCATGCCCAATTCTTTTGCCGTCCGTCCGGTAAACACTTGGGTATGCTGACGTTCGACTTTTCCCCGCACGGGGAATGGCTTTCCGGTTTCGGGATCGACAGCTAAGCCTTTTTCGTCGATCGTATTCGTGTAGTGTTTGGCACAAATGAGTCCGGCTTCGGGATCGAGGTAGATAATAAAATAACCCTCCGGATCGAGATTGATGAATCGTTTAGAAAGTTTATCGTCGATCGCGGCGAGTTGTTCGGCGGTGGGAGTCATCTTTGAGAATTTCAATTATCGAGCGTTCGTTGGTTATTTGGGCAATTTTTGGTTATGAACTCAGCGATTAACTAATCTAATCGTCGTCACTGAAGTTTAAACCGACAAATTGGTTACCGATCGCCGAGGAAGTACATAAGACTTGTTGTCGGCGAGAACCTTCTTCAATACTACATTGAACCTGTTGCTTAAACGCTTCGAGATTGGTTTTATATTGCCCCGGATCGATTCTCAGCTGTTGCTTAAATTCTCCCCAAGTCACATCGACAATTTTATCGCCACACACCATTTCCACTTCTCCCCGTTCGATATCCACATCTCCAAGATCGACTTCGACTTCTGCATCTTCAATTTCGACAAAACTGCAAGCTTCAAGTCTGGCACGATCGCCGCCACATGCCGATAAAAAGCCCAATAGAAAAACTGACATTCCTGAAAATGTTAGAACGCTCAAAGATTTCTTCAAAGACTTCACGATTAATATTCTCCTATTTATAGCAGTTTTTGCTTGGTTGAAATACATATTGAGGGCGGGTTTTGATTTCTAAATCTTAGTGATGGCAGGAATTTTCGCTAAACCCGCCCCTACAGTTTTTGTACCTCATAGACTTGAAAATTTCTATATCTCTAATTGTAATTTACGCTCAATGCAAGCTGATTTTTTAACATTTTTTTGATTTTATGACTCGCAAAAAAAAATTATTTTGAAACGTGCCGACTAATTTTCAACAATTTCCTGGCTATTTTTCCAAATGCGATCGGATTTATCCTCAGAGAAAATATCTGGTAAATGCTCGAGCATTTCATTCCAAGTAGAATAGGTTTGCAGCGCCTCAATAATGACGGGTAGCGGTGCGGCAAAAATGCGATCGAACTCAAACTCTCCCGACAAACAAGGAGTATACGCAAGCTGTCTAGTGGGGGGAGAAAATTGAGCGTTCACGCCTTTTTTATTACCCCGAGCATCGATGCGATACCAGCCAAAATCTGGCAGATAAACGGCATTAAAACCATGAAAGCTATAAGGCGCACCTCGATCGTCAATACTCAATCGCTGGTAGCAAAAACCCGTAGGAATGCTATTCGCTCGCAAAAGTGCGGCCAGGAGGTGGCTCTTGGCAAAGCAGAACCCCGTGCCGAATTCCAACACTTCAGAAGCCTTACAAGTAACGGGATTCATTTGATAGTCGCAACTGTGACGGATGCGATCGCGCACCCACTCGAAACAGACTTTCGCAATCGCTTCGGGATCGTCCCTGCCGCGAGCCAACTGTTGTGCCAGTTCCAAAATCTGCGGATGCTGCCAGTCGATGATGTCAGTGGCTTGCAGATATTCGTCCACGATCGCACCTCAAACCCGATCGATTCTCATATTAAACGATCGACCCCTAACTCGTGTTGAGTACTTCGCTTTTTCCACCCAATATCAACCCATAAATTTCTCAGAATTGCAACTGACGATATCTCGATCTTTTGGGATGATGGAGTCAGTTCGCCTCAACCTTCCTCTCGATGCAATTCGATATCGTTACCCTCTTCCCCGACTTCTTCACCAGTTCCCTGCGTTCGAGCCTCCTCGGAAAAGCCCTCGACAAAGGCATCGCCACTGTCAATCTCATCAACCCCCGCGACTTCACCACCGACAAGCATCGGCGGGTGGACGACGAACCCTACGGTGGCGGTGTAGGAATGGTAATCAAACCAGACCCGATTTTTGCGGCCGTCGAATCCCTCCCCGTTCTTCCTCGACGAGAGGTGATTTTGCTAACTCCCCAAGGACGGCCGATGAATCAACCCCTATTTAAAGAACTCGCCGCCAACTACGACCAACTCGTTCTCTTATGCGGCCATTACGAGGGCATTGACGAACGGGTGATGCATTTGGTGACGCGGGAGGTTTCCCTCGGAGACTTCGTGCTGACGGGGGGAGAAATCCCCGCTCTGGCCCTGATTGATGGGGTGGTGCGATTGCAGCCGGGAACCGTGGGGAAGGCGGAATCTCTCGCTGCGGAAAGCTTTGAAGATGGCTTGCTCGACTACCCCCACTACACCCGTCCGGCTGTATTTCGAGACTATGCCGTTCCCGATGTACTGCGATCGGGAAATCACGGCGAAATTGCCCGCTGGCGACAGCAACAACAACTCGATCGAACTCGCGATCGTCGCCCGGATTTGTTGGATGAATTGGAAGTGCCCAAAGGAGATGAAGAGGCTTTATAGCTATATTTAAAATGATGCGTTACGACGGATTTTTACCTTGAATAGATAGCCAAAATTGTTGCCGTCTAACACATCCTACGGAAATACTTCTTAAAATACTTCTTACTCTTATAACTTTGTGTCCTTTGTGCCTTTGTGGTTCGTTAAACTACCCCACAAACTCTTGAATACCCTTAACCAGCCGATCGATTTCTGTATCTGTCGTGAAATAATGAGCGCAGGCGCGGACGCAATTCGGATTGAGAATCGTACGGACGAAAACGTTTCGGGATTCGAGAAACTCGACTAAGTTCTGGTGTTTGCCACCCGCAATCGTAAAGGATACCAAACCCGCTGCGGGAGGTTGCGCTTTCAAACAAGTGACTTGGGGAATTTGAGTGAGTTTCTCCCACAACTGTCCGCTTTGGTGGCAAAGTCGATCGTAGCGTTCTTCGGTGGTTCCCCATTGATGATGAAAGTCGATCGCCGCTTGCAATCCCGCATATAAAGGATAGGCAGAGGTGGCAATTTCAAACTGCTTGCCCCCCGGTTCGTAACCCGTCGGCGTTCCTTTTTTATCGATCGTAATCCCGCGCCAGCCGATGAAGGTGGGACGCACGCACGCTCTGGCTTCGGGGCTGATATACAAACCCCCCGCACCTTCCGGGCCGCACCACCATTTATGTCCGGTGAAAGCATAGAAGTCCACCCCAGTTTCCGCCAGATTCAGGGGCAACACGCCGACGGATTGGGCGGCATCCACGAGAACTCGCACCGGTTGTCCGTGGGTTGAAAAGTTGTGGCAAACCCGCACGATATCCGCCAACGGCAACACCTGCCCCGTATTCCAGAGAATATGGCTGAGAACCACCAATCGGGTATTCGGTTGAAGCGATCGCTCGAGAACCGCTACCGGATCGCCCTCGTTCAGGGTTTCCATCAACGGTGCGATCGACACTTCAATCCCAAAGCGATGCTGAAGTTCCCCCACAGCCGCGACGATACCTTGATGTTCGCAGTCAGTTAGCAACAAATGTTGCCCCGGCTGCCAGTCGATGCCCCACAACGGAATATTACAACCGACGGTGACATCCTCAGTCAGGGTAATGGTTGCCGCCGCCACCCCCAACTCGTTGGCGATCGCCTCTCGCGTTTGCTGGGTTTGCTGCTTCACCCAATCGTAAGACTTCCCGGAAAACGGCCCGATTTCTTGAATGCGATCGTAAGCCTGATGAATCGCATCCAACGCCACTCGCGGCATCGGTCCCTGTCCGCCGTAGTTAAAATACGCCTTATCCGCCAGCGCGGGAAATTGTTGCCGATATTCTTGTTGGGACATAGTTTATTTTTGGGCTTCGGGGGCAGGGGCAGGGGAGGGCGAAGCATTTGGATAGATCGAATTTCGTCTTTCACAGAATCGATCGCCCAAATGCTTTGCCCCTACAGTCTCCGCGTCCCCCCATCTCCGCGTCCCCGCGTCCTCTTCTTAAGCCCCAACTGCCTCCTTCGCCGCGTACATCACCTCGATCGAAATTTCCGAGAGATTCCGTTCGCGGGCAAATTTCTCGGTATTGCGCTTGACTTTACCCCGCACGAAGCCGGGGACTTTGTTCAACTCCGCGCGTGCGTCCTTCGTCCAATTCAAATCGGAATCGGCGGACATGCCTTTGTGGATAACTTCTTTGGTATCGTGGCCGCCAAAGATTTCGAGCAAGTGGTCTTCCATGCCCAGGGTGAAGGAATTGTAGACCAAATCCGTCAACTGGTTCGTCCCTTCGTAGCCTAAAAAGGGCTTATATCCGATCGGGAAATTCTGGATGTGAATCGGGGAGGCTATCACGCCGCAGGGAATGCTCAATCGTTTGCCGACGTGGCGTTCCATCTGGGTACCAAAAATGGCCGACGGTTCGATGCGGGCAATCGCATCGGCAATTTCGCCGTTATCTTCGCTGATGAGAACTTCATCGCAATATTCGCTCACCTCTTTGCGGAACCAGTCGGCATCGTATTTGCAGTAGGTTCCCGCCATGACGACGTGAATTCCCATTTCCCGCGCCAGAATTTTCGTCATCGCCGCTGCATGGGTGTTGTCGCCGAATACCACGGCTTTTTTCCCCGTCAAATTCTGGCAGTCGATGGAACGGGAGAACCACGCGGCTTGGGAGACGAACCGAGTTTGGTTGTCGATAAACTCTTCGTAATCGACGTTTGCCCCCTGCACGTTGAGGATTTGTTGGATTTTGCGGATGCACCGGGCGGTTTCGACCACTCCCATGGGCGTAATATCGATGTAGGGCATCCCGAATTCCCGTTCGAGATACTGAGCCGCCATCAAGCCGAGTTCCCGATAGGGAACCAGGTTGAACCAGGCGCGGGGCAAGTTTTTCAGGTTGTGGACGGATGCGCCTTCGGGGAGAACTTCATTCACTTCAACTCCCAAATCCGCCATCAGCCGTTTGAGTTCGATGCAGTCGTGTTGGTTGTGGAAGCCGAGGGTGGACATCCCGATGATGTTGACGGAGGGCTTTTTGGTTTTGTCTTCGGGAAGTTCCCCTTTCTTGCGGGCTTTTTGGATGTAATACTGAACGATTTGTTCTAAAGTGCGATCGGCCGCTTGCAGTTCGTTGACGCGGTAGTGGTTCACGTCAGCGAGCATTACGTCACCCTGGGAATCCATTTGGGCGCGATCGACAAAATTTTCCAGGTCTTCTTGCAGAATGCTCGAAGTACAGGTGGGGGTGAGGACGATTAAGTCGGGATGTTCTTCTTTGTCTTTGCGGGTGATATTGTCCACCACTTTTTCTTGGGAACCCCGCGCGAGGACGTTGCGATCGACCACGCTGGTGGTGACGGGAGTGTAGTTCCGTTCTCGTTCGAGCATCGATCGCATGACGTTAAAATAATCGTCGCCCAGCGGCGCGTGCATGATGGCATGGACGTTTTTGAAGGAACTGGCGACTCGAAGCGTGCCAATATGAGCCGGTCCGGCATACATCCAATACGCTAATTTCATACGATATTTTTCCTCGTTTTATCCTAAAAGTACTTTGCGAGAAAATCAGCAAAAGAGACTGGTTAAAATCGTTTTTTATTGTCTCACCTTACGAGGTCGCCTTCAGCACTCACTCGCGGCAAACCTAGAGGATAAAAAATGGCTGAAATGCTTGCAATCAAAAGGCTAGATCGCAAAAAACAGTCGAGTTAGTTGTGAGTTTAAATTGTTTTAGAGACATGATTCTTAATGGGTTGAGATATTCTGTAATATCGTCAATTTTTGCCAACAATGTCTCTTGTTTTAATGTTGGGTTCGATCGGGGCGACGTGTTTTTAAACTTATTTAAATTTATATAAAATAGCGCAAATTTTTGCTTTAACGATCGTCCTTTGAGGTAAAATTCCTTTCAAATGGATATTATCTAAATAAGGGATCTGAAAAATAGCAAGCTGGCGCGATCGAAATGACCGTCAGTCGATCGTGCTGGAAACTTTACTCTAACGGGACGTGAAAAAAGGGATTTATTCGGATCTGAGCTGATAGTAGCGACATCCATCGCACGGTCCCTCGGGATTGACAGCGCAACGGAGCAGTTCGGAACGGGCGTTGTAGCGGCAGTTGGCATCGCCCACCACCCAGCGACCGTCGATGAGACTTTTTTCATCGGGACGGTTTGCGGACTGGACGTAGAGGGCTATTTTGTGAAGTCGGTAGCGACCGAGTTTGAATTGATATTGGTGGCGGCGCTCCAAGACGGTGTAGGTTTTGCCTTGGTGTTCGAGATAGTGACCCGGTTGGGGCTGCCAGTCGAGGCGAACCTTACCCAAAGAGCGAGCGGATTTGGAGAGAATAATCTCCGTTGAAAGCGAATCTGGCTCCATAGCATCGATGTTATACAGTTTACATTTTAAATTACTGTACTCGATCGAGGTGGCTCGAGCTTTGGAAGAGGATCTTAAAGAATTGGAGTGACGGGGAATTGAGGGGAACGTGAATTCAATATTAAAAAGTGCGCCCATTCAAAATGAGGTTGCGTCCAAGCGATCGAAAACTCCGATCTACGATCGTGCCAGCAACTCAGACGACCTCAATTCCGTTGGGAACGATATGGCGAAGAGCCTCCCATCGACCCGACGAGCGTTTTCGAGATCGGGTCAGTCCAAACGCACTCGTCGAGTTTTTTATCGCTCGATTAACTGCTGAAATCGTCTCTGGTCCCGAATCGCATCAAAATCTTTGTCGGATGCTGCCAATTCTCGATACAGATTCGGTTGAAGTTCGATCGCCCCAACTAAACTTTCGATCGCCTGACGTTCCTCACCCATTAATGCATAACAACAGGCGCGATTGTACAACGCAGCGTCATCTTCTCGATCGATTTTTAAGGCTTGGGAATAGGATTCGGTGGCTGCTTCGTAGCACTTCAAATACCGATAGCATTCTCCGATTTTGTAGTGTGCCCAAAAATCATCCGATACTGCATTTAACGCTCGATCGTAACTGACGATTGCCTCTTCGTATCGTTGGAGGTAGCGCAAGGCATCTCCACGGCGATAGGCTGCCCAAAAATCTTTCGGTTTGGTTTCTAATGCCCGATCGTAATTCTCGATCGCCTCTTCGTATTGTTGGAGGTGGCGCAGGGCATCTCCCCGACGATACCACGACCAATAATCTCCCGGCTTAATGTCTAAAGCTCGATCGAAACAGGCAATTGCATCGGTAAATCGATCGAATTCTTCTAGGAGTAAATAACCCCGGCTGTACCAAACCCAATAGTCTGCCGGACGAATTTCCTGGGCGACATCAAAACTTTCAAGCGCCCCGTCAAAATCTCCTAATTCAGCTAGGGCATGACCTCGTTGATACCACGCCCAATAATCATCAGGTCTGAGGACGATTGCTTCATCGTAACAAGCAACTGCTGCCTCGTAATAGGCATCTTCATCCATTCGCTTGCCCTCAAAATACCACAACCAGTAATTTTCCCATCTCGACTCTAGATGCTGGTACTTGCTGGTGAAGAATAACTTCATCTTTTTTTAAATTGCTAGGGATCGAGGCACTCTAATCTCTTCTTAACCTTCGTTTTGAAGATATCTTTAATTATTAAACCACCTATCATAGAAAATTAGAATCGATCCGATGCAAAAATTTCAACCATTTCTGTTAAAATTTGCATAATATCGATTTAAAACTTCGTTACATTATTGAGAAATATTGAGAGTAACTCCAGCAAGATTACTTCGTTTCCATCCAGTTACTTCCCGTTCCCACATCCACCACCAGCGGAACGCTCAGGTCGATCGCCTCTTCCATGGTAGACCGAACGACCCGCTGTAACTCTTCCCACTCCTCGGGTGGTATTTCCAACACCAGTTCGTCGTGAACTTGTAATAGCAACTGTCCTTGATAGTTCTGCAAAGCGTCGTGCAGCTTCACCATGGCAATTTTAATGATATCCGCACTCGAACCTTGAATGGGCGCGTTTGCCGCCGCCCGCAAAGATTGCGCGTCAAATTGCCCGATACTTTTGAGTTTATCGAGATCGATTTCCTGGGGACTAGAGCCTTTTAACTTGCGCAAACTGCTAGAATCGAACTCGAAATAGCGGCGGCGACCGAGAATTGTCTCCACGTATCCAAGGGCGATCGCCTCTCGTTTCATCTGTTGCAAATACTCGAAAACTTTGGCGTAGCGATCGTTATAGCGCTCGATAAATTCCCGACCTTCCGTAACGCTAAATCCCGCTTCTCGGGCGAATCTTTGCGCCCCCATTCCATAGATAACGCCAAAATTAATTGTTTTCCCCAATCGCCGTTCGTCAGGGGTAACATCTTCCTTTTCAAATAATAACTGGGCTGTCAATCGATGCACGTCGCGATTGTTGCGATAGGCTTCAATTAAAACCGGTTCGCCAGATAGATGGGCCAGAATTCGTAATTCGATTTGCGAATAGTCTGCCGCCGCTAGAATCCACCCCTCTTTTGGCACGAACGCCTTACGAATTTGTCGGGAAAATTCCGTGCGGATGGGAATATTCTGTAAGTTGGGATTAGAAGACGACAGCCGTCCGGTGGCTGTCACCGTTTGATTGAAATCCGTATGCACCCGCTGGGTATCTTCGCGCACCAACTCCGGCAGGGCATCCACATAGGTTGATTTCAACTTCGATAGCGTCCGATATTCCAAAATACTATCGATAATCGGATGGTCCCCTTGCAGCTTTTCGAGTACCGCCGCATTGGTCGAATATCCAGTCTTGGTTTTGCGGGTTTTACGCTTGTCGAGTTCTAACTTTTCAAACAATAATTCGCTCAATTGTTTCGGCGAACCCAAATTAAATTCTTCCCCTGCTGCCTCGTAAGCCTGCGTCTCGATTTGTTGCAAACTCGCCGCTAGGTTTGCCGAAAGTTCCTGGAGATAGGCCGTATCGATACAAATCCCCCGAGTTTCCATATCAGCTAAGACGGGTTCGAGGGGTTGTTCCACCTCCAACAGCAGCTTGGCTAGGGTCGGAACCGCTGCTAACTCTTCGCGCAACTTCTCCACCAATCCAAAAGTGGTATAAACATCCATGCCGCAATAGTTTGCCACTGCCGCCACGTCCAAATCGGCGATCGTCTTGCCTTTGGGAACCAAATCTTGATAGCTTTGAGCGGTAATCCCCAAATAGCGCAGGGATAAATCGCTGAGGTTGTGGGTGTTTTCCGGGTTGAGGACGTAACTGGCTAGCATCGTATCGAAGACCACCCCCGCGAGTTCGATTCCCTGATGGCGCAGAATCAGGCGATCGAATTTGGCATTTTGCAGGGATTTGGGATACGTCGAACTTTCGAGGATTTCCCGCAACCTCTCCAAGGTCGTTTCTAGGGCTAAATTTTGTCCGGTGGCATGTCCGAGGGGGATATAGGCCACCTCCGCTTCCCCGCTTCCCCAACAGCAGCCAATCCCCACTAACTCGGCATCGCGAGGTTCCAAGGCGGTGGTTTCCGTATCCCACGCCACGGGAGTTTCGGGGTTGGTGTGGGTTTTGAGAAGTGCGACGAGTTCGGCGAGTTTGGCTTCCGTATCGATAATTTGCACTTGGATGGGAACGGCTTCCGGCTGTTGTGCGGTTTCGGTATCCTCGGCGCTGAAAAACCAGGTATCGTTATCTTCTTCGGCGATAATCGGTTCGGTTTTGGGGAGTGCATCGACGACTGTTCCCCCCAATTGTGCCTGCAATTTGCCGATGTTATTAACGAAGGTATTTAACTCCAGCTTTTTGAGGAGGGGAATCGCTTTTTCTTCGGAAAACCCTTCTAACTCGCAATCTTGCAGGTTGAGGTCGAGGGGGATGTCTAGCTTAATCTGCGCAAGAAATTGCGATCGATACGCGGCATCTTTCCCCGCCACCAGTTTCTTGTGGTTCGCACCTTTAATCTTGTCTAACGCCGCATAAATCTTATCCAACGACCCGTATTCTTGCAGCAGCTTCACCGCCGTTTTCGGTCCGATTCCGTTCACGCCGGGAATGTTATCCGACGAATCCCCACACAGTGCCTTGTAATCTACCACTTGTTCTGGGGGAACTTTCAGCTTGGCAAGTACTTCAGCCGGGGTAAACTCCTCCGGCTTGCTGGCATTGTTGCGTTTGCCATAGGAACCACTGGTATAGAGAACGCTAATCCCTTTTTTCGCGTCCACCAACTGAAATAAATCCCGATCGCCGCTGAGAATTTTTACATTATAATTTTCTGTCGCCGCGCGGTTGGCAAGGGTTCCCAGGATATCGTCCGCCTCGTATCCCGGCGCTTTCAACACCGTGAAATCGAAGGCTTGGAGGAGTTCTTGCAGGTTTTGGATATCGGGGATGAAATCTTCGGGGGTGGCAGCGCGATTGGCTTTGTAGCTGGGATCGGCTTCGTGGCGAAAGGTGGGAGTTTTGGTATCGAAGGCAATCGCGACGTACTCCGGCTGGTGGGTGGTGATGGTTTCGAGTAAGGATTTGAGGAAGCCGAAACAAACGCTGGTGGGAACCCCCGCAGACGTGCGCAATCCCCCCTCCCGGCTTTTGGCAAAGGCATAGTAGGCGCGAAAGGCGAGGGAGTGGCCGTCGATAAGGAGAAAGGTGGGATTGGCTGACACGTTGGAATACCCGCAGGCGATCGATTAGATTCTGGCGTATATTATTGTACCGATTTGCGATGAGCTGCGGTGCGTCTTGGGGATAATCTATGGGTGACAAGTTAGGGTGGTTTTTGCTTTGTCAGCAATGCCCGTTAGCGAATGGGGATAAAACCCGCTTCTTCGATCGATTCTTGCCCTTCATCGGTTAACAGCAACGTATAGTAAGCTTCGCCGGCTTGCTTATCGAGACTGTTATCTTGGCGGGTAATCAAAAACAATCGCCGCACGAGCGGGTACTCGTCATTCTCAAAGGCTGCTAAATTAATGACGTTGTGTGTTTGCGGGCTGCAATCTTCTGGCGCGATTGCCGGTTCTCGGTAAGGGGAAATGCTGGCACCGTCGGCACTCCGGCGTAGCGGTAGGGGTTTGACACCACACTGCGTTACCAGTTGAGAAGCCGTACCGAAGAAAATTCCCCCTTCATTTTGATTGACTTCGCGAATGGCGATCGTGGGAGTTTCCACTTCGATGGCTCGATCGCTAAACGGAGCGTCTCCTAGAATATAGGATTGAAAAAATTCTGTGGTTCCACTATCTCCAGAGCGAGCGTAGGGTTGAATCTCTAAGTCCGGACCGCCGACTTGTTGCCAATTTTCGATCTGACCCGTGTAGATATCTTTAAGCTGGGGTAAAGTTAAATCCTCGATCGGCAAATCCGGATGAACGGCGACGGCGATCGCATCGATGGCGACCGCGTCTTGTTTTGGTCGAATGTCTCGCATCGATGCCTGTCGCAATTCTGCGTCGTTGAGCGGTCGAGAGGATTCGGCAAAAGACACTTGACCGTCTAATAACATTTGGATTCCCGTTCCCGACCCCGGCGACTTATCGGGATGTTGGGTGTAACGGAGTTTGAAGTCGGGAAAAAGTGTTTTGATTTTGGGATGCACGATGCCGCGAATTGGGGCCCAAGTGGTACTGCCACTGTACAACCAGGTGCCACTGGGAATATCTCTGACATCAGCCAAACATTGAGGAGGCGAACTCGTTTCGATCTCCTCGATCGAATTTTGAATTGTATTTTCAGCTTCGGACATCGTTTGCGGACAAGGCTCCGATCGCGCCAGTTGGGGGAGTGAACCAGAGGGTTTAAACTTGAGCCAAAGTCCGATACTAGAAAAGAGAATTGCCGCCCCGGCTAAAACATACGCGGTTGAATTGCGGCGCAGTTTTCTCCATTGCAAAGGTTTAGCCGATTCTCGGGTACAAATCACCGGCAACCATTGAGCGCCGGGAACTCTTCCTTGTGCCTCAAACGGTTCTAAGTCTTTGCGCGTTTCTCGTACGGCGACGGCTAGCGGTTTGTTTTGACTGAAATGCTCGAAAAAGTTCTTTAAAAACTCGATAGCGACTCGATCGGGAATCGGTTCTCGCATGACAATACACTGAGGAAGATTCAGCCTTGCAATCTGTTGGGCTAAACCCAATCCATCGCAAGAATTGAAAATCGCCAGTTGCAATCCCCGATCGATCGCTCTTCTAAAGTTATCCTTAAACGATTCGATGGTTAAGCGATCGTTTGGACTTAACTCCAACCAGCCGATGCTACCATCTTCATTACTGCAACTATGTCCGGCAAAGATAAAGATATGATACCCCGGTTCTTTTTTGAAGGCATCTCGGAGATTCTCGCGACTGGGATTTTTGAGAAGATCGACTTTTGCCCCTTTTTTCGCTAAGTCTTGAATAATCTGCAAATCTTCTTTGACTTGAATTCCATCGCTATTACCCAGAACGAGTAAAATCCGAACCTTCCAAGATTTAGAAATGGGTTTTACTTTTTTATCGCCACTGCCTTTAAATCGAATGCAAACCTCCGACTGAGGAAAATAATCTTCAAATAATTTCCATTCTTGCCAAGGAAAGTAATACAGTTGGGGAGTTTGGAGATCGAGTAAGATCCGAATATTTTTATTTTGGATTTGCGGTTGGCTTGCCAGTCTAATCAGATATTCTCTGAGTTGACTGTTCGTATCCAACCATTGATTTAATTTTAATTTCGTCGAATTTCGATATTCATACAATTCGGCATCGGAGATTGTGGGTACGAATTCAAGTCGATGGGGTGAAGTATAGACTTCGCGTACGCTTCTGAGATCGTAGTATCCCTGTTTCCAGTGTTTGAAAGAGGATTCGAGTTCTGGTGGAATTCGGGGCAGAGAAGTTGTTAACGAATCTTCACCCGTTCGAGTTGCCGGGATGGTCAGGTAAAATTTTTCTTCAAAACTTTTGACAATCTGAATTTTAATTGTAATCATGAGTTTTCGGAAATTGATGAATGAGTAAAATTTCTCGATCGAGATAGTATTTTAAATAGCTCGTATTTTGGAGGACTAAGGCAGTGTGGCAAAAATAACAATTTAGCTCTCAATTCGTGAAAGCAATAGCTTGGCATTTTGCATGTTTATTTGCATATTTGATTTTATGAAAAGCAAGCGGTGTTGGTTTCCATTCCGTTCGACTTTTGAAGACGCATTTTTAATTTTTCGTAGCGGCACTCGTCTGTTCAATTAAAATGTCATCACTCGATCGCTTTCTCTGAAAAATTTAACGTTGACTTAACCTAATACTCTTTTTTGGAGTGTCGATATTCCAGATTCAAGTACACCTTCCCAAACAGATCGCGGCACCCCGAAAAAATGGTTTCAAACCCAGTTGCTTACTGGAACTCAATTCCAAGTTTCACCTTCAATTCGGACGATCTCGAGTTTCCAAAATGACTCGAGTCAGATAACGTACTGACAACATATAGATGATAAATCTTATTTGAAATTTCGGTTTGAATGCAAGTCTTCTCCGACACAGACCCAGCGATGGGCGTTCGAGACTTTTTCGGTCGATTTCCCCTCAAGGGCGATCGGACTCGATCGCATCCACGATCCGATCGGCCCCAAAGCGGACGGCATCGGTACAGGGAAGTCCCGTTTCGGCCTCGACTGCCGCAATTTCCTCTCGGGCGCGTTCCTCGTCGTAGTGGAAAGTATTCAGGGCAACTGCCGCCACTTTCCCCGGATATCCCGCCACCCCCGCGACGGTTTCGTAGAGTTGTACCACCTGCGGCAGGGGCGGAATTTCGATGTGAGGCAGTCGGGCGATCGCCGTTTGTCCGGTCCGATGTACCAGCACCAAATGAGTCGGTTGCGCGCCGCGCATCAGGGGTAATGTCGCCGTCGAACCCGGATGCAGCAAGGAACCCTGACCTTCTACCACCAGCAACTCCCGATCGTCCCCGGCATTCGTCACCAATTGTTCCACCGCCCCGGCAGCAAAATCTACTCGCACCGCATCCAGGGCGATTCCCGTTCCCGAAATCATCAATCCCGCCTGTCCGGTGGCCAAAAACTGCGATCGCACTCCCCGTCGCCGCGCTGCCCGATCGATTTCCAAACTCGCCGACATCTTGCCCACAGCCATATCCGTCCCCACCGCCAACACCCGCAAACAGGAAAGCGATCGGGCTTTAGCGCTGGCAATTGGTAAATTGGGCGGTTCTTGGCGAATATCCCAAATCCACTGCCCCGGTTGCAGTTGGTTCCGCCACCTGGGATCGTCTGCCATCGGTTGGTGCAAACCGTTTGCGACCGACACCCCAGCCGCTACCGCCCGTTCGATTTCACCCATCCAAGCATCCGGTAACTTCCCGCCGGAGGGGGCAATACCAATTAACAAGACATCGGGACGGCAGGCAAGGGCATCTTCAACGGAGGCAACAATCGGAACTCGGCGATCGATGCGAGTTAATTCCACCAGCGATCGCCCGACCGATTCGCGATCGATAATCGCGACAATCTCCGACTCGCTATAGCGCGCAACAGCAAGTCCGGTTTTCCCATCTCTCCCGAGAATCCCGCCGTGGAGGAGAATCGCGATTCGATGTTCGGGTTTTAACATGAGAGATTCAGCATGGGATATTCTGCACTCCAAATCCGGGTCCGATGGTGGGCATCAAGCGCCCGTTTTCCAAAGTTGCCCCGCTGAAAGGATCGTTGGCGAGGTTGAGGTGGGAATCTAAATCGACGTAATCTGCCAGGGGAGCAAGTTGGGCGGCGGCGCTGTTGGCGATCGCGCTGTTGGAATAACAGCCTAACATGACCCGCAAACCGCAAGCTTTGGCAGCGTGTACCATCCGGATGGCTTCGGTCAATCCCCCAGATTTCATCAGTTTGATATTAATCCCCGCCACACAGTCAGCTAGCGGGGGAATATCCGTGGCGACGAAGCAACTTTCATCGAGGACGATCGGTAGGGGTGACTCGCCCTTGAGTTGGGGTAGGACGGACTCTTGCCCGACGGCGAGGGGTTGTTCGACCGATGTCACGCCCATATCCGCCAGCCAAGCGCACATATCGATCGCCTCTGCCAAACTCCAGCCCCCATTTGCATCTACGCCAATGGCAGTATTTTCCGGGGCAACCTCCCGTACGGCTTGCAGCATGGCGCGATCGGCTGCGATTCCGGCGGGGGACCCCAGTTTCACTTTCAGCAAGCAACCAGAAATTTCTGGGCGATCGAACCAACTGCGTACTCGGTCTCGGGCGGCTTCTGGAGAAGAAATACCGATGGTAACGGAGGTGGGTACGATATCGGCGCGATCGAGTCCCCACAGTTGCCACAGGGGCAGTTTAACCCGTTTTCCCAACCAATCGTGCAAGGCCATATCGATGCCCGCCCGCGCCGCTGAAGGAAGAGAGGCGATCGCTCGTTCGACAGACGCGCGATCGAGGGGATGAAAGGGTTCGAGTTGCGGGGCAATGCGATCGAGGGCGGTAGCGATTTCGTCGGCGGTTTGCCGTTGAGTCCCGATCGAGAAAGGCGACGCTTCCCCCCATCCTTCAATCCCCTCTGCCTCCACGCGCATAATTAGGCCTCCGATCGCATCATCCATAAAGACACTCAGCTCTTTTAGTATTCCTGGCTTCTTCATATCGTATCTTACAAAATTAAACTTCCCAAGAGATCCTGCGATATATTCTGATATC
>JAXHUC010000070.1:0-33436 GCA_034189805.1 Cyanobacteriota bacterium
ACCGGGAACGAGGAGGGCGACGGTAGCCAAACCGTAGTGGAACCAAATATTGCTGAAGCCGGGAATCGGGGAAAATCCCAGCATTTCTAAGTGGCCGAGGGTGGAGAGGAAAATCAGGATGGCGGCCACTGCGAGTTGTCGGCGCAGTTGGGAGAGAGTATCGCGCTTTGCGTTCGAGGATGTAGTGGCTTCAGCGTCTGGGTTGCGGGGCTGGCTGGGAAATCCAGCGGCCGTTAGTTTCGCGGCAAAGTCGGCAGGTTCGATCGAATTCGGTTGGTACTCGACAGCCACCATTTCTAAGGTGAGGTTGGCTGCCGCTTTGACGACTCCCGGCAGCCCGTTGAGTTGGCGTTCGACAGCTTTCACGCATCCGGCGCACCGCATTCCGCTCACATCGAGGGTGGTGGTTTCGATGGGAGTGGTGGGAGGAGTCCATTCTTGAGGAGGGGAAGTTTGCAGCATAAAGCCTGAAACAATGACCTTCGATCGATAAACTCGATTTTAAACCGAACTGCCGATCGCACTGCTTTTCGCAAGAGTATTTTTAGGAAGAATGGGGAGAGTGAATGAAAAATTATCTAAAAATGCAAAAAGTTTCGGCAACAAGACGGAAAGTAGCCGCTCGTGCAACTTGGTCTGAGATATTGAAGTTAGTTCGTTCGCGCGACTCGGAATTTGAACCATCCAGCCAATCGGTACGAACGATCGAGGGTTTCAGATTTTATAGCGGTTTTCACAAAGATAGAACCCAGACCATTGTAGGGGCGGGTTTAGCTAAAAATCTTGCTCTTACTGAGATTTATCAATTCATACCCGCCCTCGATATGTACCTCGTTCAAGAGAGAATCGCTATAGTCGCGACACGGACGGGTCGAGTCCGAGGGTTTGGTTCCATCCGCGAGGATGGGGGGATGGGGCAGTTGGCCAAGAGAAACAAGGAAGAGAGTTGAGTCTCCCAAGCCCCTCAAACCCAAAGTCCCAAACCCAAAGTCCCAAACCCAAAGTCCCAAACTAGGTCTCCGCAGCCTTCCGGGCGGCGGCCGCTTCATCGGGATGGATATTCAACCGGGTAAGGTTGATGCGGTTTTTATTATCGATTTCCCGCACTTTAACGATCGTCTCGTCGCCCACGGCGAGTTCGTCTTCCACTTTGCCCACGCGATAATCGGCAATTTGGGAAATGTGAACCATCCCTTCTTTTCCGGGGAGAAACTCCACGAAAGCGCCAATGGGAATAATCCGGGTGACGCGGCCGACAAAGACATCTCCGGCTTTCACCTGGCGGGTCATCCCTTGAATGATCCGACGGGCTTTCTTAGCTTTTTCGCCATCCACGGCGGAAATCGTAATCGTACCGTCGTCCTCGATGTCGATCTTGCAACCGGTTTCTTCGGTAATTCCCTTGATGGTTTTACCGCCAGGCCCGATTACCATACCGATCAGATCCGGATCGATCTTGATGGTCATCAAACGCGGGGCGAACGGCGAGAGGTCTTCGCGGGGCTTTTCGATCGCCTCTAACATTTTCTCTAAAATGTGCATCCGGGCGGGTTTGGCCTGATGGATGGCTTGAGCGATCGTTTCCATGGATAGACCGGTAATCTTCATATCCATCTGCAAGGCGGTAATCCCCGCATCGGTTCCGGCGACCTTGAAGTCCATATCGCCGAGGAAATCTTCGATCCCCTGGATGTCGGTGAGGACGCGCACTTCGTCTCCTTCTTTAATCAAACCCATCGCTGCCCCGCTGACGGGTTTGGCAATCGGGACTCCAGCGGTCATCAGAGCGAGAGTCGAACCGCACACCGACCCCATAGAAGTAGACCCGTTGGAGGAGAGAACTTCCGACACCACGCGGATGACGTAGGGAAACTCTTCTTTCGGTGGCAAGATGGGAAGTATCGACCGTTCCGCGAGCGCCCCGTGACCGATTTCCCGACGACCGGGCGAGCGCATCGGTCGCGTTTCTCCCACGGAATAGGGGGGGAAATTGTAGTGGTGCAGGTAGCGTTTTTCGTCTTGGGGGTGAAGGTCGTCGGCGAGGTCTTGCGCGTCTCCGGGGGTTCCCAAAGTGGCAAGGGACAACACTTGCGTCAAACCGCGATTGAACAGAGCGCTACCGTGTACCCGATCGGGCAACAGGTCTACTTTGCACGAAATCGGTCGCACTTGGTCGAGTTTGCGACCGTCTACGCGCACGCCATCTTCGACGATTTGCGATCGCATCAACTGCTTGGTCACCGATTTGAAGATTTTACCCAAGGCTTTGCCATCTTCGGTGGTGGCGACGCGGATGGGGTCTTCTTCAGGCAATTCTTCAATCGCGGCAGAAATTGACTCTTTCACCTCGTCGAGCACTTCATCGCGGCTGCTCTTGTCATGCTCGAAATTCGAGAGAATGGCTTTAATCGGGGTGCTGGCTTTTTCCCGAACGAAGGTTTCGAGGGTGGTATTGACCTCGGGGGCTTCTTCGGTGGCTAACTCGATCCCCAATTCTGCCATCAATTCCCGCTGGGCGGCAATCAGATCGCTTGCGGCCTCGTAGCCGAAATCGATCGCCTCGATGATATCTTGTTCTGGGAGCTGGTTGGCTCCGGCTTCAACCATGATCACTCCATTGGGGGAACCGGCCACCACCAAATCCAAATCTCCCGATCGCACTTCATCGTAAGTCGGATTGATGATAAAATCGTCCCCAAGCAATCCGACTCGCACGGCAGCCATAGGTCCGTAGAAGGGAATCTTGGCGAGAATGACGGCGATCGAAGCCCCCGTTACCGCCAACACGTCAGGGGGAACCTGTTCGTCCATTGACAGCGTTGTCGCCACGATTTGGATATCATCGCGAATCCACTGGGGAAACAAAGGACGCATCGGGCGATCGATCAAACGACTCGTGAGAGTGACTTTTTCCGGGGGTCGTCCTTCCCGACGTAAAAAACCACCGGGAATTTTTCCGGCCGCATACAGTCGTTCTTCGTAATCGACGAGCAACGGCAAAAAATCAATTCCTTCTCTTCCGCTCGAGCGGGTTGCCGTGACTAAAACTGAAGTATCTCCCGACTCTACCAAAACGGAACCACCAGCTTGTGGGGCGAGTACACCAACTTTGAGCCGAATATCCCGTCCGTCAAAGGATATCGACTTTTCCATTTCTTTCATGCAGGATTTCTTCCTTCCCTAATATTTCTCACTTTTCCTTGTTTGCCTGTAGGTCATCGTAGCACTAGAGCCATCAACCGTGGGGATGAATTCCCTTGCACTCTGAGGCGTTAGGAGATTTCTCGCCGTCCTTCTAAAGCCCGTGCCAACGTCACTTCGTCGGCATACTCTAAATCTCCTCCCATCGGTAGCCCAAAGGCAATTTGGGTGACTCGGGCGAACGGCTTGAGAAGTCCGGCCACATACAGGGCTGTCGTCTCTCCTTCTACACTCGGATCGATGGCAAGAATGACCTCTTGGGTGTTGCCTTCGTTAACTCGTCGTACCAACGGTTGGACGTTAATCTGTTCGGGTCCGATTCCATCCATGGGAGAAATTACCCCGCCCAAAACGTGATACAACCCGCGATACTCCCGCGTCTTTTCTAAAGCAATCACATCGCGAGAATCTTTCACCACACAAATTGTACTGCGATCGCGGTTTGCATTCTGACAAATTTCGCAGACGGGTTCGGCGGAGAGGTGAAAGCAGACTTTGCAAAATCCTACCTGTTTTTTGGCCTCGACTAAGGCCGAAGCGAGAGCTTGAACTTCTTGTTCCGGTCGGTTGAGGATATGCAGAGCGAGGCGCTGGGCGGTTTTGGGCCCGACACCGGGTAAACGTTGCAATTGCTCGATCAAACGGGCGAGAGGACGGGTATAAACGGCAAGCCTCCTTGGGGCTGTAGGTTTTATCTAGTATAGGACGGAAGGGGGATGGGGAGATGAGGGAGAGAAAGAGAAGATGACGCGGGGACGCAGGGACGCGGAGAGGGGAGAGGGGAGACTTACAAGTGTATGTTTTTTAGTAAGGCGTGAAATGGGGCAGGGGAGGCAGGGGAGGCAGGGGAAGCAGGGGAGGCAGGGGAGGCAAAACCCAAGAAATTTCGTGTAAGTTCAAAAGTGCGATTGCGCCAAATTACACCAATTGTGAAAAGCATTCCCTTGTAAGGAGAGGGGAGAGGGGAGAAACGGAGGAAACGGGAGAATGAATGCAAAATTCTTCCTTGTCTTCCGAAGCCCCCGAAGCCTCCCGAAGCTCCTCATCCCCACCTTCACCTGCGCCTGACGTTAAATAAAAAGTTGCACCTGGCGGGAATTCTCGTTTCTCTATTTAGAATATTGAGCAATTCTTGGAGAAACGAAATGGGTGTGTATCGCTTATGAGTACGATCGGTCGCGAGCGAGAAACGACGGTATTGGGGCTACCGGCCGAACGGGGTCGATGGCTGCTGATTCCTTTGGGAACGATCCTCATGCTGTGTCTGGGTAGCGTCTATTCTTGGAGTATTTTTAGAAAACCTTTAGAAGCCGAACTCAATCTGAGTGCGACGCAAAGCTTACTCCCTTATACTTTTGTGTTGCTTTTCTATGCGGTTTTCGTGTTGCTGACGGGTTTTGTTATTCTGCGGATCGGTACTCGAGTGACGACGGTAATTGGGGGTCTGATTGTGGGGTTGGGCTACATTCTTTCGAGCTTCACGACTCAGATTGGAATGCTGACGCTCACCTACGGTGTGATGGCGGGAACGGGTGTGGGGATTGCCTACGGGGTGCCCATGGTGGTGATGTCTCGCTGGTTTCCCGATCGCAAAGGCTTAGCGGTGGGTCTGGCAATGGTGGGGTTTGGGCTTTCGCCGCTAATTACTGCCCCTCTGGCGGAGCAATTAATTAGCACCTACACCGTCCGACCGACTTTGAGAATTTTCGGGATTGCTTTTACGGTCATTATTTTAGCGATCGCCACGGTGTTGAAATTACCTCCCCAAGGCTGGTCTCCCCGCCGTCAAATTGCCAACTCCACCGCGACGACTCCTTTAAATTATCCGACTAATTTGTTTGCGAGTCGATCGTTTTACGGGTTGTGGATTTGCTACGCTATCGGCACGCTGGTGGGTTTGAGCGCTATTGGGATTTCTAGCCCCGTTGCCGAAGAAATTGTCAAGATCGAACCGGCCGTCGCGGCGAGTAGCGTGTCTTTGTTCGCAGTTTTTAACGGTCTCAGTCGTCCGCTATTAGGTTGGTTGAGCGATCGCTTTCAGCCCCATCACGTGGCAATTGCTTCCTACTCCCTGACAATCGCCGCCTGCGTGTTGATGGCGAACGCCCGAGAGGGACAAGTGGCGATCTATCTGGTCGCTTTTTGCATCTTCTGGTTTTGTTTGGGCGGCTGGCTGGCGATCGCACCCACCACGACGTTGCGCTTTTTCAATCCCGATCGATACGCGCAGAATTATGGCATCGTGTTTAGCGCCTACGGGGTGGGGGCTTTAATCGGAACGTTCGCCACCGGACGGATTCGAGATTTACTCGGCAGCTATACCTACGTCTTTTACCCGATGGCGGTACTGGCAATTATTGGCATTGCGATCGCCAGTTTAATGCTCAAGCGCGATCGCCTTCCATCTCCCTAAAATCCTAAATCCGTCGCCACGCGATGGGCGCAGGCAAACCCCGAGAACGCCACCGCATTCAACCCCTGTCCGGGAAACGTACTATCTCCGACGCAGTACAATCCCGGTATCGAGGTGCGATTGAAGGGCATTCCCAACAATCCCATCAGTTTGCGCTGGGGAATCGGGCCGTAGGTTCCGTCCTCCCGTCCCAAAAAGCGGCGATGGGTGCGTGGAGTTCCCACTTCCATGTAGTCGAGTCCCGCATCCAATCCGGGGAAAATGGTCTCCAAGCGATCGACGATTTCCCAGGCGGCTTCTTCTTTAGCGCGATCGTAATCCTGGGGGGACAATCCCTGCCACTTGTCGATCGTGTAGGGGGTAAAGGTATGGATAATGTGGTAGCCTTCCGGGGCGAGTTGGGGATCGAGGAGGGTGGGAATCGAGACGAAAATCGTGCCGTTATCGGCTTCCATTTGCTGCCAATCTTCGAGCAAGATGTGGTGGCATTCGGTTCCGGGGGGTAACACCGAAGCTTCCACCCCTAAATGCAAGCTTAAAAAACTGGGGGACTTTTGGTAGCGCTGTTGCCATCGCTTCTCGGAAGCAGGCATCTGACTTTTCGGCAGGAGTTTCTCGAAAGTATCCCAGCGAGTGGAGTTGGAGATGACGCGCTTGGCTCGAAATTCTTCCCCGGATGTGAGTCGGACTCCGACGGCGCGGTTGTTTTCGAGGATAATCTCTTGAACTCGGGCCTGGTAGCGAATTTCACCCCCCGCGTTTTCGAGACCGTCGGCAAGCTTCTGGGCGATTTGTCCCACGCCGCCTTTGGGATAGTTGATACCGCCGTAGTGGCGATCGCTAAACACCATCCCGGCATTAATCGCGGGTGTTAGCTCTGCGGGAACCACAGACCAACAATAGCACTCGATATCGATAAATTTTAATAGTTCCGGGTCGCTAATATAGCGACGGGCAATGTCTCCAGCATTCTGGGGTAAATACATCGCCAATCCCAAACAAGCCAGGGGATTTTGGAAAAAGACGCGCGTCAAGTAGCCCAGTTCTTCGAGGGAAAGCAGTTCCATCGAATTCAGACAGTTGAAAATGCGCCAGCATTCATCGTAGAATTTGCGAATTCCATCCCGCTCGTGGGGAAATTTATCTCCTAATTCTTGCAAAAACTTCTCGTAGTCCCGATGCACTTTCACTTCTAATGCTTTGGGTAAGTGATAGTGAATCTGTACCGGGTCAGCAATAGTTTCGAGGCGAACGTCCACCGCTTCTAGGGCGCGAGTGAGGAGGTTGGTCGTCCCGTTCTCGCCGAAACCAAAAATCATCGATGCCCCAACATCGAAGCGATATCCCGATCGATCGAAATATCCCGCACTCCCTCCGGGAATGATGTAACCTTCGAGGACGAGGACTTTCACCCCTTTACTGGCAAGCTGGGTGGCGGTGACAAGTCCCCCAATGCCAGAACCGATGACGATCGCATCGTACTCTCGAGGTGAGGAGGGCGAAGTGAGGGCGGCTGCGCGCGTCTGTGTCTGGGTCATTGAATCGATGGAGTAACTAGGGCGTTTCTACTTACTGTACTGCCTCCCGGACGACCGATCGCCCAAAAAAAGACAAAAAAAATACGGAGTCCGCTTCTAGTAGAGCCAGACCCCGCCCTTACGCCCTCCCTAAATGTAGAGGAGAACACTGTTTCTTTGAGAGGAGAACACTGAAAACAACTATAGCTTTATTGACAGGCTATGTCAACACTCTTAAAAATCTTTTTCAATAAAGAAATTCAATCGGGTATCACAGGTAACAGGTTTGCGAGCCAGAGTGACCTTCAGAGGGAGTTTAGACCGCTAAGTCTCATGCGAGTCTTTCTCTTCTCCAGCTTGTTTCACGGTGAAACGATCGGATTAACCGATTCATTTAGATCGGTCGATACACTCGCGAAATCGTGCGATCGGCTTCAACGGACACCACTAAATCCACGAACTCGGGGTTGCGGGTGAGGGGATCGATATAGAGTTCCGGATGTAGCGACTTCCAGAAATATTCGACAAACTCGCGAATTTCATCATCGCTCATCCCTGCTTTACCACTGGAGATCGCTTGATGTTCCGCTTGCAAGCGCCATTTTTGAGACAGGCGATAGTCTCTGGGGTGAAGGACGAGCAGGCGATCGAGACGTTCCCACAGGGGTAAATATTCTGCCAGCTTTTGATTCATCTCCCGCGCGAAGGCAATATCGGCCGCAGTGGCAATTGGGTGCGGGGGATTGTCGAATACCACCGGATCGATGCAACGAACCCCCACAAACCAGCCTTCAAATAAAATGATATCGGCTCCCTCGATCGTTTCCGGGGCAATGCGATCGCCTTCTCCATTCCACAGAGACTTATCGAACCGAGGCACTTCGATTCCCGCCGAGGATGGCACTCGGCACAGGCAATCAAGGGTTTGCACACCTAAATCTACATCATGGGTTCCCGGCGGCCCTCGGCGAATGAAGCGGGGATCGCGTTCTCTCAGGCGTTGGCGATCGGCATAGGTTTTGTACAAGTCATCGATGGAAATACCCACCATCGAATATCCCAATTGCGCCAGAATAATCTTCAACATCGCCGCCAGGGTGGTTTTTCCCATCCCCTGACCGCCCAAAACGCCTTGAACTAAAGGACGATCGAGGGTTTGACGAATCTGAGCGATCGAAATGGCAAGCGGCAACCACAAAGTCCACAGCGTCACCAAGCAGGAACCGTTGACGGGGATGGGAAAGCGATCGAACTGTCCCCGCAATCCGGCGAGTACCTCGAGGCGATGTTCGACGGCTGCTTCGACGTTCTCCGGCGCGATCTCGAAAGCGGCAGCACGATCGGTCGTTTCCCAAGCAACAAGTTGTTCTCGATCGGATTGGTCGATCGATTCCCCGGCAATCCAGCGTTCGAGGATCGACGCAAGGGATAAATGCTGTGAGGTCATCTTCCTTCTCTTCCTTGCAGTAAATGTGAATTACAACCCGTCGTCCCACTAAGACCCCAGCTTGAAGGCTTCGACATACAAACTGTACATTAAGCCAATTTTGAGAGCATTGAGAGTTTCGATCGGCGGAGTTTTGCCAAACCAACCGTTGCGAGTATAAACCAGCCAACTGAGGGCCTCGGTCATCAGCACTAATATGGCGGCCAGGGTAATATCCAATCGCGCCAGTTGTCCGGCAACGGTGGAAACGGCCGTTCCGAGGAAGAAGCCAAACAGAAACCCCAAGATGACCAGTGAAAGCCTGCGCCAGGGGTTGCGTAAGAGTTTGCCAATTCGCCCGAAGAACGCACTAATTAGGGTACTGAAGCGAGTATTTTGCATGGGAAAACTGGGGAACGGACCGTGTCTCAATTATTTTAGAGGGAATTTTAGAGCGATTTCACGATCGAGAGCGTGTTTCCCATCCATTCCCCGTTCCCCGTTCTCCGTTCCCCCTCGATATTCCATAATCGCCACGGGAATTTTAAAGACGATCCGCGCCAATTGAGAAATGCCGAACTTCAATTTGAGCGATCGAGGAAGTTCGGACCAAGAGATAGGAACGAAGCCCAAACGAGTGTAAAATCGTTCGAGTTGAGTCCCCAAACATTCTAGATATAGTGGTTGAGTGGCTCGCTCGACCAAATATTGGACTAAATAAGTTCCCAAGCCGCGACCTCGCCACGGGGGGATGACAACCAGACTGCCCAACTCTTGTGCTTGGGAAAACTGTCGCAACTGAGCGCAAGCCACCACCGTTCCTTCACATTCGATCGTCCAAAATTGCTGCCATCGTAACTGCGTCGGATCGAGTTTTGCGCCTAGCACCATTTTCCGCAGCGTCCAGATATCTCGGGCTGTAGCCGGGCGAACCTTACATCTAAAAGGTGAGGATATCGAAAGATTTTTCATAAGATTAAGATGTAGAATTATCGAAATTTATCATAGATTACTTATCGAATTGATTCGATCGTTATATAGCAATTCGATTTCAGTTGTGCGATCGCCTCGGCCAGAACCTATGTCATACGGGCTTTTGGTCAGCTAATGCAACCACAGTCCATGGAGAATTGCAAGTCAATTGAGTCAATCTTGCAATTTTTTTTACGGAAGACGGTACACTAGGCACGTATAAAAAACTATGACCCATTGAAGAATTATCTTTTTAGGTGAGGATTGTATCAATAAAAATGTTTTTTGTAACTCAAGATACTAAATTTTACGGTAATTGTTTTATAGAGCTAATAGAAACTTTATTCAAAGTACGATCGTTTGTACTTTTGATTGAATTCGCTGCTATTTTAGCAACAATTGGGTACTTTCACGGATGTGTTCTGGGTAGAATATAGTAGAGTTTTACCAATAGAGAATAACGAAGAACATTTTTTCGATCGTGCTTGTTCTCTGTTGGGTGCTCGAAACAAGACCTAGAAAGCCATAGCGACAGCAATCGATCGCATCTAGATTCAGATACGAAGATACAAAAGATCTAGAGTGTCAGACAAGCATCGATTTTGTTTTGAGTGCGGCTAGCCCTTGACAAATTTTCAACTGAATTCCCAATTTCTGCCAGCCCAAACTCCGAGATATCGGCAGTTTGCGGTATTGTAATTCGCGCTCGATCTCCACGCCCAAGCCCTCAATCCACATGAAAAGCGATTTTTTTCTAACCCCGATCGGCTCCAGACGAACTGCATCGTATACCGTCACCCCAGTCAAACGCACCGATCGAGCGGCAACTCGAGGTCAAACGATTCGAGCGTTGGTTGTGATGGGATTCGTCAGCCTCGGATTGGGAATTTGTGGTTTGCGGATGGCTCAACTCCAGCTTGTAGAGGGGAAAGAACACCGAGCGGCCGCCGAAGAAAATCGAGTGCGACTCCTACCGGTTCCGGCGGCACGAGGCACGATTTTCGATCGAAAGGATAAACCGATCGCCACCAGCCGTCTTTCCCGTTCGGTGTACCTCTGGCCGAGGCAACAATCTCCCCGAGAATGGCGCGTCACCGCGATTAAGTTGGGTGCCATCCTCGATATGTCTGCCTCGGAAATCCTCACTCAGCTCGAAAAAGCGGGTTTTTCGGCAAACGTCCCCGTCCGCATTCGCCGAGATCTCGATCGAGAAACGTTTATTGCTCTGACGGAACGGGAACGAGAATTTCCCGGCATCGAAGTTCGCGGCGACTCCAACCGCTACTACCCCCACGACGAACAAGCCTCTCATATCCTTGGATATATCGGCGAAGCAACAGAAGAAGACCTCAAAGCCAATCCCAAATGGCCCATGGGGACGATCGTCGGCAAAATGGGGATCGAACGGATGGCCGGCGACATCCTCAAGGGGACGTGGGGCAATCGCATGATCGAAGTGAATGCCAAGGGACAAGAAATTCAGGAATTAGGCATTCAAGAAGCCAAAGCCGGAGACCCCCTCCAACTCACCCTCGATTTAGATCTTCAGAAAACCGCCCAGCAAGCACTGGGCGACCAACGGGGAGCGGCTGTCGTCATCGACGTGAAAACCGGTGCAGTCCTGACGATGGCTAGCAGTCCGGCTTTCGACCCGAATATCTTTACTCGTCGCGTCGCCTCCGAAGAGTGGGATCGTCTCCAAGGTGCCGACAAACCCTTCCTCAATCGCGCTTTGCAAAGCTATTCCCCCGGCAGCACCTTCAAAATCGTGACATCGGTGGCGGGTATGGAGTCCGGTCAGTATACACCTCACTCCGTCCTAGGAACTTCTGCCTATATCACCGTTGGCGGTCATCAATTTCACGAACATAGCGGTGGATACGGGGTTATCGGTTTTGTCGAAGCCTTAGCCTACAGCAGCAATACCTTTTTCTACCAGATGGGAATGACCGTCGGTCCCGAAGAAATTTCCAAATGGGGCCAAATCATGGGGATCGGCACGATCGATCTCGACTTATTGGGAGTTGAAGGGGGAACCCTCGGTTCGCTGCCAGTCCCCGATGAGAAAGAAGAATTGTATGGAGAACCCTGGTACGCTGGGGATACAGTGAGTATGTCCATCGGTCAGGGGTTGGTGCTGACGACTCCCCTAGAACTAGCCGTGATGGTGGCAACAGTGGCTAATGGAGGTATGCGCGTCAAACCCCACCTTCTAGCCAGCCAAACGGATACCGAGGAAACGAAACCCGAATCCACCGGGATCGCGCCCGAAACCCTCGAGGTGATTCGAGAGGGACTCACCGCTGTTGTCGAAAGCGGTACGGGCCGAACGCTCAATGATGGTTTAATTCCCTTGACAGCCGGGAAGACCGGAACGGTAGAAGTGGTCGGTCAAGAAGATAACTCGATGTACGTTGCTTACGGTCCGGCAGAGAATCCGGAAATCGCGATCGCCGTGATTGTGGAAGAAGGGGGATATGGGTCTAAGGCCGCACTGCCGATCGCTCATCAGTTATTTAAAACGTATTTTGGCGTAACTGAAGAGTCTTCGTCGGAATCATCAGAGCAGCCGACTCAAGAATAATATCAGGCGCGGGATACGGTAGTTGCGAGCGCGGGTAGGGAACTTCAAAATGGGAACTCGACTTCCCATTTTGAATGAATCTTTCGTTCTCAAATGCTCCAAAGCCCTAAGTATTGGGGTGAGAGCGAGTATTTTCTGCAATTGTGGTCAGGACGCACAGCACTACGCATTCAGAGTAGAATATCCTAAAAAGTCAATCGCAAGGTTTTTGCCGATCGCTGATGGCTTACCACTATATAACGTCAGATCGATCGCGTTTATACAATCGAGCCATCGATAGCGATCGCCACCTTGAGTTGAGAATCTCAAAACATGACTGGCCGGATATGGTAATGTTTTGACCGATAGCGAGGTGCTGCGTGCGATCGAATTTTTGAGGTAGAGATCGATTGCCCTTCTATCGGTTGAGGGCAATTAGATGACTTTGAGCCATCCACGACGGGTTGCATGAAGCAAGCGTTCGATGGTGCTTTGCTCGTCTTGGGTGACTGATTTTTCAAGTAGCTTTTCTCTGAGCTTCTGTTGCTCGGTATCGGTCAAACAACCTGTTTTCCAAGCGCGGGAAAATAATTCTTCGAGAGAAATTTGAGAGCGATCGAGAAACATTTGCTTTTATAGCTGTAAATCGTTGTATGTCTAATATCCCTCTTCACGCTCGATTTTACAGCGATCGAAACCTTAACGATCGAAGATCTTCATCGGAAGATAAAGTGAGGTACATTAAATATCTTTGTGATTTCCCTTTCGTCCAATTGCGATCGCGATCGCAATTAGATTTAGAAAATTCGACTGGGGAGCGCATTCTTGAGAAATCTCGATTGCTCCTTCGTCATTCTTCATTGAGATATCGGTGAAGGTGCTCGGGGAGAGCCAGGGAAGCAAGACCCCCATCAGCCGATCCCAGTTTCAAACACGTAACTGGCGACTGCGAGACATTTATCTTGCTCCCACTTCCCCTGTTTTCTTTACCCGCGAACACTCATCCATCATGCTGTCGATCGTGAAGAGCGTTCGATCGGACTTTAGGCGTGAGTCCGATCTTTGGGTAATATCTGGCGAAGAACCGATCTAACGCTTAGCCAACTTCTTCGCTTTCATCTTCCGCAACCGAATCGACTCGGGGGTAATTTCCACCAATTCATCGGACCCGATGTATTCGAGCGCCCGTTCTAAACTCATATCGGCTGGGGCTTGCAACTGCACCAATTCGTCTCCGGTGGAAGAACGGTGGTTCGTTAGTTGCTTGGTTTTGCAGACGTTCAGATCCAAATCTTGAGGGCGATTGTTTTCCCCGACGATCATGCCTTTGTACACCTTCGTTCCCGGCGTAATAAAGAACACGCCGCGATCTTCCCCATTTTTCAGGGCGTAGAACGTAGCGGTTCCTTCCTCGAAGGCAATAATCACGCCGTTGCGACGAGTGTCCATATTACCGGAAAGGGGACGGTAGTCCAGGAAGCTGTGGTTCATGATGCCCTCGCCGCGCGTCAGGCGCATGAACTCGCCCCGGAAACCAATTAAACCGCGAGCGGGAATGATAAACTCGAGCTGAGTTCGACCCATGCCGACCCGCATATCCTGCATTTCGCCTTTGCGTTCTCCAAGGCGTTCGATGCAACCACCAACGGATGCTTCGGGTACGTCAAGCACTAAGCATTCGTAGGGTTCGCAGGGCTGACCGCTGACCTCGCGGAAAATCACCTGGGGTTGGGAAACCTGAAACTCGTACCCTTCCCGACGCATGGTTTCGATCAGGATGCCCAAGTGCAGTTCTCCACGACCGGAAACGGAAAATTTATCGGGAGAGTCGGTTTCCTCGACGCGCAGGGCGACGTTCGTTTCGAGTTCTCGCATCAGGCGATCGCGCAGTTGCCGGGAAGTTACGAAATCTCCTTCTTGTCCGGCGAAGGGAGAATCGTTGATGGAGAAGGTCATCTGCAAGGTGGGTTCGTCCACCTTAATCAGCGGCAAGGCTTGAGGTTCGTTGGGGCAGGTAATGGTTTCGCCGATATTGGCATTGGCAAATCCAGCTACAGCCACGATCTGTCCGGCGCTGGCTTCTTTGAGTTCGATGCGCTTGAGACCTTCAAATCCCATCAGTTTGCTGACTTTGGATTTGATGAGTTCTCCCGATTCATTGACCAATGCCAACTGTTGACCCGCACCGATTTTACCGTTGTGGATGCGACCGATGACGATCCGACCGAGATAGTCGGAGTAGTCGAGGGTGGTCACTTGCAGTTGCAGGGGCTTTTCGGGGTCGCCGATGGGGGGCGGAACGTGGCGCAGAATCGCCTCGAACAGGGGTTTTAAGTCTTTGGGTTCCTCGTCGAGGTCTTCTTTGGCGTATCCGTCCAAACCAGAGGCAAACAAATAGGGGAAGTCGCACTGGTCGTCGTCAGCCCCGAGTTCGAGGAACAGATCGAGGACTTTATCGATCGCACCGTAAGGATCGGCTTGGGGGCGATCGATTTTATTGACCACCACGATCGGGCGCAAGCCTTTCTCGAGGGCTTTTTTGAGGACGAACCGCGTCTGGGGCATCGGCCCCTCGTTGGCATCCACAATCAGGATACAGCCATCGACCATACCCAGCACTCGTTCGACTTCACCGCCGAAATCCGCGTGTCCGGGAGTATCGACAATATTAATCGACGTATCTTTATACTTAACGGCGGTATTTTTCGAGAGGATGGTAATGCCCCGCTCTCGCTCTAGATCGTTGGAGTCCATGACACAATCGGGTACGTCTTCTCCCTCGCGGAAGATGCCGGATTGTTTGAGCAATGCGTCAACCAGAGTGGTTTTGCCGTGATCGACGTGGGCAATGATAGCAACGTTGCGAATTGGGAGAGACATAGTAAGGTGTCTGAGACGTGTCCTAGACGGTTAGCAGTTAAATGTAACGACAGATTTCTTTACATTAGATTTCTTAATAATCTTAACCGATCTGCTCCCATTCCGGGCAGGGATTTGGGGAGATGGGGGAGGTGAGGGAGATGGGGGAGAGACGACGCGGAGACGCGGGGACGCGGGGACGCGGTGATGGGGTATGGAGAATAGAAGGCAATATTAGCTATTCTCCCTTGTCTCCCTTGTCTCCCTTGTCTCCCTTGTCTCCCTTGTCTCCCTTGTCTCCCTTGTCTCCGAAGCTATCTCAATTGCCTTTGCGATCGAGAACGAACAGCCAGTCTTGCTCGTCGGGAGGAGTTAAGACGATCGCATCCCCAGCGGTGGCATCATCAAGGTTGGTGTACTCGCCCGATCGCGGATCGAACTGGCGAATGCTGTAGGTTTTGCCGTTGTCTGCGGCATCGAGGGTGAGGGAAACCTCGCCGTTAGCATCGCGGACGTAGACGGCATATTGCTCGCCGGGATTGGCGAGTAGATACTTCGTTCCCCGACCTTCGAGGCGATCGTCAACGGGTTCGAGTTCCCACCAATTCAGACCGGTAAAGAAGGTTTTGACGTGTTGCACCTGTTCTTCCCAATCGTCATTTCTGGGAGTATCGACATTGAACGTATCCGGGTCGCGCCGTCCGCCGAAATAGGTCGTCCCCCATCCGGTGACGAAATATCCTCCGGCCATGGCGATATCCCAACTGGCATGGCGGATATCATCGACATCCCGGCTGTTGGGTTTATCCACTCGTCCGTCGCCGTTTTTATCCCGCAAGTAGTAAGCGTACTCCGAGTTAATCACCGGTTTGGGCTGCTCGCGAGCGTCCAGAACGCGCTGGCGCAGACGGCGATAGCTTTGTTGGAAGTCGCTAAAGGACATCCAGTCTTCGGTGGCGAACTGGGCGACGGAGAAAGACGCTTCCCCCGGATGAATGCCGATGGTGCGATCGTGGGGATCGCTGCGGACAATTTCGTTGGCCAAATCCTGATACATCGATTTGGGTCCGTATTCGTTCCATTCCCCAGCCACGTTGAAGGCGACGTTATAGGCACTGTAGCGGGCGACGATGTAACGGGCGTAACGCAACCGCGCCTCATCGCTGGGGAATTGCCGCCAGTCTCCGACGGCTCCATCTTTGGCCCAGGCGAGAAATAGCATCACCATAATGTCGCGATCGTGGGCATATTGCAGCCGCGCGTCCACTTCTTGCCAGAATGCGGGGTTAATCGTTTCGTTGGCATAACTCTTGAATGCCGCCCCCCCATCATTGTCATCAACGAGTAAGTTGGTATGGATGTAGTTAAACTGTTGTTCGGCGCGCACGTCAATGTAATGCTTCACCGCCTCGCGATCTAAATTTTCGCGATCGTCGGTACTGACTAAACTCCAGTTGGTATCCCCAAATAGCCAAAACGGGGTGCCATCTTCACGCTCGAAATGGTGGGGGTGAGATGCGCGCACGCGAACGCCACCGGGAAGGTCGGATTTGAGACTGGTAAACGAGCCGGACTGACCGTTGAGAGCGCGATCGTTGGATTCGATGTTCCACTGCCAAGTCCCTTCTCCATTGGGGGAAAATCGGACTTTCCAACGATCGCCTCCATCCCAGAACAGGGGAATCGATTTTATCGTCCCGTCTGGAGCGGTAAACGTTGCCGTTGCCGTTACCTCGGCGTAGGGATTACCATAGTCGCCGGTGGTAGTGAATGCTTGCTCGAACAACCCCAGAGATGGCACTTGCGTCTCACCCGTAGCGTTGACGGCGATCGTCACTTCGTCGCTGCTGGTTTTTTCCCCATCATCGGCACTCAGCCGCAGCACGTAAGTTCCTGCCTCGGGAAACTCAACGGTGGTATCCGCTTGGGTGGCATCTGCAAAGGTGGCATTTCCGGGACCGTCAACTTGCTCCCACGCCAGGGTGAGGGAGGTGCTGGGTAAGTCGTCATCGCTAACGGTTCCATCGAGGTTGACGGATACCGTTGGGGATACGGTTTGCTGGGAACCCGCACTGACTACGGGGGCGCGATTGCTGGGCGCTGCGGATTCGGGATCGGTAGGGTTGGAGGTTTGGCGGCAACCAATGGTGAGGCTGCAAGCGGCAATGGTCAAGGCGATCGTTCTAACTCGAATATTGTTAAACCCAAGTGTTTTCATGAGATGAGAGAAGATTTATGTCGCAGGACAGATGCAATACTGATTCTTCTCTCAAGTTTAGACGAAGAGTTTACCAACGATGGGTCGCTTCAGTGGCTCGATCGAATTTTTTGAGCGATCTGAATCGAGGGTGTTAAGCGGATTTCGATCGAATATTCGTCACCTAAAATTTCTAGATGTTCTCTACTTTTTCGCTGAGTAATTTGACACTTTTCATCTCTGAAACCTCTAGATTTAACAAGTTAAAATTTCTAAACTCTAGAAATATTTCAATCTCTCGATCGGATGGTTGAATCGAAAACGAAAGTAAAAAATCACCCTCGGTATGCCGATACACGGACGTATTATAGAACCACGGAATAGAGCAATCTATTTTATGAGTCTCTACTCCAAAAAATAATAAGAGTTCCCATTCTTCGATATCGATGGAACACATACTTTCTGGAGTTTAGAAACATCAATGTTCGATCGAAACTACCCCTTCACCCCATTAGCAACCGTCCCCAAAACCGATGCCCCCGAGAGTTTCAATCCTTCCAATGTCTGAGCGAGCAAATTGCGATCGGTCTTTTCGATCGCCACGACGAGCACCACCCCATCAGTCTGCGCCCCCACCAAGTTACCATCGGCCAATCCATGCAACGGGGGCGTATCGTAAATCACCAGATCGAAAAAGCTCTTAAACTGCTCGGTGACGTACTGCATCTTTTTAGACGATAAAAGCTTCACCGAATCGGGGGGAACCGGACCGGCCGGGAGAACGAACAAATTCTCATCGATATTCGATTTGACGATCGCATCGTTAAGGCTCACGTCATCGCCCGCGAGTACGTTACTAAATCCTTGTGAATTCGGTAAGTCTAACTGTTGGTGAACGCTCGGGCGGCGCAAGTCGGCATCGACCAATAACACCCGCAGACCCGCAGCCGCAGAGGTTTTTGCCAAAAACAGAGCGACGGTAGACTTTCCGTCTCCCGGCATCGCCGATGCTACGGTCAAAGACTGGAGGGAGGATTCGGTGCCGAGCAAGCGGATATTAGCGTAGAGCGAGCGAAAGGCTTCGGAAAACGGATCGCTCCGATAGGCCGAACCCGAACGACCCCATCCCAAAAACGGATGGCTCGGTTGAGAGGAGACAGCAGAAGCGACTGCCATTGCTGCCGGGGCGGATTGAGCGGATTGTTGCAAAGCGCGTTTGAGCCGTTTTTTGCGGGGAATCGAAGCGAGTACGGGCAGTCGGGCGGCGGATTTAATTTCCGAGGCTTTATGGAAGACGGTATGGAGAACTTCCACCAAAAAACCCGCTCCAATCCCCAACAGACTACTCAAAATCGCGGCGATCGCAATTTGACGTTTCGTTTGCTGCACCTCAGAGGGGACGAGATTGCCCGCTGCATTTTCGGGAATTGCCGGCGGAGCGATCAGCACCCACGGGATTTGCTGCTGGGCGGCATCGATCCCCAGAGCCTCCCGTTTGGTGAGAAAATCCGTCAGGGTACTCGTGGCGATTTCCAGGTCTTGTTGCAGGTCGGCATATTGCCGGGTTGCCACCGGCCACCGTTGCATTCGCGCGTCGAGACTGGCTTCGGCTTGCTGAATTTCTTGCTGGCTGGCTTCGAGAGCGGTAATGCGATCTCCAACGACGCTCAGCACGGATTGGGCTTCTTGTTGCAGCCGAGCCTCCATCGCCGCTTGTTGTTCGCGCAGGGCAAGCATCGGCAAACTATCGGGCTGCAAGCGAGCCGACTCGGCGGCCACCTTGCTTTCCAATTGCTGAGCTTCGGCAATTAGGGGCTGGAACTGGGGATCTTCGCTCAAAACGGTAACGGGATTCCCCTGGAGAAGCTGCTGTTGCAAACCCTCGTAGAGCGCTTGAGCTTGCACCAGCTCCTTTTGGTGATCGAGCTGCTGTAAGTTCAGGGAACTGGCTTCTTGAGACATCGCCTGAGCTTGCGGGTATTGCTCGATCAGGTTTTCTGCCTGACGCAGGTTTTGGATTTGCGTCTGAATGGTATCGACTCGCTCCTGCAACTCCGGAAGCTGTTCGTCGATAAAATCGATCCCTTGGGTGAGGCTGGTGAGTCGTTCTTCGAGGGAATACTCGAGATAGAGTTCGGAGGCGGCTTCTAAAACCGCGAGAATTTTGTCTGGCTCGGGATCGGCATAGGTCACCTCTAAAATCTTCGTCCCGAATTCTTTTCCCGAAATATCGACGCTGATGCGATCGACTTTCAGATTCTTTTGCAGAGATTTATAGCTCAGATTCGGATAGTCCGCTTCGATATTTTCCAAAATCGGCATCAGTAACTTCGGACTTTTTAAAACGCGAATCTGGGTTTCGTAATCGACCAGTCCCGATCCTTCAACTTTAATTTTGCTCAAATCCGTCCCCGATGCTTGAGCGAGCAAAAATTGTCGCATCAGCCGACCTTCAGCGGAAATGGGTTCGATTAACAATCGAAAACTTCCCTGGTATACCAATGGCAATCCCCGATTTCGGTTCGCGATCAGCCCGCCGAAAATGGCGGTGAGGACGATCGCCACCAGCGCCATGATGGGGATGCGTCGCGCCACCACGCCGAACAACCAACCGATATCGAGGTTGGCTTCCTCTGGCTGGGAGGATGGGACCGATTGAGCCGGGGAAAGGGATGGCGGCAAATCGCCGTTTTGCTGGGAAAAAACGCTGTGAGAATTGTTGTCGGGATTCATGGGGACGCTTTCTCTACATGGGGCTGGAACATCGATTACAGATGATATTGACGGGTGTGGCTATTCACCAACGATTCCCAAGTTTTCTAGGGTTCGGAAGAAAGAATTGATTTCTGGGGCCGGGCTGAAGATCGTGTCTAGGGTATCGGTAATTCGCGCCAAACCCGATCGACTGATGACAATAATATCGTTGGGGCGCAGCAGGGGATTCCCCGATTCGTCAATTCCCCGCGCGAAATCGAGTTCGATCGTCTCTTGCCGCACCGTCCCATCGGGATTGAGGCGAATAAACTCGACCTCATCGCGATTGGCATCTTCGGTAAAGCCCCCCGACTGCAAAATCGCTTGGTTCAAAGTGGTGTTCGTCGGGACTTCCAGGGTCCGGATGCTCGGGGCTTTATTCACCTCCCCCACCACGTAAACGGTAATCGGGGCTGAAAAACTGGCATTTGCCAATTGTGCTACTTCCGCCGCATCGATCGCATCGGTTCGGGGAACGACGATCGTATCCCCATTTTGCAAAATCGGATCGTGCTCGAAGTTTCCGGTTTGCAGGAACTCCCACAAGTTGGCTTCGATAATTCGTTCGCCTCCGGTTTGAGTAATGCGGCGAATTTCGACCTGGCGAATGTCAGCGTTGGTGGCGATTCCTCCGGCTTGTTCGAGGGCGAAACTCAGGGTTGGCACGCCTCCCGACTGGAATTCCGATTGCGGTAAATCCCCAGCGAGGGTATAGTTACCGGGCTGATTGACTGCTCCGACTACCACCACGCTGCGGAAGGAGCCTTCTGCGGCGGCAAAGTTGGTGGCGGCGAGTTGGCGAATGCGACTTTCATCGACTTGAGTGGCTGTGGAAATCAAGAGAGCATCGCCATCTCTAAGAGTAATGTCTTGTCCCCGACGACCGGATTGGATGTAGGCCAACAGATCGATATAGAAAGAGGATTCTTTGCCATTTCCAGCGTTGCGGCGAACTTCTACGCGGGTCAAGTCCGCCGAGAGAGTAACCCCACCCGCTAATTCGATTAATTCCGGAACGGTCGGATATTGCAAGCCTCGCTGAAGTCCGCTTTGGGCTTTGAGGGGAATTTCCATCACGTAGGCCCCCGGCTGAGTTACCTCTCCGTCGATCGTGACGTACAACGGACGCGGTCCCGTCAGCCGGACACTGACGAGGGGGTATCGGAAAATCCGCACGTACTCGGCGGTGACAAGCTCGGTAACTTGGGGAATGGTCAGACCTTCGACGTAAACCCGCCCGCCGATGGGTAAATCCATCATGCCGTTGGTCAGGACTTGAGCTTCGCCGCTGTATTCGGGGGCTTCAAAAATTTCGATTTGCACCAAATCGCCGGGTCCGAGGGTATATTCGTCGAGTTCGGGGCGACTTCGATCGACCTGTTGGGAAGTGACCGGTGAGGGTGGAGCAGCTCGATCGAAGTACGGCAGCGGTTGAGCCATACTAGTGGTTGGGGCGATCGCCAGGGTGAGTAGCGCGAGACTTGTTGTCGATCGAAAGAGGCATCGAGGTAAACGGAAAGACATTAGGCTGTCGGTTACGAACTTAGATTGAAGAGTTAGGCTAAAGATAGATTGCTCGTGTCATTTCGCTCGGTCGGACACCCCTTTTAAAAGAGCTTTTTTTTAGTATACTTCAAGCTTACACCCTTTGAGGTTATTCGTCTTTAAATATTACGAGTCTTAGGATAATAAAATCGTGAAAGAGCTTTTAGCCGATCCGATATTTTTGAGTCTAATTTTGGGGACTGGAGTTATTTTCATTTTATTAGCATTTCAGTATGCTAGTCGCCAAGGTATGACAGAACGTCTGGCGATCGTCTTGAGTCTCGTCCTTTTTATCGTCATGCCTTATATCACGATAAAACCTTTTGTATGGCTCCATCCAAGCGACTTTAAGTTGCATAACCTCAGTCTAAACTCAGCCTTACTAAAGATAGGAACCTATAGCCTTTCGGTTTTCATTCTCAAGGCTTGGTTCCGCGACTTTTTCTACAGTTTTCTGGCATTATTTACCAATCCTTTTTTAGGGATATTACTTACCCTCGTTGGTTTTTCGGTATTTTGGAGCGACCTTCCGAGCTTCACCTTACGAGCGAGCTTGACCCTAATTTCCGTTTCCACTTTAGCCGCGCATATTGCTCGAAAATATACCTGGGCGCAAATTGTCACTCTGCTGCGCTGGAGTACGGGAATTATTGCCGGGTTGAGTTTAATTTATTCGATGGCCGTGCCTGCGGTGGGAGTCGTCGGTAAAGGATGGCGGGGGGTTTTAAGTCACCCCAACCCTCTAGGGGCGTTAATGAGTTTGAATGCCGTTCTATGGTACGTTTGGGCAGCCAATCATCCCAAACAAAGAGTGCCATCTGTCCTGATGGTGCTCATCTCGCTACTGGTGATGCAGAATACTAATTCTGCTGGGGCAAAAGTCACGTTGGTCGTGCTCTTCGGAGCTTTACTCATGCTGCGTTTTCTCAAGCGGCTGAGCTTTCAGTGGGCTTATGCCATCATCGTCATTTTCATGGCAATTAGTATCGGCACGACGATTATCGTCACGGAAAATTTAGAATATATCGTCGTGGATGTCTTAGAAAAAGATATGACCCTCACTGGTCGCGTACCGCTCTGGACGAGAACCATCGATAAAGTCATGCAGGACCGTCCGGTTCTCGGGTACGGGTTTTACGGCTTTTGGCAAGATTGGCGCGGAGAAGATAACCCTGCCTACGAAGTTGCCGCAGATGGCTACGGTTGGGTCGCCACCCACGCCCACAACGGTTTTATCGATTTATTGGCTGATTTAGGCTTTGTGGGCTTGTTTCTCTTTATTGCTTCGTTCTTGCTCGGGATTGGTTTATCGATTAAATATATGAGCCAAACCCGCGAGCCAGAATCGGTTTTTCATCCGATTATTATGCTGTTGTTGTTGATTGTGAATAACACGCAAAGCGAACTCTTAGGCATTCACCACATTTGGTTTTATTATGTCTTATCTACCGTACGGCTGGCGATCGATACCCTCGGTCAAAAATCTTCCTCTGGGGGGCAAATACATAACGTCAGTTCGGGATAAATCTGTTCGGGATAAAATTTCCCAACAAAAAAGACGCATCTAAAATGCGCCTTTCTTTAGAGTTAAGCTAATTTGAATCGATCTAACAATTTAGAACGTTGCTCGATTACATCAAGCCGATTTGAGAAAGAATGCCTTGACCGGTGATCAGCTCAGTTGCGAGACCGATGACGAAACCGAGCATAGCCAGACGGCCATTCCAGGTTTCTGCGAATTGAGTAAAGCCGAATTTGGTTTCTTGGTTTTCCATGATGAATAACTTTCCTGCTGTCAACCTTTGATATAAATCGTAACACAAGCGGTAGCGATTTTGCAACATTTAGTTACATTTCGAGGAAAGAAGGTGAAACCTTTACTATATATATCTTTCCACTTCACCCAGTTGCTCTCATAAGAATACTGTATCGATCGGATTGGGTATGCCAATGGAAATTTCCGATTCCCCATCCATCATTTGTCGCGCATCATGCCAAATTTCCCATAAAAAAGACGCATCTAAAATGCGCCTTTTTCTGGAGTTTAGCTAATTTGAATCGATCTAACAATTTAGAACGTTGCTCGATTACATCAAGCCAATTTGAGAGAGAATGCCTTGACCGGTGATCAGTTCAGTTGAAAGACCGATGACGAAACCGAGCATAGCCAGACGGCCGTTCCAGGTTTCTGCGAATTGAGTAAAGCCGAATTTGGTTTCTTGGTTTTCCATGATGAATAATTTTCCTGCTGTCAACCTTTGATATGAATCGTAACACAAGTGCCAGTGAATTTGCAACATTTAGTTACATTTTGAGGAAGATCGAGGTTTGGAGGGGGTTTGAGCGTTGCGGCGATCGAGCGACTGAGGGGCAAGCTTCATTCCCCGATCGGTCGTTCCCCTCCCGAAGCGGATACTTCTTATCTCGCGCCTGACGTTATCTAGTTATCGATCGTCATATCCCATTCATCCCCTAAGTCGATCTTTTCCGTCGCAGGGGATAGCACCAAATAAAAATCCGCCTGTTCGAGTTCTGGCGTTGAGAAAGAGGAGACGCTCAGACTGCGGAAAGCTCCCATGGCGATCCGAATCCAGTCGGCATCGTCAGGACTTGCGACCATCCCCGGAGAGAAGAAATTATTCAAGAAAGACAGCAGCGAACCCATATTTAGGAAAAAGTAGCCATCGTTGGGAATGGGGAAAGGTTCGATCGCCGTTTGAAAGGTATAGCTCTCATCGAGGGTTCCGTAGGGTTGGGGTAGCAGTTCGGCGAGCGGACCGATTCCAGTTGAGAGGGTGAGGGTGTTGGTATCGTTCCAACTGTAAGCCACTTGACTGATGGACTGACCGTCGGGCAAAACAGTGTTCAAACTCGTCGCGGTCATTCCTTCGACTTCGGCGGTGGTAATGTCCACGGAGTCCTCACCGGAAGTCTCGATCCAAGTTTCGATCTGCGATAGCAATTGCTCCATTCCCGGTCGATTGCTCGTTTCGATGGTGATTCCCAAACCCAGATCGAGTCCGGGATTGAAAAAGGGGAACAATCCTTGTTGGGTGGGAAAGAGGAAAAATGCGTACTCCCCATCAAATAAGGAAATTAGCTCGCTCTCCAAATCGAGGTTGAGATTTTCTCGCACGAGGCGGCGGATCTCGTCGAGTCCCTCTTGGAATTCGGGTTCGGTTGCGGTGGTGTCAAGGATGCGCTGCCAGTAGCGAGCGAGGTTGAAGCTATTTACCGACAGGTAGGACGCACCGGGAATTTGGCTGGCGATTTGAGTGCCACCCACTGGCGCAACAGTCGCGCGGGATGGATTGGGATTGCGGTAGTAGGCAACGCTCTGGGTTCGCAAACCGTTGAGATCGCCCCAACCCCAACTGTGGATGGTGGTATACTCTTTGGCGATCGGATCGAGAACGGCAGTGAGGAAATTGACCGTTTCGGGTTCGTTGGGAATTGGCGGAAAGTCGGTAAAGTTGAGGGTTGCCGCTAACTGAGAAAGTTGTTTTAAATTACCGTAGAGCGACACCAAAGAACGATCGAACTCGGGATGCTCGAAGGTCTTTTGAAATTGCGGATTATCGGCGAGGGGAACTAAATCGGCTTGTAGGGCGATCAGTTGTTCGAGTGCGGCGGCATTGGTGGAAGCGGCAAGGTAGCCATCGGGCAGAACGGCGATCGCCAGTCCCGGACGCGGAATGGGAAAGGGGGGAAACTCGGACGGTTCTGGGAAAGGTTCTGGGAGGGGTTCGAGTGCGGGGGGTTCTTCAAACTCGGAGTTGGGTGGAGAACCCGGAATTGGGGGTTGAGGTTGAATTCGCGGTTTGGGTTTAGCTTGGGCGAGGCGATCGAAGATGTTCCCCTCAAACCGTTTGGAGAACGCATCAGACAACGCAGCGGGCAAGGCTTTCGTCAGACCGACGATCGCCCCTTTCATCCCCATATCTTCGGGCAATCCGGGTAGGGGATTCGGTTCTGGAGTTAAAAATTCCGGTTCGGAAAATTCGTCGGCTTCCCATTCCCAAATTTTTACCCCCTCAAATTCTCGCTCGACCGGTGGCGCGCCGCGTAAGGTTTCGAGTTTCTCGAGATAGGCATTCATGGCGACGGTATCGCTCGCGGAGACGAGGGTCAACAGGCTCGCTTCTAAATCCGTTCGATCGAGGCCATAGGGGTCGCGGGCGGGCAGCAGAACCGTCGCGGCCCACTTTCCCACCCAAGGTTGAATATCGCTGTTAAAGTCGGTCTCAAGCGGCAAGAAGGGAATGCCTCCGGGACCGGAAATCTCGAAGGGTAAGGGATTGAAGCGTTCGAGATCGCTCCAAGTTCCCGTGGTATCGAACAAAATCGCTCCGGCGAGGTTGGCCGGTAAAACTTGGGAAATTTTCGGGGCGATTGCTGGTGGCGGTTCGGATTCTTCGATCGATTGTGCCACGGTCGTCCCAGGTAACAGGGTCAAGACTGAAAGCCAAGATAGAACGGATCGAGCGAGCAATTCTTTTGTCTCCCATAGGTTAAAGTTGTGCGTTCCGTCCGTGGGATCGAGTCCAAGGCTCGATCGCCCTTTTTGTCGATTGAAGGCGATCGAGCGACGCATCCCTTGGATGGAACTCCCTGCCTAGCTTAACCTCTTCACGGGCGTGTCGTTGGGGGGCCGGGCAGCATTTCACAGACCTGGTGACGCGCGCCGAGGGAGGACGAAGCAGGATAGAAAAAACGCTTCGAGGCACAATCCCTTCACGATGGTGGGATCGAGAGAGGGTTTCTAGAAAGGGACCGCCGAAGCTGCCCCTTTTTGCCGATCGATGTCTGGAAAACCTCAAGTGGAGTATTTTTCAATCAGGCGATCGATGTCGGCAATGACATCATCGACGGTGCAAATAATTTCTTCGTGTCCGCGAGCATTTCGGGCTGCCAAAGCTTGGGCTTCAAGTCGTTCTTGAAACTCCATGCGAGCTAATTCCGAACTCGAATAGGCATCGCGGGTTTGTTTGACACCAACTGTGGCTTGAATGACCTGTGCCATTTTACCTTTAATGGCAATGTTATTCATATTGGCAACGGTTGCGTAGGTATTAATACGCTTGCTCCCTTTCAAAAAGGCAACACCCCCATGTTCTTTGATTTTAGAGTTTAAAGACTTGTTGCTCCGTGCGGCTAGTTCGCGAAAATGACGGTACTTTTTCGCTTCCGAATTTTTACCAGATTTATTGATGTTTCGCTTGCTATTTTTCATTGAGTAAAACCTCTGGAGGATTAGGAGCTTTACTCTTTTATTATAACGAAAAATCAATGTGTTGACAATAAAATCAACTATGATTTCACAAGTTTTTTTCGGAGTATCGAGCGTCATCGCTAAGGGAAGCGATCGACTTGAGTTTGCGTCCGAGACCGAAGGAATTCCTGCTAAGATAAAAGCTCGAGCTGAAAACGAGCGAAAATTGAACGTCAATCGTCTTAGCTTCTAGGATGTGAGAGATAGTGGTTGCTGTTGGGGTAGAAACGAGCCAACATCTTTTTCCCCGACGACAAAAGCATCCTCAGCTCGCCTTCACCCTCGACGATCGAGATAACGGTGGCGATATCCCGGTGCAAACACTCAAATGAAACCCAAGTTTACAAATATGGTGTCATGGCAGCAAGCGGAACTCTTGATGCAACCCGCTCTCATTCGCCTCATCGACAACATTCAAAAAAAACTCGATCGCTCTCCCTGGAAAGGTAGCTATCGCCAGACGCAGGTTCCTCATCCGGGCTATAAACTCGATTTAGAAGTGCGCGATCGTCAAGTTAGCGTGGACATCTGGGAACTGTGCTATCAAGTATGCTTTCGTAACTACAGCCCCACTCACTCTCCCGAGGAGACTTACGAAGTCGAGATCGATACGAATTTGCTCGACAATGCTGGGGAAGTCAATTGGGAAAACCTCGATGTCAAAGCCGAACGAGTTGCCCGAGAAATTTTTGAGAATTTACCTCAAGAAACAGTGTAGTCATCGCACTCACCCCTAAACTAAAGTGAGAGTTTAGCCATCGCCAGATTCACCCGATACCGTCGCCCACTTCATCTATATTGACTCGGAGTTCGATGACCGTACTTGTTTTCGCCACGGGAAATCCCGGAAAATTAAAAGAAATGCAGCCCTTTCTGACGGGACTCGATTGGGAATTGCAACTCAAACCGCAGGATTTAGAAATTGAAGAAACCGGGACGACATTTTTAGAAAATGCGCGCCTCAAAGCCTCAGAAGTCGCGAAAGCCACCGGACAATGGGCGATTTCCGACGATTCTGGCTTATCCGTCAATGCCCTCGGGGGAGCGCCAGGGATTTACTCGGCCCGTTACGCCCCCACTCCGACGGAGGGTATCGATCGCCTGTTGCGGGAATTAGACGGGCAAACCCAACGTCAGGCCAAATTTATCTGTGCGATCGCCCTCGCGCGTCCCGACGGCACGATCGCCCTGGAAGTTGAAGGCATCTGTCCGGGGGAAATCCTCGAGGCCCGTCAAGGGACGGGGGGTTTCGGCTACGATCCGGTTTTCTACCTGCCCGAATACCAAATGACCTTCGCTCAGATGTCACCGGAACTCAAACAAGCGTGCAGCCATCGCGGGAAAGCCTTTCAAAAGTTGCTGCCCCAACTCTCCCAACTCGACGTTTAGGGGGGGTGATGCTCGATTTCTGGGCGAAAACGAGCGGGACGTGGGTCAACGTCCTAACGGTCTTGGTGGGAACGACTCTGGGTTTGCTCCTCGAACGTCGCCTACCGGTCAAAATGCAAAAAATCATTACCCAGGGAATCGGCTTGCTGACGCTGTGGTTGGGTTTCGAGATGGCCGATCGCCTTTTAGAGGTGGAAGTCGGACGGGCCAATGGGGTCATTTTAGGACTGCTGGTCACCATTATTGGAGGTATTTTAGGAGAATGGTGGCAGCTCGAAGAACGATTGAGCGCGATCGGCGATGGGTTGAAAAAGCGCTTTCGCGGCAAGGGACGATTTACCGAAGGATTTGTGGCCGCTAGCATCTTGTTTTGTGTCGGACCGATGACCTTAATTGGCAGTTTGAATAACGGCTTAACTGGAGATGCGGCATTACTCAACGTCAAAGCGACCATGGACGGCATCGTCTCCGTCGCCCTAGCGGGTAGCTACGGAATTGGTGTGGGGTTTTCAACGGTGATTATTGCCATTTACCAAGGCGGAATTTCTCTGGGGGCAGGAGTCCTCGCCGGAATCATCGGCGATCCGACAGTTGACCCCGGCATCCTACTCGCTACCGGAGTTGGCGGATTGACGATTGTTGCCACGGGACTGAATTTATTGGAGGTGACTCGCATCCGGGTCGCCTCTTTTCTCCCCGGTTTGGCGATCGCCCCAATCGCCTGTTGGGTGGCAAATTTTCTGCGTTGAAATCTCGTAGAACTTTCGTTGAAATCCAGTCGCTGAGCTAAGCTAGAAGTATCGCTACGACTTGCTTTTCTAGCCAAGCAACGACCTATGTTGAATCTCTCTTTTTCCCGAATTCGCTGCTGTGCGATCCTCGCAACGGTTCAGACGGCTTTTAGCCTCGGGGCGATCGGGTTTTTCCCCGTACCCGGACGTGCCGCCCCTGCCGAACCGACCTCGAGCGAATTTCCCCAAACCGAGCCAGTGCAAGTGGCTCAAACGATTCTAGACGAAATTCGATATCTGGAAAATTCCGGACAACAATGGATCGAAATCGATCTGACGCAACAGTTGCTCACCGCTTGGTCGGGTTCGAGTCTGATTTATTCAACCTACATCTCGAGCGGGACCGATGCAACACCCACCCCCACGGGCGTATTTTCCATCCAAACGAAATACGAATCCACCCCCATGTCTGGTGAGGATTACTATATCGACGACGTTCCCTATGCCATGTTTTTCTACGGCAACTACGCCATCCACGGCGCGTACTGGCACGATTCCTTCGGCTATCCCGTCAGTCGCGGTTGCGTGAACATGCCGACTGGGGATGCGGAGTGGTTGTACTATTGGGCCGCATACGGTACCCCCGTCGTCGTTCGCTACTAGGGGTGCGAGACCCGAGAAACATCTCCGTAGAAATTGCCAACACTTAGCTGACACTTTGTTGTAGACTAAGGCCACGGAAAAAGTTTCCCAGATTGGGAGTTCAAGCGGTGCGATCGCCCTCGAGGGAGTTTGAAGCCATTCGTATCGATCTTGGCTTTCTCGCTTTTTTTCCAGGCGACGCTCGATCGCGCGTCGGGTTTCTCGGAGGTTTTCGATGACAGTAGATGCTCTATTCCAACAACTCAAACACCCCAACCCAAATTTGAGAGGGCGGGCGATGCGAGAGATTGCCGACAGTCGCGACGAGACTACTATTCCCCGGTTGCTATCGGTTCTCGATGAGGAAGATGTCACCTATCGACGCGCGGCCGTCAAAACCTTGGGGGTTATCGGTCCCGATGCAGTTGCCCCCGTCGTCGAACTCTTACAAACGAGCGATAACGCCACGGTACGTTCGAGTTGTGCGAAAGCCCTCGCCCAGGTTGCCGTGAACTACGCAGGCGAACCGTTTCCGACCGTCGGTCTCGAAGGATTGAAAAAGGCTCTCAACGATCCAAATCCCGTGGTGTATATTGCATCGGCGATGGCATTGGGAGAAATGGGCGCGCCGGCCTCCCCGATTTTAGCCCAGACTTTGAAAACCACCGACAACGTGGCATTAGCGGTGGCGATCGTTAATGCTTTGGGGTCTCTTGGCGGTAGCGAAGCCGCCCAAGTCCTGACAGCTTTTGCCAACGACGAATCGGCCGATACCTACGTTCGCGAATCGGCAACGAGTGCCCTCTCTCGGCTTGAATTCGTGAATCGAGGCGGGTGAGTTGACAGGACAAGGGAGGTGAGGGAGGTGAGGGAGGTGAGGGAGATGAGGGAGGCGATTACCCGTTCTCTGTCACCGCGTCACCGCGTCCCCCCGTCTCCGCGTCATCTTCCTCCCGTTCCCTGCCTTCACCTGAAACTTTCCGATCGAGGGTCTGCCGTTAAGGTCTCCCTCCCAGGGTAGATGTCAGAGCAAAAAGAACATGCGTGCAAAATTGGGATTAACTTAATTCTGAATCGTCATCGAAACGCCGTATTTTGCAATTAAATATACAAAATATCCAGGTCTGGCACGCTTACCCTAGAGGCTAGCCAATGTCAAACCCAGTGAAGCAATGATTTTTGAAACCATGCTGCTTTCCCAGACCTGGAATACTGCGAGTCGCAAACTGCGATCGAATTTCGTCGGACCGATCGCCGCAGTGCGACAGCGACTCGAAACCATTGAGATTCGTAACAGCCGAGTGGCTCGCTGGCTTTGCAAGCTCATTCCCGCGCAATGCCCCTTTGCCCGAGAAATTCGAGTGTTAGGTCGGACGCTGTTCCGCATTCCCCCGTTGTGCAAGCTCAATCCCTTTTACGAACAGCTCATGACATTACGTTTCCGGGCGCTGTGCTTTTTGGCCGATGTGTGTGGAGAAGATATTAGCGGATACTGCTAGTCTCAAAACGCACGTTGGAAAAGCTTTTTTGGCGCGATCGCATTTAAAATGAGCAATACGGGTTAAACCGCAGCACTGGAAATCGCAACGATACGATAAAGATTCTCAGATTTCATTCTCAAACTTTCAAAGTTGTACGGAATTGGGTTAGACTTCAGGGCAACTTCCGGACAACACGCAAATAACATTCAGATCGAAGTTTATCGAATGAGGGGCACTCTACCACCGGAGATCGCCGTTTATGTTGGATGACGTTACTCGAAAAGCTTTCGCTTCGCGCTCAATACAATCGATCGATATGAATCAAAATCAATGTGTGGGTAAAGTCTACTTAGTGGGTGCGGGGCCTGGCGATCCGGGTCTGTTAACGATTCGCGGCAAAACATTGCTCGAATGTGCGGATGTCGTCGTCTACGATGCTTTGACCAGTCCGCAGATTATGGCAATGGTCAGTCCCTATGCCGAACTCGTTCATGCCGGAAAGCGTCGGGGACGGCACTCGATGTCCCAAGCGGATATTACTCAAATTTTGCTCGAAAAAGCCCAAACTCACGCCGTCATCGTTCGACTCAAAGGCGGCGACCCGTTCGTCTTCGGTCGCGGTGGCGAAGAGATGGAAGATTTGCGGGCGGCAGGCATCCCCGTCGAAGTGGTTCCGGGGGTGACATCGGGAATTGCAGCCCCAGCCTACGCGGGAATTCCCCTCACCCATCGCAATTATAGTTCTTCGGTTACCTTCGTCACCGGACACGAATCCGTCGGCAAATACCGTCCGGAGGTGAACTGGTCGGCGATCGCCCAAGCCTCGGAAACGATCGTCATTTATATGGGCGTTCGCAATTTGCCGACGATTATCGAGAAGCTGATGGCGGCCGGACTCAACCCGGAAACCCCGATTGCTCTGGTTCGTTGGGGGACTCGACCGGAACAAGAAGAACTGATCGCCACCTTAGCCACCGTCGTCGAACGAGTGGAAGCCACCGGATTTGAAGCACCGGCGATCGCCGTCATCGGTAACGTGGTCAACTTGCATGGCATTTTAAATCCTGGAAACCGGTGTGAGGATTTCGCAACGTTGAATAATGCCTGATGCGAACGATCTAAAATGCTTAGTGGGAATAGGAAATCGGGAATAGAGAGCTGAGGAAGAGAGATGCTTGTGTGACGTGGGAGTATCCGCGCTAGGGGTGATGAATCGGGAATGGAGTGTGGGAACAAAAAATCACCTCTGAAGCTTCCCTTGCTAAGATGCTTTCAGACCCAAACATTCGTTGCTCTATGGCTGTCTTCCTCTCTTCCCTCAATCCTTGGATCGTTGCCATCGCCTTAAATAGCATTCTCTTGGCGATCGCCTTTCTCCTGCCCAAAAAACTCCTCACCCCAGCAGGCTACCTCCACGCCTGGATTTTGGGAGTCTCGATCTGGGGATGTTTGGGCTGGCGCGGTTACGTCGTGGTGATGTTCTATTTCCTAGTGGGTTCGGGGGTAACGCGCATCGGCAAAGCCCAGAAGGAAGCCGAAGGAATCGCCGAAAAGCGCGGTGGGGCGCGAGGACCGGAGAATGTTTGGGGTTCGGCACTCACCGCAACGCTTTGTGCTTTGGGAGTTGCAGTATTTTGTCGCATTTCGGGGATGGAGTTTCCCCCACTTCCCCCCGCGCCGCCACTGCCCCTAACCCTTTTGCTGCTTGGCTATGTCGCCAGTTTTGCCACCAAACTTTCCGATACGACCGCCAGCGAGGTGGGCAAAGCATACGGCAAACGAACGTTTCTGATTACCACGCTTCAACCAGTGCCTCGGGGAACGGAAGGGGCGGTGAGTTTGGAAGGAACTGTTGCGGGAATCGTTGCCTCGATCGCCATTGCCCTCGTTGGTTGGGGTGTGGGATGTATCGATGCCGTGGGGATTGGGGTGTGTGTTTTGGCGGCGTTCGTAGCGACGAATGCCGAAAGTGTCATCGGAGCCACCCTACAATCTCAATTCGACTGGCTCACCAATGAAGTAGTGAATATTTTGAATACTACCATTGGGGCGATCGCTGCGGTGTTGCTAGCGTGGGTTTATCTGAGTTGGATTTAACGTCAGGCGCTCGATCGGACAGTTTCGGGTGAAGGTGGGGAACGGGGAATGGAGGGCTGACAATCGCAGTGGAGGCTTGGAGTTCGGAAGCGCGGAAGCGCGGAATTCGGAAAAATGATGAATGATGAACGTCAAATACTCCCTTGTCCCCGTTTCCCCCGTTTCCCCCGTTTCCTCCTCATCTCCCTCACCTCCCCCTCTCCCCCTCCTTACAAGGGAATGTTTTTTAGAATTGGGTGAGAATCGTTGGTCAAGCCCAACGAATGGTCAACCTATCAGGGCGATCGTGAACTGATGAGAAAGAATCTACCATCTGGCTACCGAACATGGGTAAGAGTAGTGACCCAGCAAATGCCCCACTTAAGCAAACCTCAAGC
>JAXHUC010000071.1:0-33299 GCA_034189805.1 Cyanobacteriota bacterium
GTGGGGGAGGCGTTTCGTCCCCCACCGGGGGGTTTGGGGGGAGACCCCCCAACTCCGGGTTTTCAGCCGATAATTGGGAAGTTGAAAAAGTGAATACCACCTTAACTTGTCACCAATGATGTGCCACTGACTCTCAATGACTTCCGTCAAGAGAAGTTGGATTCAATAAATGCGGATGACGTTTTCTTGCGATCGCGCTCTTGCCGATCGCTGATGGCGAGCGCGCTGAGTGCTGACAAACTGACATAGAGCGTTATCGTAACAATGCTTATCAAACTTAATAGAATTGATAAGTTTTGATGCCTTTTTAGAAATAAAAAAAAAGCCGATCGGACCAAACCCTTTGAGGGTCGGAAATGTAGTCAATAGGTCGCACAAAAAATTTTGAATTCTTAAGATTTACTCGAGAGAACTGCGAGCGCTCCGAGGATTCAATCGCGATATACTCGAAGAAAGTGAAGATCGATTTACGCGCGAATTGCTCGTCGCTAACTGTACGAATACCAAAAATACTTTGAAATTTTAGTTTTTAGTTCTCATTAGTTATCAATTGTGCCGACGATAACCGATCGAACTTAGTACAGTTAAACCCAATTAATAGTGGCATCGGGTTACGCACAAGCAAATGGCAAATGTAAAATGAAATTGGCGATCGCGAAATCTTCGATTGACCGTAAAAATTGCAAGTACGATATTTTCCCAAGCTCGTTAGGAGAATTGTTATGAGCTTCGAGACAAACGAACGAGATTTATTATCGATCGACCTCGATCGAAAACCCATTCATACTTTAACGCAAATTCAGCCTCACGGTGTTATTTTAGTTCTGCAAGAGCCGGACTTAAACATCTTACAAGTTAGCGATAATGCTCTGAGTGCTTTGGGTCGCAGTCCAGAAAGTTTAATCGATACAACAATTGATGAGATTCTCGATCCGTTTCTCTTGGAAACTCTTAACAAAGGATTAACATCGGAAAACTTAGACTATATCAACCCGACTAAAATTTGGATTAAAAAGTGGGGTGATGAATATGCCATTTTTGATGGCGTTTTTCATCGAAGTTCCGATGGCTTTTTAATTCTCGAACTCGAACCAACCACCGCACAAGAAAATATTCCGTTTTTGAGTTTCTACCATCTCGCGCGCGCTTCGATCGCCCAGCTCCAAAAAACATCTTCCGTACGCGATTTTTGCCAAATTATCGTCCGAGAAGTGCGCAAAGTGACGGAATTCGATCGGGTCATGCTCTACAAATTCGACGAGGACGACCATGGTGAAGTTCTCGCCGAAGACAAACTCGACTCTCTCGAATCTTACCTAGGTTTGCACTATCCCGCCTCGGATATTCCCCAACCGGCCCGGCAACTGTTTACCTCTAATTGGATTCGCTTAATTCCCGATGCGAGCGCGCAATCCGTTCGACTATTACCGGAAAAAAATCCCTTGAGCGATCGCCCCGTCGATCTCACCCATTCGATCCTCAGAAGTCCGTCGCCGTGCCATCTGGAATACTTACACAATATGGGAGTGGGCGCATCGTTAACCATCTCCTTAATTAAAGATGAAAAACTGTGGGGATTGATTGCCTGTCACCATCAAACCCCCAAATATATTTCCTACGAATTGCGCAAAGCCTGCGAATTTTTAGGTCGGGTCATTTTTAGCGAACTTTCAACCCGCGAAGAAACCGAAGATTACAACTACCAACTGCAACTGTCGTACGTTCGATCGATGCTAGTCGAACACATGTCCCAAGCGGAACACTTCATCGATGGTTTAGTTCAAAAGAATCCCAATTTGCTCGATCTTGCCAGCGCCCAAGGTGCGGCGGTTTGTTTTGGCGGAACCTACACGACGATCGGGAAAACCCCCGCTGAAGAAGACCTAAAATCATTGGTCAAATGGCTCGAACTCCACATTCGAGAAGAGGTCTTCTATACCGATTCGCTGCCTGGGATCTACGCCGATGCCGAAGCCTATAAAAATGTGGCCAGCGGTTTACTTGCCATTCCCATTTCCCCCAAAAATTACGTCTTGTGGTTCCGACCCGAAGTCATTCAAACGGTGAACTGGGGCGGCGATCCGGGTAATGCCTTTGAAACTATCCATGAAGATGGTGCCTTGCGCCTGTCGCCGCGCAAATCCTTCGAGTTGTGGAAAGAAACCGTCCGCCTGACTTCTCTTCCCTGGAAGGCCGCCCAAGTAAAAGCCGCGCTGGAGTTGCGCAAAGCGATCGTCCAAATCGTCCTCCGTCAAGCCGAGGAACTGGCACAATTGGCTCAAGATTTAGAGCGATCGAATGCCGAACTCAAAAAGTTTGCCTATGTCGCTTCCCACGACCTGCAAGAACCCCTCAATCAGGTATCGAACTACGTGCAACTCCTGGAGATGCGCTACAACGATCGACTCGATGGGGATGCCAAGGATTTCATCAACTTTGCCGTGGAAGGGGTAAGTTTGATGCAAACCCTAATCGACGACGTATTGGCGTACTCGAAAGTCGATTTGCAAGGGAGTGAATATCAACTCACCGATGCCGGAGACGCTTTAAACCGGGCTTTGGGGAATTTGCAGGGACGGATTGCCGCTTGTGGGGCGATCGTCACCCGCGACGACCTGCCAAAGATTTTCGCCGACAGCACCCAATTGATGCAACTGTTCCAGAACCTAATCGGCAACGCGATTAAGTTCCGCAGCGATCGCCAATTGCAAATTCATATCAGTGCCGAACGCCACGAAGATGCCTGGTTGTTCTCCGTTGCCGACAACGGTATCGGTCTCGAACCCCAGTTTGCCGATCGGATCTTCGTGATTTTCCAACGTTTGCACGCGCGGGACGAATATCCCGGTACGGGAATGGGACTGGCGATTTGCAAGAAAATCGTCGAATGCCACCGAGGTCGCATTTGGGTCGAGTCGGAACTCGATCGAGGTGCGACGTTCTACTTTACGATTCCTGTAGGAGGACGCGATCGTGACCGTCGCAGAGGTCGAAACACCTAAAATTATCCTGTTGGTTGAGGACAATCGCGGGGATATCCGCTTGATTCAAGAGGCCCTCAAGGAAAGCTCGATGCCCCATCGCATCGAAACCGTCCGTAATGGTGTGGATGCGATGGCGTATTTACATCGGGAAGGAGACTTTGCGGATGCCGTCCGTCCCGATCTGATTGTCTTGGATTTAAACTTACCCAAAAAAGACGGTCGGGAAGTGCTCGCGGAAATTAAAAACGACCCCGATCTCAAACGCATTCCCGTGATTGTCCTCACCACTTCCAAAAACGAAGATGATATCGCTCAAAGTTACGACTTACACGCCAATTGCTACATCACCAAATCCCGCACCCTGAGTCAACTTTTTCAAATCGTCAAGCGCATTGAAGAGTTTTGGCTTTCCACGGCGACACTTCCTTAAAAAACATGGCATCCCATAAGATTGAGTATGAGAAGAGATCGGACGGTGATGTTAGAAAACACGGTCAAAATCTTGTTGATAGAAGATAACCTTGCCGAAGCTCGATTATTGGATGAGGTTTTAAAAGGGTTCAAACTCGATCGATTTCGTTTGACTTGGGTCAAACGGTTACAAGAAGCATTAGCGCGGCTGAGGGAGGAACATTTCGATATCATTTTGCTTGATTTAACCCTGCCCGACAGCCAGGGACTCGCTTCTCTGCCTCTCCTAATGCAGCAAGCACCGACCTTGCCGATTGTCGTTCTCACCAATACTAACGATGACGCGCTTGCTATCGAAGCCGTGCGGTACGGCGCGCAAGATTTCCTCGTCAAACGATTCGTGAACGTAGACGTGCTGGTGCGCTCTTTGCAGTATGCCATCGAGCGCAAACGAGCTGCCGTTGCCTTGCGCGAGGAAAATGAAGCCCTAGAAATGCAGGTACGAGAACGCACGGCCGAGTTACTTAAAGCCCAAGAACTCAACCAACTCAAATCGGAATTCGTCGCCATGCTCTCCCACGATTTCCGCAATCCCCTGACCACAATTCTCGCGTCAGCCGGATTGCTGCAAGACGGGAACGGAAAATTGAGCGAAGAACGAAAACGCGCCATTTGCCAGCGAATTCGCGCCGCTAGTTACAATATGGCTCACCTCTTGGATGAGGTACTCCTCATCGGGCGCGCGGATGCGGGTAAACTCGAATGCCAAACCGCGCTTGTGGATTTGGAATTTTTTTGTCGGCAACTGCTCGAAGAATTACAACTGGCCGCCGACCAGAAGAATCTCAGCCTCGGCTTCATCAGTCAGGATTGTTTGCTGAAAGTCTCCCTAGACGATCGCCTGCTGCGGCACATTTTACTCAATTTATTGACCAATGCGATTAAATATTCTCCCGATGGGGGAACGGTGCGGCTGGAGTTAAAACAGTCCGATAAGTACGCGACCTTCCGGGTTTGCGATCGCGGCATCGGCATTCCCGAAAGCGAGTGCGATAAGATATTCAGTCCCTTTTATCGAGCCAGTAACGTCGATCGAATTTCCGGGAACGGATTGGGGTTGGCGATGGTCAAGCGCTGCGTGGAGGCTCATTGCGGGGAAATTGAAGTTGAAAGCAAAGAAGGTGTGGGGACGGTATTTACGGTTATGTTGCCGATTGTCGATCGGGTTGCGGTCAATGGGAATGCTAACTAATCGATCGAACATCTCCAATTCTCAATCTCCTTAATCGAGGTCAGAGTAGAGGTCAGATTGCGATACGATCGACACCGAGGCTTCTCAAGCTGCGACAACCCCGATTTTGAGGAACTGATGGCAGACGAACCGAAAAAGGCAACCGCAACTTCTCCCAAGTCCAGTATTTGGCACTCCCAGCGCGAAAATATTCAATTGGCGATCGTCGCGCTCGGCTTGGCGTTGCTGATTCGCGTGTTTATCGCCGAACCCCGCTACATTCCCTCCGACTCGATGCTTCCGGGTTTGCGGGTGAACGATCGCCTGATCGTCGAAAAGGTATCCTACGATTTCCACTCTCCCGACCGGGGAGATATCGTCGTGTTCAGCCCCCCATCCCAACTGCAACGCTTGGGATACGATAAACGTCAGGCTTTTATCAAGCGAGTCGTCGGTTTGCCCGGTCAAACCCTCGCCGTGCGCGACGGTCGCGTGTTTGTGGATGGGGAACCCCTGCAAGAAGAGTACATCGCCGAAGCCCCAAACTACGACTGGGGGCCGCAAACCGTACCCGAGGACAACGTGTTCGTCATGGGCGATAATCGCAACAACAGTAATGATTCCCACATTTGGGGCTTCCTACCTCAAACTGATATTATCGGTCGGGCGTGGTTGCGTTTCTGGCCGCCCGATCGCCTCGGTTCTCTCTAAGTTTTAAGCAGGGGTAGCTCTCGGGAGCTTCGGAGGCTTGGGAGGCTTGGGAGGCTTCGGGGGAAACGGAGGCAGGGAGAGCACCAAGCACTGAGTTTTCAAACGATATTCCAATTCTCCTGTTTCTCCCCTCTCCGCGTCCCCGCGTCCCCGCGTCCCCGTGTCATCTCCTTCCCCCCTTTCTCCCCCAGCCTCCCAACCTCCCCCAGCTCACCTTCACAGTGTTTTAACTAACATGGCGATTGCGATATGACCCGTGGAGTTGTTTTAGAGAACGTCTACAAAAGCTTTCGAGATCGCACTTCAGCTCGGATACAGCCAGCTCCGGTGGCGGAATCGGGCGATCCTCCGGGTTCCGTGGCGGTGTTGCGGCAGATTAACCTCACAGTGCGATCGGGAGAATTTATGGTTCTCGTCGGGCCATCCGGCTGCGGTAAAAGTACGCTCTTGCGATTGATGGCGGGGTTGGAATCCCTGACGGGGGGCAATATCTGGGTCGGCGATCGATTGGTTAACGATTTACCGCCCAAACAGCGAGACATGGCGATGGTGTTTCAAAACTACGCCCTCTATCCTCACCTGACGGTTTACGATAATCTGGCTTTCGGACTGCGGCGCATGGATGCCGAAAAAAGAAACTCATCGGGTCTTCAAGATTTGGGGAGTGGATTGCTCGAGGTGGCAACTCGATCGCTGCGGTGGGATCGGCGCTATCGATCGACCCGAGAGCGAAAAATTGAAGCTCAAGTGCGAGGGGTGGCGCAAATGTTGCAAATCGAATCCCTGCTCGATCGCTTGCCCAAACAACTTTCGGGGGGGCAAAAACAACGGGTTGCCCTAGGACGGGCGATCGCTCGCAATCCCGAAGTCTTTTTGATGGACGAACCCCTCTCCAACCTCGACGCGCAATTGCGAACGCAAACGCGGGGGCAAATCGTGCAACTGCAACGCCAACTGGGGACGACGACGATTTACGTCACCCACGATCGCACTGAAGCGATGACGATGGGCGATCGAATTGCGGTGATGGATCGGGGACAAATTCAGCAAGTGGCATCGCCTCTGGAAGTCTACAATCATCCGGCAAACCGGTTTGTGGCGGAGTTTATGGGTTCGCCGCCGATGAACTTTTTCCCGGTGCAAGTCGATCGGCTGACTCTGGCCATGCTCCCGCGATTTCGCCTCACTCTCCCCGCGCAACAATGGGGAAAGATTCTCCAACCCTACAACGGTCGATCGCTACTGCTGGGAATTCGCCCGGAACATCTGAATCTGAGCGTGCCAGCTAATCGTAACCTACAGGTTCGAGTCGATCGGGTGGAAACCCTCGGCAGCGATACCTATCTATCGGCGAGTTCGATCGATCTAGAAACCCCGATTCCCATACAAGTTCGCTTGCCCTTAGAACAGGCAATTTCACCGGGCGATCGCTGTTGGCTGTCTTTGGCACTCGATCGCATTCATCTATTCGATCCGGATACGGAAGTAGCGATTTAGGGAACGGGGAAGCTTCGGGGGCTTCGGAGGCTTCGGAGGCTTGAGAAGCTAAACATTCTCCCGTTTCTTCCGTTTCCCCCGTTTCTTCCCTCACCGCGTCCCCGCGTCCCCGCGTCCCCGCGTCCCCGCGTCCCCGCGTCTCCCCCATCTCCCCCATCTCCCTCACCTCCCGAAGCCTCCGTTTGCCAGTCAGTTTGGATGGTAAATTGGTGAAGAGATTGCCCGATCGGGAGAGAAAATTAAAAGAATTGCTCGATTTTTCCATTCTTTAGTTCGCTCTCCAAATCAAATCGATAGCACTCGATCGCCCATTTATCTTCAGATCGCCTCGTGTATTATCATCTCGCTCACACTACAACATTTACTTACGATCGACTGGTGTTTCTCGATCCTCATACATTACGACTGCGACCCCGCAGCAATGGATTGCAGCGTCTGTGTAATTTTGCACTTAATATCCAACCTCAACCCGCTGGCATTTCTCAAATTGTCGATTTAGATGGAAATGCCAGCGCAAAAGTATGGTTTGAATCGGCAACCAAACAATTAGAAATTACAACAACCGCTCAAATTGAAACCAGCCAAACAAACCCATTTCATTACCAACTTGAATCATGGGCAAATAAACTACCGATCGACTATCCGAGTTCTTTACAATTACAACTGCAACCTTATTTGAAATCCTATACACCTGTCCCCGATCCCGTGGCGATCGAACTGGCTCAAGATCTCTCTCGGAAGGTAGATGGAAAAACGACAGCTTTTTTAGGTAAATTAAACCAGCACATCTACAAAATCTGTCAAAAAGTCGATCGTCAAGATGACAAACCTTGGTTTCCGGGCATTTCCTGGAAAGCCAAACGTGGTTCGAGCCAAGATTTAGCTATTTTGTTCGTGGAAGTGTGTCGCTCGATCGGGCTGGCGGCACGATTTGTCACCGGCTATCGAGAAAGTCATTCCGCCAACGAGAATCCAGAGGTGAGTGCTTGGGCGGAAATTTACCTTCCCGGTGCGGGGTGGCGGGGATACGATCCCAGCCAAGGTTTGGTGGTTGCCGATAATTACGTTTCCCTGAGTGCGAGTGCCATTCCGATTTACACGACTCCCATTCAAGGGAGTTTTACCCCCGCCGAATTTACCGCGACGGGAAATCCAAAAAGTCAAGTTGGGGTTTCGATCGTCTCGGAAATTCATTTGCGAGCGGAAAAAGGGGTATCTGACTAACAGAATTTAATGGAGATATGGAGAACGGGATGAGAAACGAAAAAGCCAAATTATTAGAGGCGATCGCCGGACAAAATCGGGGTTTGCTTGCCAGTGACAGACAACGCTTGGCGATCGAGGAAACCATTACCCAACTCGAAGCAGAAAACCCCACCCCGCAACCGACGCAACGCAACGATTTGCTCGAAGGGAACTGGCGGTTGCTTTATACCACCAGCCAAGATTTGCTGAACTTGGGACAGTTTCCCTTCTGGACGTTGGGGCAAATCTATCAATGCATTCGCACCGAAACGGGTCGGTTGTATAATGTTGCTGAAGTCTCGGGACTGCCCTATTTAGAATCGGTACTCAGCGTTCGGGCAAAAATCGCCCCCCTGTCGGATACTCGAGTGAGCGTTAAGTTCGATCGGCGGATTTTGGCAGTGCAACGGGCGATCGACTATCGATCGCCAGAAGACTTTGCCGATAAAATTGAGAGTGAAAATATCGGTCCGGCGATCGATATTCCCATTGACGATAACCAAATTAATTGGTTAGATACAACCTATCTCGATGAAAATTTGCGCATTGGACGGGGAAGTCAGGGTAGCATTTTCGTTTTGAGCAAGTAAGAGTCGATCGGCGCAAATCAAAGTCAGTACGGGTGAGTTAAAATTCTGATGGTGTGCGATGCGATCGAGATCTCGATCTCTAGTGATTTGTCTTGTTTCTAATATGCATGGGAAACAAGTAGGACCAATTTTTTATGAATAGTAGATCGAGGATCTTCATTGAGATCGAAAAGCAGAACTCAAACTGTTCGTTCGATCGCATTGAGAATGTTTCCGATTTTTCAACCCCCAATCCAACAACTCGTGGGGTTTACCAGTCATGATAATTGTCGTGATGGGAGTCTCGGGGTCTGGAAAATCGACGGTGGGGTGGTTGCTCGCTCGCAGTTTGGGTTGGGAATTTTTCGATGCGGATGATTTTCACCCTCAGCAAAATATCGAAAAAATGAGCCGGGGAATTCCGTTAAAAGATGACGATCGAAAACCGTGGTTGCAAACCCTGCAACGGGAGATTTACCGTTGGAAAACACAAAATCGCCCCGTCGTTCTCGCCTGTTCTGCCCTTAAAGTAGCTTACCGTCAAATGCTCGAACAAAGCGATCGCATTGAGTGGGTGTATCTTAACGGATCGTTCGATCTCCTCGCCAAACGACTGAGCGATCGGCAAAGCCATTTTATGACTTCAGCCCTTTTGCAAAGCCAACTCGATATCCTCGAAGAACCCGAAAACGCCTTGTGGCTGGATATTTCAACCTCCCCGGAGAAGTTGGTACGGCAGATTCGAGCAGAAATGGCGATCGAACCGAGTACGAGCAATTTGTTTTAACCGTGCAGAATTTAACCGTGCAGAATTAAAAATACGCGCGTACGAAAAGGTAAAATAACGCAGAATGCCCAGTCTACAATGCTTTCAGGATTTGAGAGCGAATCTGTTCTTTCTGCTATGCCGCACGAGGAAGGAGTCTCGATCGGTATTGCTCGGAACGATGTGCCTACGTTGCCATATGCTGCTGAGTGGGGATTTCGACGATAAATTCCGTACCCGAACGATTGCCAGAATGACATCTTATCTTGCCTAGGTGTTTTTCCACGACGATCTGATGGCTGATGGAGAGTCCCAAACCCGTACCTTTTCCCACGGGTTTCGTCGTAAAGAAGGGGTCGAAAATATTCGATCGAATCGCCTCTGGAATCCCGGAACCGTTATCTTCAATATGAATTGCAACCCAACTGCTGCCGATCGCCTCGGTACGAATCCAGATGGTTGGGTATGGTGTTTGGGAAACCCAGCCAGAAGAACAACCGCATGGTTTCGCAGAGTTGGGGTGGTTTGCTTCGCCAGTCTTCTCCCATTCGTCTAAGACCTCGATCGCATTACTCAGGAGGTTCGTAAACACCTGGTTGAGTTGGTTGGCATAGCACTCTACTTCGGGTAACGGCTCGTAATCTTTCACCACTCGGATTGCCGGACGATGGGGCTGAGCTTTCAGGCGATGTTGCAAAATCAACAGGGTGCTATCGAGTCCAGAGTGGATATCGACGGGTTTCATCTCGGCTTCGTCCAGGCGAGAAAAATTGCGCAGGGACATGACGATCTGATGGATGCGATCGGCTCCCACTTTCATGGAAGAGAAAAGTTTGGGTAAATCGTCGCGGAGAAATTCGAGATCGATCTCTTCAATATAGTCTCGAACTTCTTCTGCGGGGTCAGATGTATGTCGATCGTAAAGCGCCACTAACTTCAGGATTCGATCGATATATTCATCGGCATAAACCAAGTTACCCGAAATAAAAGTCACCGGATTGTTGATTTCGTGAGCGACTCCAGCCACCATCTGACCCAAACTCGACATTTTTTCGGTTTGAATTAATTGTGCTTGGGTGTGTTTGAGTTCTTGTAAGGCTTTGGTTTTATCTCGCACTTGCTGCTCTAATTCTTCGGGGAGAATCACCCGAGCCGCAAGCGGACGCAGCAACAGCACCATTCCTCCAGTTCCCAGACCGCTCAAGAGGACGATCGTCGCTCCAACAAGAATGAGTTGACGATGAACGGGTGCATACAGTTCTTCGCGATCCATCTTAACGACTAACCCCCAATCCGCGTGAGAAAGATGCTTAAACACAACGATCTCTTTCTGAGTCGGCAATTTTTGGGGAGCGAGCCATTCGTCCTGGCTCGAGTCTAAAGTGACGGCGGTTTCGATCGCCTTTAAGAGGGTATTAGAAGCGGCGATGGCTGGATTTCGGAGAGGGAAAAACAACTGCACCCGATCGCGACCAACTGTACCCAGAACGGTTTCACCACTGGTTCCCAAACCCGTATAATCTTGTACGATGCGTTGTAAACTCGAAGTTCTAAAAAGTACCCGATCGATTCCGATGCTCTTATTTGTTGAGTTCAAAATCGGGGAAGTGACAATTGAGTAGTATTGACCGTCGAGTTCGATGGGTTCGCTGACCATCGAACGATGAGACTCCCATTTCAATGGTGACGATCGAAATCGAGTGGGAATCGGCACTCCCACTTGTACGACGAGTTCGTTCTCTCGATCGAAACGGCTAATCCCCACCACATCTTCGGAGCGACTCATCGCCTCCGTTAATGCTTTGTTGGTAAATTGAACCGTCTCATTCCAAGATCGATCGCCTCGATTGTACTCCTCTAGCATCTGGCGCGCTCGAGTGCGGCTGCTAATCTGTTCGGCAACATTTTTGGCTCGGGACAGAAATTCTTCGATCGCCATTGTTCGGGTTCGGAGTGCAAACTGCAAATCTCTTTCCTGTCCTTTTTTGAGTTGTTGGTACAGGGGCAAAATACTGACGACAGCCACTAAAATTCCGATCGTAAAAATGCCAAAACTCGAAGATAAAATTAGACATCTCTGTAATTTTCGAGAACTTGTTAAATCAGTAAAAAAAAATCTAATGCCTTTAAAATAAAACAAAGACTCGAGCAGACTTTTCATCAGGATTAAAATGATTTACATTTTAATTTAAATATATATTTAATGAAGTTATATCGCCTCAGTATTGATGCTTAAGTAATAATGTGTAGAAATGAAATGTTAGATCTAACTATTGCGGTTAGAAGTCGATATCATTCTTATTGTCAAGAGAGTTTTTTGGAGAATAAAAATAACTTGACATCGGATTTCTAAACGAGATGGGAGAGATTGGCGATCGTAACCCCAAGTCCGCGCCAGCATCTCGATCGCGCTAGCAACTGGTGCGATCGATTCGGGAGAGAATGGCGATCGCACCACAGTTTAACCTTAACCAACGTTTAGATCTGAATCTTAGCCGTTAATCTGAAACGACATCAAAAACGCAGCCATCCGAGTCATATCGATGCTGGTGTAATTATCGCCAAACTCCACCTCGATAGGCAGATTGCTTTGTCCCCGTCCGCGCGTTCCACTATCGAAATCTTTGACGAACTCATCCACAATATCCGAGGAACCTCGAACCGGACCTCGGTTGCCCCTGGGAGCAAAGCTTTGTAAAAGTCGCAGGGCATTGCGTAAGGGGTCTCGGCTGGCGACGACCAGCACTTCGGCCATCCCTGACATCTGACCGATTCGGAAGCGGAACCCATCGAGATCGAAATCGGGAATAGTGCGAGTTTCTCCACGCCGCACGGCATAGGTTTCTTCGGGCGCGTGAGGATCTTGAGGAAAAAGGGCAATTATCGTGCCGTCGGAAACGACCAACAAAACACAAACGTAGAGAGGGTCGGCTTCGTTATTTTTAACGGCAAACTCAACCACCTCTCCCGGTATGAATTGGGGAATTTGTCGTGCTCGATCGGCAGAAGTTCCCGAGCTGTCGCGACCGCCTCGGGTGATAATTCGATCGACTTCGATCCCCCCTTCCTTTTGCATCGTCACTTCCACATCCAACTGGGAAGCATCGGCATTGAGAACTTGCTGGAACAAGCTCAAAGCGAGCAGTGCTTGCAGTTTGGTGTCCAATCGAGCGATCGCTTCTGGGATGGATTCATCGACGGGTCCGAAAGAGTCAGCAATAGACCGATCGAGTCCGGGGTTGAACAGTCCCAAACTGCCGACGGGGGGACGCTCGCCATCATCGGCAAGCTGTTGTCGGATTGTTTCGGTCATCGGGGCGAAGACGTACTGAACTTCTCCTTCCCCCAAAAGCAGGACTTCGATTCGGGGTATTGCGTTAAATGCCTCTCGGGCCGCGACAACGGATTCGGCATCGAAGGTGCGATCGTCGATTCCCACGCGCAAGCTAAAATCTTGGGGAAGTCGGCGAATTTGTTCTTGTACGAAGGCTCCCGGTTGCACGATGTTACCTCCCCCACCGCCGACGATTCGACCTAAACCCACCAGTCCGTTTCGCTCTTCGAGTTGGATGAATAAGGGATCGCCGTTACTAGTGGTCACTTCCTGTCCGCTACGATCGACCACCGACACGATGGCTTCGGCCCCAAAAGCTTCCCAGTTCCACCGATCGACACCTCCAAGCCATAACTTGACGCGATCGCCGCCTAAAACTTCGGAGATCGCTCCTTCGGCTGCCGGACGAGGTGAATGGGTAAAATAAATCGGCTTGTCGCAATTCGCCTCGGGATTGCATTCTCGGATCGGGCTTTGCAGATTGGTGAGTCGCCGCAGGCTCAAATCGACTCGGGATATCGCGCGTTCGACAGGTTCGGATCGGGTTTGCTGCCAGAGATAACGGGTCATCAAATACGTAAAAGCTCCCGCATGGAATCCACTGAAGGGAACGTCTGCGGCGAGTTGCTCCCGTCTGGCCGAAGCGATGACAACTCCTTTGGCAATGTTAATATCCCAGGGTATCTCGTCTCGAGAAAGATCGAGCTGAGAAATCCATTTTTCCTGAAACGCCATTTCCTCATCGCTGGGTAGGAATTCACCGCCACCCGATCGCGATCGCATCGTGACGTTCCCCCGCGTTCCTCCGCCAGAGTGGCAGCTATCGAGAACGACGGTTAAATTTTCCGTCTTGATGGCGCTCATCAGTAAAAATAGCGATCGGCCCATAATATCGTTGACCGTGCCGCCATTCTCGGATGGAAGCGGACTGTCAATGGGAACGAAGGTACTGTTGAGTCCATCGGGAGCCAGATCGTCGGGATCTTTGACTTGGGAACCGTGACCGGAATAGTGAAACACGGCAACATCACCGGGTTTGGCTTGGTTAATGAGATGCTCTTCAAAAGCCGTTAAAATGCTGTTGCGCGACACCCGATCCGGACTTTCGAGATCGGTGAGAACCAGAATATCCTCTTCTTTGAACCCGAAGCAGTACATCAGCAGGTTTTTCTGCATTTGCACGTCGGTGACACACCCTTGCAAGGGGTCCCAGCCAATGCCTCTCGGGTAATTATTAATCCCGACTAAAAGAGCGAGTTTGCGCGGCGTACTTTGAGCGAGAACTCGACCGTAGCGATCGCCTTGTCTGATGATGTCGAATTGGCTCAAACCGATGGTAGCTAGCGTGGAACTGGCAAATTGGAGGAAGTGACGGCGTTTCATGGTTGCACACCCAAATGTGGTAGACAGTCTATAGCGTTTCTCATTGTCATGAGGTACAAAAAATGTAGGTTAGTGGTTTAGCTAAAAACTATGCCTCTCCAGGGATCGATTTTCAAAACCCGCCCTCGTGCTGATGAAATACGAGAACTGCTATATTTTTTATATCAGTGTGGGATTCGGAGATTTTCACCGCAGAGGTAGAGCCAACCCCGGACATCTCGTTTTATTCCCAATGCATCAATTGTCAAAAGTATTCCCAGATCGAAGCATAGAGTTTCATCTTCAACAACTCAGGTATTTATCCCGGTGTTGTGCGTTCGATGCCGATACAGGAACCCCGAACTGACGTTATTATTTTATTTTTAGGCAGTTAAGTCCGGTTGAGAAACCCTTCTGCCATCGATCTTCGTGGAGTAAACTCCTCGAACATCTAAATTTCAAATCCAAATATACATAGTCGAAATCGCGATCGTGAATTGCACTTTATCCGGATTTCGATTTCAACGGAAGCTAGATTTAAATACCTGAAACCGAATGCTGCGAGTCTTAATTTCGATTCAAGAATAGATTAGCACTCGATCGATTAGAACTGGCAATTAGAACTGGCAATGGGGCGATCGATAACCCATGCCGTCACGTCTTGCCATTGCGCTGAGGTTACCAACGCTTCCGTATCCAATACCTTGCCAATATTGTTTGAGAATGCCGCAAAACTTTCCACCCAATTGACGATCGCCTCAACGGGAGGATGGGGGGAATACTGCCACGCCTGCTGCAATGCTTGACCCATCTCCTCCAGATGCCCGGTATTGTAAAGATACCAGCCGATCCACACCCAGGTACTGTAGCGAATATCTGGCTCTAGCAGCCGAATATGGGGCGGTACGTCAGGTTGGGCGAAAAAATGGTCTAAAACAGTCGCCAGCGATCGCGCCTGGGGAAGCCCCTTATACATGGCGCTATCTTCATGCTGGCGGTACAACACGGTAATCTGCCGCAACCACGCCGCCTCGCATCCCCGCAGCGCCAACCGCAGTACCAGTTCCGTATCCTCTGCCGGAGGAAACCGGGAATCGAACCCCCCCGCCTCCACTAACCACTGGCGGCGAAACATCATCGCGCTGGGGAGAACGGGTTTCCAGCGCAACCAGGACTCCAAATCCAGCGTCGGAATCTCCCGCCAGGGTTCCACATCCAGCAATGGGTTACCCGTCGCATCCACTCGCCGCCAGCCGCTATGCACCATTCCCAGTTGGGGTTGCGCGGCAAATACTTCCACCTGCGCCGCGAGTTTATCCGGCAAAAATACGTCATCGGCATCGAGAAAGGCAACGAACTCCCCTCTAGCTGTCTCAATCCCCCGATTGCGCGCGGCGGATACTCCTTGATTGATTTGATAGATGTAGCGCAGGCGATCGCCGATTTCTCGTATGATTGGCTGTAACACTTGCTGCGTCTCGTCTTGGGAACCATCATCGACAACGATAATTTCCCAGTGAGGATAGGTTTGCGCCAATACGCTGCGAATGGCGGCGACGATGTAGCGATCGCTATTGTAGGTGGGAATTACGACACTGACGATGGGGTTCATAGGGGGATGAATGTCGCTATACTACCAGGGTGGAAAGAAGTGGGGGAGCAGAGGAAGCGGGGGGAGAGAAGGAAGAAGAGACTTTACGTTCACCATTATCGATTAGCATATCTACGATGATGTCTGCGACTCAAGTTCAACCGTTGCTCAAAAATCCCGATCGCCTCGAAAGCCGGCTAAAAGAAATTCCGGGGGAACCTGGGGTCTATTTGATGCGCGATCGCGACGATCGCATCTTGTATATCGGGAAGTCGAAAAAACTGCGTTCTCGGGTGCGTTCCTATTTTCGCGAATCCCAACAATTGAGCGATCGCATTGCCTTGATGGTGCGGCAGGTCTGCGATATCGAATTTATCGTTACCGATACAGAAGCCGAAGCTCTCGCCTTAGAAGATAATCTGATTAAGCAGCACCAACCACACTTCAACGTACTGCTTAAAGATGATAAAAAATATCCCTATCTTTGCATTACCTGGTCGCACAAATATCCCCGCATTTTCATCACCCGCAAACGACGAACGAATAATCCCAAAGACCGCTATTACGGCCCTTATGTAGATACGGGATTATTGCGCAGTACCCTCAATACCGTCAAGCGGATTTTCCCCCTCCAACAACGTCCCAAACCCATATTTAAAGATCGTCCCTGTTTGAATTACGATATCGGTCGCTGTCCCGGTATTTGCCAGCAGCTCGTCTCCCCGGAAGAGTATCGCAAAACCGTGCAGAAAGTGGCGATGATTTTCCAGGGAAGGACTCAGGAACTAATTGATATTTTAACCGATCGTATGGAAGGAGCCGCAGAGGATTTAGAGTTTGAAAAAGCGGCTCGACTGCGGGATAGAATTCAAGGGTTACAATCATTGGGAGCTGACCAAAAGGTTTCTCTACCAGACGATCGGGTATCTCGAGATGCGATCGCCTTGGCTGCTAACGATCGCTTTGCTTGTATCCAACTTTTTCAAATTCGTGCCGGAAAATTGGTGGGACGATTGGGATTTGTGGCAGAAAACCAAAACATCGATCTAGCAAACTGTCAAGTCGAATTTGGAGCAATTTTACAACGCGCTTTAGAAGAGCATTATCAAAGCGTTGAGTCGATCGAAATTCCCACAGAAATTTTAGTGCAAACGGAACTTTCCGACGCAGAATTGCTATCAGATTGGTTGAGTCAAAAAAAGGGTCGTAAAGTGTCGATTCTGGTTCCCCAACGGCAAACCAAAGCCGAACTCGTGGCGATGGTGGAACGGAACGCCGAATACGAGTTGGCGCGGATGCAAAAAATGGGCGATCGAAACTTGCAAGCGATGCAAGATTTAGCCGATATTCTCGATTTACCCGAACTCCCCCATCGCATCGAAGGGTACGATATTTCCCACGTTCAGGGGTCAGATGCTGTAGCCTCTCAGGTGGTCTTTATCGATGGTATTCCCGCCAAACAACATTACCGCCGCTATAAGATTAAAAACCCCGAAGTCACAGCGGGTCATTCCGATGATTTTGCCAGTATGGCGGAGGTAATTAGTCGCCGTTTTCGCAAAGATAAAAATCCGAATAAAAATGCCGAAGTAGCAAGTAAAAAATTTCCCGATTTAGTGATGATAGATGGGGGAAAAGGACAACTTTCGGCAGTTGTGAACGTTTTGCGAGAAATGGATTTACTCGATGAGGTTCGCGTCGTCAGTTTGGCAAAACAACGAGAAGAAATCTTTCTTCCCGGCGCATCGCTTCCTTTGGCAACCGATGCCGAACAGCCGGGGGTGCAACTGTTGCGACGATTGCGGGATGAAGCGCACCGCTTTGCCGTCACCTTCCACCGCCAACAGCGTACCGAACGAATGCGGCGATCGCGTTTGGATGAGATTCCCGGACTGGGATTCACCCGCCAAAAAGAACTTCTGGCCCACTTCCGCTCGATCGACTATATCAGCATCGCCACCCCAGAACAACTGGCAGAAGTATCGGGTATCGGGCCGCAATTAGCGCGGCAGATTTACGAGTATTTTCACCCGGCGGTTTAATTAATTTTAATAGGACTTACAAAAAGCTTCTATTGTTAAGAGGTAAAGCCAATAGCGTCAGTCAACCAGGGACTGCTATACTTAGCGCTCTACGTAAGTCCTATATGATATGAGCCTCGAACTATTCTATTTCTTGAATTGTCTAACTCTCGATTTTTTCATCAATGAAACTCCCAATCCAAAAAATCCATATCCGACAATTAAAGACGGTTCGGGTACGGATTCCGAGTTGCTATCTACACCTGTATAAAAACTTCCAAAAAACTCATTCTCTGCTGCTCCAACTATTTCTTCAATTTCTACTCGATCGAAAATAAATTCACTGCTAAATCCAACAAAAGTGGCTATATCATTAGGTCTTGTAAACTGAAAAGAATTAATAAGACTACCACTATTCAGAAAAGTAATTTCAAAGGTTGAGTCGATAAAGACGGGAGAATTAACAAATGGATCGAATTCAGGCTCAACAAAGTCAAAGCCAAATGAGTTTACAGGATCTCCTAGATCGATATTAAATGATTCTACTCCATTTATGCCTAAATCAATACCTGGTAGACGAGTCGTCCAATCAAAGCCACCCAAATTTAATGTTTCAGGAGATGGACGAGCAATGGTAAATGTTAAATTGTCCAGCGTGAATATTTCAACTCCAGAGCCTTTAACTTCTAGAGCAGTCTCTGCTGCACTTGTATCGTTTAAGAAGCTCGCTCGATCGTCATACAGAGTCAAAGACAGAGCTGATTTTGCTGAAAAAAGCAGAGAGGTCAACAAAATTACACTAGGAATAGAAAATTCAAACCGTAGATTGCAGCATTTGTACTTCATGAATTTGGAAATCTCTTAAAGCTGGGTTAATCTAGTTTTTACAAGGGTAGAACTTATTCTAGTCTATAATGAGGCTAACTTTTGCACTGCGACGATCGACCAACTACTCCTCAATTTCCCGCAAAACTCGACAGGGATTCCCCACAGCCACGACTCCCTCGGGAATATCTTGGGTCACCACACTCCCCGCACCAATAACCGATCGCGCGCCAATCCGCACCCCCGGACAAACGATCGCTCCACCACCAATCCAAACATCATCGCCTATCTCGATCGCATTGCCTAATTCCAGACCCGAGCGGCGTATGGATGCTTTCAAGGGGTGGGTGGCGGCATAAATTTGGACGGCCGGACCGAGTAATACCCGCGATCCGATGGTGACGGGTGCGACATCGAGAATTACGCAGTTGAAATTGCAGAAAAACTTGTCGCCAATGACGATATTACTGCCGTAGTCGCAGTAGAACGGGGGTTCGATCCAAGCATCTCGTCCCATGGCGGGAATTAATTCTTGGAGGAGGCGATTTCGCTCTTCGGTCTGGTCGTCGCGGGTCTGGTTGATGTGTTGTAATAATAGCCGCGCGCGTTGGCGTTCCTGGGAAAGTTGGGGATCGAGGGGGTCGTATAATTGACCGCTCAGCATCTTGTCTTTTTCGCTTGTCATACACTCTCCATCACTTCAAATTGGCGATCGCATTTAGGTGTTGCTGCCGGATACCTAAACGTTACGATCGAGGCAGATAAGATACACTGTCTAACGAATGCGCGTACAGCCGAGGCGCGATCGCCAGGAGTATTCTAAAATATGACTCTAGAACCGACGACAGCCCCCATCGAGACCCCAACGTTCTCCGAAAACGGCCGTTCCTCAAAAACGAAGCCGGAAACTCACAACAACTGGACGATCGAGGACAGCGAAGAACTGTATCGGATTCGCGGCTGGGGAGAACCCTATTTTTCGATTAACGCGGCCGGCAACATCACCGTTTCTCCTCAAGGCGATCGCGGCGGGTCGTTAGATTTGTACGAACTCGTCGAAGCCCTGAAAAAACGTAACCTGGAATTGCCCTTACTGATTCGCTTCCCCGATATCCTAGCCGATCGCATCGAACGCTTGAACTCCTCTTTCGCCAAGGCGATCGCCCGCTACAACTACGAGGGAAGCTATCGTGGCGTTTTCCCGGTCAAATGCAACCAACAGCGCCACCTGATCGAAGATTTGGTCAAATTTGGCGAACCGTATAAGTTCGGGCTAGAAGCGGGTTCTAAGCCGGAATTACTGATTGCTTTAGCCAACCTCACCACTCCCGGCGCGTTACTCATCTGCAACGGCTACAAAGACCGAGAGTATATCGAGATGGCGATGCTGGCCTCTCGGTTGGGACACACGACGATTATCGTCATCGAACAGCCCGAAGAAGTGGATGTGGCGATCGCCGCAAGCCAAAAACTCGGCATCTCCCCGGTGTTGGGGGTGCGGGCGAAACTGAGCTGTCAGGGAAGCGGTCGCTGGGGACATTCGAGCGGAGAAGGGGCAAAATTCGGCCTGAGCGTGCCGGAAATTGTCGAAGCGGTCGATCGCCTCGAAGCCGCGAATATGCTCGATTGCTTGCAATTGCTGCACTTCCACATCGGCTCGCAAATCTCCTCGATTAGCACCATCAAAGATGCCATCCGCGAAGCCGCTCAAACCTACGTCGAGTTGGCAAAGTTGGGAGCGAATATGCAGTATCTCGATGTGGGGGGCGGCTTGGCGGTAGATTATGACGGTTCTAAAACCAACTTCCATGCCTCGAAAAACTACAACATGCAGAACTACGCCAACGATATCGTGGCAGAAGTTAAAGAGGCCTGCGAAGAGAAAAACCAGCCCGTTCCCATCTTAATTTCTGAAAGCGGTCGAGCGATTTCTGCCCATCAATCGGTGCTGATTTGCGACGTACTCGGCACCAGCCAAGTCCCGACGACGGTTCCCGAAACGACTACGGGCAAAGAACACCGGGTTCTCAAAGACTTCTACGAAACCTATCGGTCGATCGGGGAAGAAAACTATCAAGAAGCCTATCACGACGCGATTCAGTTTAAAGAAGAGGCGGTCAGTTTGTTCAATTTCGGCTACGTCAGCATTCGGGAACGGGCCAAAGCCGAGCAGTTGTATTGGGCCTGCTGTCGCAAGGTTCTCGCCATCGCCCGCCAGCAGGAAGACGTACCGCCCGAGTTTGCCGAACTCGAGAATACCCTGGCCTCAATTTACTATATCAATCTGTCGATCTTTCAATCTGCCCCCGATAGTTGGGCGATCGAGCAAATCTTTCCCATTGCGCCTTTGCACCGACTCAACGAAGAACCCACAGAACGGGGAACGTTTGCAGACTTGACCTGCGACAGCGACGGTCGGATCGATCGCTTTATCGATCGCTTGGATGTCAAATCGGCGATCGAACTTCATCCTCTGCGTCCGGATGAAAAATCTAATTCTAACGGTTGCCAACCCTACTATTTGGGGATGTTCCTCGTCGGTGCCTATCAAGAAATTTTGGGCAGTTTGCACAACCTCTTCGGCGATACCAACGCCGTCCATATCAAACTCACACCTACGGGGTACGAAATCGAACACGTCGTCAAAGGAGATACGATGACCGAAGTCCTCGGCTACGTCCAATACGACTCGGAAGATTTACTCGAAAGCCTGCGCAAACAAAGCGAACGGGCCTTGAGTTCGGGGCAAATCGATTTTGCCGACTCTCAGCTTTTGCTGGCAAACTACGAACGCAGCCTCCGCAGCTATACCTATTTAAGCGATTGAGTCGATCGATTATTCCCGCCGTAAATTCTCGATCTCACCCACGCTCAATCCCGTGACTCGGGCGATCGCTTCGTCGTCGAGGCGATCGAGGAGTTGTCGGGCGATCGCCCGTTTTTCTTCTCTCCTGCCTTCTTCTAGACCTTCAGCGCGACCCTCTTCTCGACCTTCTTCTCGACCTTCCCGCCGACCGAGAGCGATCGCCCCTTGTTGGTCGTAAATAAACATTTCCCGTCGTTCGATATCTTCGAGTTCTTCTCGAGTTAAATTGGCACGATTGGCAATTTCAAAAGCTTTGTGAATTGCGGGGATTTCATCCATAGTTTCGGGAGCCGTTTCAAGAGATCGGGCGGATTTCATAAAATAAATCCACTTGTCTGTGAGGGTTTCGAGTTCGTCAATTTCTTTCGTAAACTTGGGTAACTCGACAAATACTAAATCCATATTATTATCGGTATACTCTAAATTCGTCTCTTTTTCTTTATAAATAAACCGAGAAATAACCTTATCTAACCCAGCAAACATCTCGAAATCTGTAATGGTTAATGCCACGATCGGCTTAAGCATTCGATACCCTTGTCCGGCTTCAAGCTGAAAGGCATAGGTTTTCGCTGCGTTATACAGTACTCGCTTGCCAAAGGACTCTACGTTTAAAACCTGCATTTCGATGATGACGATCGTCCCGTCATTCAGTCGAGCTTTTACATCGAGGTAGGTATCTTTTAATCCTTGTAATTGTGGCGGTAAGTTCGGATTGATAATTTCTAAATCTTCGATAGTGGGATGACCATCATAAACCAGACCATCTAGGAAACTAATTAAGATATCTTTACTTTCTGAAGAACCGAAAATTTTCTTAAAAGCATAATCGGTTTTGGGATTGATAAAGCCCATAACTCCCCCTAAATTTTCCAATTTTTTGTATCGATCGCAGACAAGAATCAGTCATGTCTAAGTCATGACTCATCAATTGGATACAACGATCGCAGTTTATTACATATTTGCGTACAAAAAACAATTGAATGTCATTAAGATAGCACAGTGCAAAACTCTTGTAAACTCCGCCTCTAAATGATTCTATTCTCAATAACTGAAGTTCGATCGCTGCGTCAAACTGCCAATTTTTCCCGGAAAAGCTGCTCCCACACCAATTTGGTCTCATGCATGGGGTAACTCTTCTCAAACCCTCTCCCTAGGAGACTTTCAAAGAACGATTGTCCTAGCAGAGAGTGGGCATTTCAAATTTTTGGGAAATATACTGGAATTATCAGCATATGCATATTTATGCTTCTCAACTTCTCCATCTCTAAACGATCGATTGAGAGAAGAACAAAAAAAGTATTTTCACTTTTCGATCTACCTACGTATTGCCGTGCTAATTTTTACAGAATCCTTTGAAACAGACGGAAACGGAACTCGGTATACAACATCAGTTGCCGAATTCTCTGATGGAGATTTTGACTTTTTTACTCGTACGGATGGCAGTAATATTGGTGGAACTTATGATGTTATAAATACAGATGGTAACTTTTTCTTTGCCGCTCAAGATGTTGACGGTGAGGGATCGGCATCGCAACAAACACTGTTGTTTTCCGCGATCGACATTTTGGGTTTCACCAATCTAAATTTTAGTGCTTTGTTTGCAGAAGATGATGCTAGCGATGGAAACCAGGACTGGGACAATCCAGACTTTGTCAAAGTTGAGTATCAAATTGATGGGGGTGGATTTCAGAATCTATTTGCGATCGAAAATGATGGTAACACCTTTAACTCTGCACCATTTATCGATACAGATTTTGACGGTATCGGTGATGGTAGCGAAATAACGTCTGCGTTTACAGAATTCGGCGGTGCGATCGCCGAGACGGGATCGCGCTTAGATTTACGCTTTACCATTAATCTCAACGCCGAGGATGAAGATATTGCGATCGACAAAATCCAAATTACGGGAGATCGTTCTCCTGTTGCTGAGATTGCTTTATCTTCTCCAACAGTCGATCCAGATAATGTACTGCAAGGCACAACCGATCGCATCCTCTACCAAGTCGATTTAGCCGTCGCCACTGCGGATGCCGAGTTGACGGAAGCAACTTTTACGACAGGTGGAACTTACCAGACCGCAGACTTGGTTGCCAATAGCTTTGAACTGTTTTACTCCACCGATCCGATCTTCGATGCGGGAGATATTTCTCTGGGAACCCAAGCTGTTGTCGATTCCGGCGATCTTCTAACCTTCACCGGACTCTCGCAAACCATCGATAGCGACACGACTGGTACGCTATTCCTCGTCGCAGATGTTGTGGCCGAAGCAACCCCTGGCAATACGATCGAGATTGCCGCTCCCAACCTCAATGATTTTACCTTTACGTCGGGAAATAAAACCGGAACCCCGATCGCTGGAGGAGTCCAAACCTTCGATGCTATCCCTGAAATCACCTCTATTTCCTCGGATACTGCCGATGGCACTTTTGGCATTGGCGATACGGTGAACGTGACGATTAACTTTTCAGAAAGCGTCACCCTTACTGGGGGAAATCTAACCGTCAGCCTCGATAGCGGTGGAACCGTTTCTATTTCTCCCTTCGCCGATCGCAACACCGCCAGTGCAACCTACACTGTTAGCACGGGGGAAAATAGCGCCGATCTCGAGAGTAATACATTGGGACTCGCCGATGGTGCCACACTCCAGGATGCAACCGGGAACAATGTAACTTTAGCTATTCCCACGGGACGATCCCTCGCGGACGATCGAGATATTATTATCGATACCACCACTCTTTCCGTTCCTTCCTCCCCAGATCCGAGTCCAACACCCAGTCCAACACCCAATCCCACTCCCACACCGGACGTAATATCCGACCCGACACCCAATCCAACACCGGACTCGATATCCGACCCGATACCCAGTCCTTCCCCGAGTCCCAATCCAACACCCGATCCAATACCCACGCCTCCCACCACATCCTCTCCACCTCCCGACGACGGCGACCCCACCTTCGATCCATGTCAACTCGCCGATACGCCTCCCACTTTCCCAAATTTCAATCCCAGTACCGACATTCGGACGGGTAGTTTTATTCTCGGTGACGACAACCCCAACACCCTCGACAGTCGAGGGGAAGTCTCGGCGATAATGTTGGCCTTTGCCGGAAATGACAACCTCTTCGGCAGTCCCGGAGATGATGTCGTATTCGCCAACCAAGGTGCAGATGCGATCGATGCTGGTATGGGAAACGATCGCATCTTTGCCGGACAAGATGGGGATGGGGTACGCGGTGGCATGGGAAATGACACCCTGGCTGGAGATTTGGGAAACGACCTGATTTTCGGTGACGAAGGAGAAGATGTCCTATTTGGGAATCGGGGAACCGACAACCTTGATGGCGGTTTTGGTAACGACACCATCTATGGCGGCAACCAGAACGATCGAATTTTTGGGGGTGAGGGAGAAGATGTTTTACTCGGAGAGTTGGGAGACGATTGCCTGCATGGAGATGCCGGAGATGACCTGCTGTTTGGCAATCTGGGAAGTGATGTCCTGTTCGGCGGCGACGGATTCGATGTCTTGTTCGGTGGTCGCGAGAACGACAGTTTATATGGCGGATCTCGAACCGATGTGCTGAGTGGAGATTTAGGTGACGATACCCTGGTTGGCGGTGGGGGAGGCGATCGATTTGACTTCCGTCCCGGCGATGGCAGCGATATCGTCACTGACTTCACCGATGGGGTAGATATTATCGGTTTGAAAGAGGGTTTGACGTTTGCAGATTTGACGCTAATTCAAGTGGCTAACGATACCCAAATTACCGCGACTGGACTAATAATTACCTTACAAGGAGTCAATGTCGAGGCGATCGATTCTACGGATTTTGCCTTGGTTTAAAGAAACATTCCCGTGACGCGACCCGTCCGACTCAGGGGGGCGGTGAGTTGCGATCGTCCTCGAACTTTCCCTCCACAGAGATCCGATCTCTCGATAACTTTCCGTCACTTGCTATTCGCTTCATCAAATCAGTTGCCGATTCAAATGTGTTAGAACATCACTGGTAGCCCAATAGAACCCATAAAAAATGAAACAGTACAGTAAATTAATGAGTCCGAAAATGGCATTTGCTTTTGCCCTCGGTCTCATTTCGTGTTCGATAGTCTTGACAACTCAACGAGTTTTCGCTGAAGAATCGGAATTCGAGAGTTTTGCCGACTGGTGTGAGAATCGAGCCAGTTTGACCCCAGATGCTCGACATACTGTGGAGATTATGCTGGAGAAAGCCAACACCTCCGATTGCCAGATGGCTGACGAACAACTCAGCAATCTGACCGAGCTTGAGCTGCGGTCAAATGAAATAGTAGATGTATCCCCACTATCAACGCTGACCAATCTGACGAATCTAAGTCTGGAAGAGAATCAAATTGAGGATGTATCTTCTCTATCTTCTTTAGACAATTTAGCTTGGCTTGGTCTGGGCTTTAATCAAATTGAAGATGTATCCCCTCTTTCAACGCTGACTAATTTGACGAGTCTTTATCTGACAAGAAACCAAATTAGCGATGTATCCCCTCTTTCAAGGCTAAGCAATTTGACCGAGCTGACTCTAGGAGGAAACCAAATTAGCGATGTATTCCCTCTTTCAAGGCTAAGCAATTTGACCTGGCTTGACCTAGGAGACAACCAAATTAGCGATCCATCTGCTCTATCTTCTTTAGAAAATTTAACTTATCTTTCCCTGATCGGCAATCAAATTAGCGATCTATCGGCTCTATCTTCTTTGGAAAATTTGACAGATCTTTCCCTAGGTGATAACCAAATTAGCGATCTATCGGCTCTATCTTCTTTGAAAAATTTGACCAATCTTTATCTGGGAAAAAACCCAATAGTAGATGTATCGCCCCTATCAACGCTAACTAATTTGACCGATCTTTATCTCGGAGGCACCCAAGTGAGCGATGTATCCTCCCTATTAACGCTCACCAATTTGACCGAGCTTGACCTCGACGGCATCCAAATGAGTGATGTATCTCCTCTCTCAACGCTCACCAATTTGACTTGGCTTTCCTTAAGCGATAACCAAATCGAGGATGTATCGCCCCTATCAACGCTCACCAATTTGACGAGTCTCAACCTGCAATGGAATCAATTTGAGGATGTATCTCCTCTTTCTTCTCTAACTAATTTATCTTGGCTTAACCTGGCAGAAAATCAAATTAAGGATGTATCTGCTCTATCTTCTTTAGACAATTTGACCAGTCTTTATCTCGGAGGTAATCAGCTTACAGAACGTAACTGTCCCTTTGAAGAACGAGCGATTTGTAACTTTTAAACCTAACGCCCGATCGCAATTCACAATCAAATTCTTCCCCGTTACTCTCCGTTCTACATTACTAATTAAACTGGGTCGGGAGAACGTCACTTGTTACTCAATAGAACCCAATAGAACTCAATAAAATAATGAAAAAATACAGTAAATTGATGAGTCTGAATATCGCCTTTGCGCTCGGTCTGATTTCCTGTTCGATAGTCTTGACAAATCGACCCGTGGTGGCAGTCGAAGAGGATTTCGAGAGTTTTGCCGACTGGTGCGAGAATCGAGCCAGCTTGACCCCAGAAGCTCGACACACCGTCAAGGTTTTATTAGAAAAAGCCGACACATTCGATTGCCAGATGGCCCAGAAACAACTCAGTAATCTGACCAGGCTCGAGCTGCGGTCAAATGAAATAGTAGATGTATCCCCGCTATCAACGCTTACCAATCTGACAAGTTTGGATCTGACACACAACCAAATAGTAGATGTATCCCCGCTATCAACGCTCACCAATCTGACGAGTTTGGGTCTAACACGCAACCAAATAGCAGATGTATTCCCCCTATCAACCTTCACTAATCTGACAAATCTGAGCCTGGCAAACAACCAAATAGCAGATGTATCCCCCCTATCAACCCTCACCAATTTGGGTTGGCTTTACTTGGGTGAGAACCAAATAGCAAATATATCCACTCTATCAACGCTCACCAATCTGACAGAGCTTGGTCTGGGAAACAATCAGCTAACAGATATATCTCCCCTATCAACGCTCACTAATTTAACGAGTCTTTACTTAAGTGGCAACCAAATAGTAGATATATCTCCTCTATCAACGCTCACTAATTTAACGAGTCTTTACTTAAGTGGCAATCAAATTATTGATGTGTCTTCCTTATCTTCTCTAACCAAGTTGACAAGTCTTTACCTAAGCAGCAATCAAAATGTTGATGTATCTCCCCTCTCTTCTTTTCATAACTTGACCAATCTGGGGTTTGACAATATTCAAATGAGGGATGTATCCTTTATATCCTCTTTGGAAAATTTGACTTGGCTTTCCTTGGATGGTAACCAAATTACAGATATATCTCCCTTATCGTCTTTGAAGAATTTAACGACTCTAATGCTCAATCGTAATCAAATCCTAGATATATCTCCCCTATCAACTCTGACCAATTTGGAGAGTCTTTTCATGCACGATAACCAAATTATAGATATATCTCCCCTGTCAACTCTTACCAATTTGAGAGATCTTCACATGACAAATAATCGAGTCACAGACGCATCTTCTTTGTCTTCACTGACTAATTTGACCGGGTTAGACCTGGGAGATAATCCGCTTCCAGATGGTACGTGTCCCGTTGAAGACCAATCGATTTGTTGGAACTGAGTCCGAGTCGAACTGACATCAAATATCTCCTTCTTTACTCCCCATTCTCCATTCCAAATTCGACCCAGAGAGGGAGATGGTCGGAACCGAGGGGAGGGCCGATCTTTCGCGACAGGGTGGCAAGTGAGGGACTGTGCAAGCACAAATCGATCGGGATTCTCAGGGGTGGCGGGAGATAGGCCGGCCAGGTGGTATGGAGACCCCATCCTGCAAGGGAGTTAGTTAATCCGCTTGTGCCGAGCAGTTGCCGCAATCGATCGGACCAGGGGGTACTATTAAAATCGCCAATAACAATCGCCTGACGATTTTGGGCGGCTTGCTCTTGGCTCCACCGGGCCACTGATGCAAACTCAATTTTCTGATAATCGGAAGTCCCCGCATTGCGAGACCGGATAACGTGCAAACTCAGCAGCACCGTGTCGGTATTTTCCCATCGGATTTGAGTTTCGATGAGGGGTCTTGTCGAACGTTCGGGGAGATGGATAATTTGGGTGTTGACTATCTCGATGTCGGCAAAAGGTTCGACAGGAACGAGCAGGGCCACCCCTTGGGTATCGTTTTGGGCGCGGGAGAGGCGCACTTCGTATCGCGAAACCTGAGATTCAATTTCCGTTAACCAGGTTGGCGTGACTTCTTGCAAGAAAACGATATCGGCATCAGTCTGCTCGATGTACCTAGCAACGCCCGTAAAGTTGGTGTTGTGGCGATCGAGGTTGAGATGCAGCACCCGCAACGTTTCCGCAGATTGGGGAGGGGTTGCACTGGGTAAAAACAGGGGTAAAATCAAGGCGAGATTCAACGCTAACGGTACGAGCAAGACCCATACCCATCGAGTTTGAGAGATGGTGTTAACGGCGATCGCTCCGAGCAGGATAAGGCAGTATTGCCCGCGAGGATGGTCGAGCAATTCAAACACCCACCATATGTTGCCAAACAAACCGCAAAACGTCACCAACCCAGCACCAATCGCTGCAAGGTTGAGTAAGATTCGAGCAAATTTGACCCCAGAACGGGCGATCGAATGGTGAGAAATTGACATGAGAGCGTAGGCTTCGGGGGCTTCGGAGGCAGGGGAGGCAACAAGCACTGAGTTTTTCAACGATATCCCAATTCCCCCGTTTCCCCCGTTTCTCCCGTTTCTCCCCCCGTGTCCCCCATTTTTCTCTCCTAAGCCGGAACCCGAACTTTCTGAGTTCCCGACAGCTCGAACGCCTCGTGAACTGCTTGCAATGCTTTCACCCCATCCGTTTCGGCGACCACGCAGCTAATTTTAATCTCCGAGGTGGTAATCATTTGAATGTTGATTTGATTTCTGGCGAGGGATGCGAACATCTTGGCGGCAATTCCCGGCTGACCTAACATCGCCGCACCGACGACGCTGACTTTAGCGATCGCTGTATCGACCATCACCGCATCGCATCCGACCTCGGCAATCATCGGGGTGAGGAGTTCCCGAGCGGCCTGGGCATCGGCGCGGGCGACGGTAAAGGCAATATCACGGGTGGGGAGTTCCTTCACGATCCGACAGCGCTGGGATTGGATAATCATATCAACGCTGATATTATTTTCGGCCAGTTTTTGGAAGAACCGCGCGGCCATTCCCGAGCGATCGGGCACTTGCCGGATGGCGAGGCGGGCTTGGTTGGGGTCGAGGGCGACACCGCGTACGGCAGGGGGTTTGGCGATCGATTCGGGTGGGTTTTCTCCCGGTGCGGGAATTGGAGAACTGTTGACTTCAAAGGCTTGGCACAGGGCGGTGACGGCGCGATCGCTATCGGCCGCATCGATGGCGCAACTGAGTTTGACTTCGGAGGTGGAAATCATATCGATATTCACCCCCGCTTTCCCCAAGGCAGCAAACATCTCGGCAGCAACCCCCGGACGACCGATCATCCCGGCCCCGACGATGCTAATTTTGGCGATTTCCCGCTCGACGAGGACTTCAGCAGTTTGGGGAATGCTTTCGAGTCGGCCGAGGGTGGGGGCAATGGCTTCAGCGATCGATTCGGCCCGCGCGGCAGAGGTGCGGCTGACGCTAAAGGCGATGTCGTTGCTATTGCCGTCGTGAATCGACTGAATGATTAAATCCACATCCAAATCGCGATCGCCAATTTCGCCGAAGAGTTTGGCGGCGACTCCAGGACAGTCAGGAACCCGCAGTAGGGCGACTTTTGCCTGGTCGGTATCGAGTTCGATGCGATCGACCGGACGGGCGAGTTCCAATCCTTCTAAGGGACGGGGAATGGGCGGGGTGGAGGTGACTCGCGTACCGGGGTCTTCCGTCCAGCTCGATCGCACGACTAAGGGAACGCCGTAATTTTTCGCAATTTCTACCGCGCGGGGATGAAGGACTTTTGCGCCCAAGCTGGCGAGTTCGAGCATTTCATCGCAGGTAATGTCGGCCATCAGTTGGGCTTCGGGGACTAAGCGCGGATCGGTGGTGAGGATGCCGGGAACGTCGGTGTAGATTTCGCAGCGATCGGCTCTCAGGGCAGCGGCCAGGGCAACTGCGGAGGTATCGGACCCTCCCCGACCCAAGGTGGTGATTTCGAGTTCTCCGGAGGGGGTAACGCCTTGAAAACCGGCGACCACAACGACTTTACCATCGTTGAGGTGGCGATCGAGGCGATCGGTTTGAATACTCAAAATCCGGGCGCGGGTGTGCTGGGCTTCGGTGACGATGCCGACTTGAGCGCCGGTCAGGGAAATCGCCCGATGTCCGGCTTCTTGGAGGGCCATACTCAGCAGGGCGATCGAAACTTGTTCTCCTGTGGAGAGGAGCATATCCATTTCCCGGCGACTGGGATTGCTGGAAATGTCTCGAGCGAGTTTGACTAAGGTATCGGTGGTTTTGCCCATGGCGGAGACCACAACCACCACGGAGTTACCGAGTTTTGCCGTTCGACTTACTCGTGCGGCAACCGCCTGAAGGCGCTCTACCGAACCCACTGAAGTCCCGCCGTATTTTTGAACGATTAGTGCCATGGGCTGTACTCCTCAACGTGTTGCCCCTATCTAATACACTAAACCAAGAAATTTGTCATGTTTCCAGAAAACATTGTTGTTTTTTGGCGATCTCGATGGAGAAGCTGGGGGAGATGGGGGAAAGAGATGACGCGGGGACGCGGAGACGCGGAGAGGGGAGGCTGGGGACAGGGAGGACAAGAATGTTACAACTGGAATAGAAGAATTTTTGTGATTTTTAAGTTTTCGCGATTTGAGTCGGATCGTCTATTTGTTGATTTTTAAGCCCGATCGAACTAAGTTATTGTGAGTTTAGCCAAAATTTTAATCGTTGAAGACGAGCTGATTGCTGCTGCCAACATTGCCCGAAACTTGGAGAAGCAAGGGTATGAGGTGACGGGAAAAGTCAATTCTGGAGAAAAAGCCCTCGAACAGGTCGAGAAACAGTCTCCCGATCTCGTGTTAATGGATATTATGCTCCGGGGTAAACTCGACGGGATCGAAACGGCTGAAAAAATTCGCGATCGCTATCGAGTACCGATCGTTTACATGACAGCCTATGCCGATCGAAATACGCTCGATCGGGCTAAGCAAACCGAACCCTACGGCTATCTCGTCAAACCGTTTAAATCTCAAGACATCAGCACCACGATTGAAATGGCGCTACAAAAACGAAAAGGCGAGAAAAAAATTGAAGAGCAACTCGACAAAATCGTGCAAATTAACGAGCTTCAATCACAAACCATTGCCATTGCATCCCACGATTTGCGCACGCCACTGACCACGATTCTTTGCTCGGCAGACTTGCTGAAAAATTATAACGAAAAGTTATCGTTAGAGAAGAAATTTCAGCATCTCGATCGCATCAAAGTATCTGTGAGTAATATGACAGATTTGCTCGAAGATTTACTGTTTTTACATCAATTAGAAGCCGATAAAATTACCTGCCACCCAGTCCCTATTGACTTAGCTGAATTTTGTCAAATTTTAATCGAACACTTGCAACCGATGTCTGACGAACATCAGCTTTGCTTGGAAGTCCCAGATGACTCTCACCTCTCCGACAACTGCGACGCATCCATCCATCTCGATCCCAAATTACTGCGCCAGATTCTCACCAATTTACTCTCAAACGCTATCAAATATTCTCCTAAAGGAGGGAAGATACTCTTGGCGCTGACTCGCGAGGCGCAACAGGTGACGCTTCGGGTCCGCGATTGGGGTCTGGGGATTCCCGCATCTTTTCAAGCCCGATTGTTCGAGCAGTTCGAGCGTGCCGAGAACGTCCGCAGCATTCAAGGTACGGGACTCGGCTTGTATATCGTCAAACATGCCGTCCAACAGCTTCGAGGAAGCATCCAAGTGGAGAGTGAAGAGGGTGCTGGCACGACTTTTACCGTAACGTTACCATCCACCCGACCCGAGTCGGAAATGCGATCGCTCGAAACATCCCATCTTACCCATTGAAAAAGATGACCCTGGCCGTCTCGCTCTTGCTTCGCACGGGTCACCTTGATAATTACCGATCGAATTTTTCAAACTGTTTCGGGTTGGCCTTCGATGGAAAGCCAATGCCAAACTCGCTCAAACGTCAGTTTCACCCAACTCGCGAATCATGTGGTCGAACGGTTCGTCTAAGAATGAGGCATTTTCAATTCCCGCTTCGGCAACCTTGGCGCGCACGATTTCCTTGAGGATGCCGATACCGATGACTGTCGGACCGATGGCAACGTTGAGGGAGTTGTAGGTTTCGCGCAAACCCGCGAGTACTCGCTCGTCGAGAACGTCGGTATTTCCCGCCACCCAGGCATAGGTCGCATAACGCAGGTAGTAGTCCATATCGCGCAAGCAGGCAGCATAGCGACGGGTGGTGTAAGCGCTGCCACCCGGACGAATCAGTTCGGGCAAATCGCTAAAGAGCTGAGAGCCGGCTTGCTTGACGAGGCTGGCCGCACTGCTATTGATCGCCGCAGCAGCTTGCACCCGTGCCGTTCCCGTCTCGAAATAAGACTTGAGGCGATCGAGCGCATCGCGATCGAGGTATCGCCCGGTTACATCGTAACTTTTTATTAAGGTCGTAATTGCGTCTTGCATGAAATATGTCTTCTTAATGTCTTTTAAGGGCAAGTGAACTAGCTCGATCGAATACGAGCGCACCCGTATATTAGTTTATCAGCGAGCGCTCGGGAAACACTAAAAGCCGATCGGGAAATGGGAAGCTGGGGCTGGGGAGCTTGGGGAGCTTGGGGAGCTGTGGGAGCTTGGGGAGCTGGGGG
>JAXHUC010000072.1:0-32938 GCA_034189805.1 Cyanobacteriota bacterium
TTAAGCCCCGATCGCCATTTCTGAGGAACTGTCATTAACATCGATCGGGGTATACTTCTGCTGGCGAAGGGGAATATCGATGATAAATTCAGTGCCGCGTTCCGGCGCGGATTCGCATCGCAAGCGACCTCGGTGACGATCGACAATAATTTGATAGCTAATCGAGAGTCCCAGTCCCGTTCCCTTACCGACATCTTTGGTGGTAAAAAAGGGATCGAAGAGTTTAGCGATCGCCGCTTTAGGAATTCCCGATCCGTTATCGGCGATGGAAATACGAACCCAGTTTTGGGCCAATAATCGAGTGCGAATCCAAATTTTTGGGTTTGGGAGTGGCTGCTTCTCCATCGTCTCTTCAAGAGCGTCTATAGCATTGGCGAGTAGATTCATAAACACCTGATTGAGCTGTCCGGGATAGCACTCTACCCACGGCAAGGAACCGTATTCGCGCGCGATTTCGATAGCCTGACGGTCGGGTTTCGCTTTGAGGCGACTTTTGAGAATCATCAAAGTACTCTCGATTCCCTCGCAAATATCGATGGCTTTCATGTCCGCTTCGTCGAGACGGGAGAAGGTGCGCAAAGATTTGACGATTTCGCGAATTCGATCGGTTCCCACTTTCATCGATCCCAACAGTTGCAGCAAGTCTTCCTGGATAAAGTCGAGATCGCACTGTTGGATTTTTTCGGCGATCGCCGGAGGAGGATCGGGATACTCTTTTTGATAGAGGGCGATCGTCTCGAGCAAATCTCGGGCGTAGTCTCTGGCGTAGGTGAGGTTGCCGTGAATGAAGTTGACGGGGTTATTGATTTCGTGAGCCACCCCAGCAACGGTCTGACCCAAACTCGACATTTTTTCAGCTTGAATCATCTGAGTGGTGGTCGATTGCAGTTTGAGCAGGAGTTGTTGTAGCTCTTCATTTCTCTGTTTGAGCAAGGTTTTCGATTTCTTAAGCGCCATTTCGGCTTGCACGCGCTCGGCGATTTCTTGTTGCAATCGTTTGTTGAGTCGGACTTGCTCCTGGATTGCGGCTTCCACCTGCCAGGCAGAGACGATCCGATCGGCCATTTGGTTGAAGGTGGTGGCGAGTTCTCCCACTTCATCGCTGGTGGTGACTTCAGTTCGCGCTTGCAAATCGCCATCGGCAAAAGAGCGAGTGGTCTGGCGCAGCCGTTTGATGGGTCCGACGATCGCATTTCCCAACCAGATCGCGATCGGCACATCCACCGCCAGCGCAAAAACGGCCAGAATAATTTGGACTCGCAAGCTTTGACCGAGCAATGCGTTCAATGCGGTTTCGGGAGTCCCCCGCACCAGCACGGCCACCGGTTCTCCGGCAAAGTTCGTCACGCTTTTTGCCGCGACGGTATGGGTGCGATTGCCGGCTCTGATGCGTTGGGTAACAGACTCCCCCGGTGTGGCAACCGCATCAGATAACAGCGCTTGTTTTCCCCCTTGCAGTACTTCCCCGAGAGCGGCAATTTGCGGTTCGGTGTCTGAGGTTGCCAGAACGAATTCCCCCGTGGGTTGGTGCAAGTAAATCGCGCTGTAGCCACCCCCTAGCGCTCCAATCGTCCGCTCGACAATCGGACGTTTCTGATTCACGATATCCCCAGAAACCAGCGCGCCAATAACTTTTTGGGAATCTCGAACTGGGGTGACGGTATAGCGAATTAAGGCATCTGGCGCGGCAAAATTGGGCGGCAGAGGCGCGCCTTCGGTTCTCAGTTCGGTTGTACGGACAAGCTCGCTGGTTTTAATTTGCTGTTTTTTTTCGATCGCCTGGCGCACGAGATTGTTGGGATTGAAAATCTCGTCGGTGCGATCGGTATTGGCATTGACGATGACCCGCAAATCGTTGCCGACGAGGGTCGCATATTCGATATTTCTGGCTTTGATTTCGTTTTGGAGAATTTCCTTGACTCGATCGTGCAAAGCCGGTTCCAACGGGCGATCGTCGTTACGGGTGCGCGCGGCATCGACGATCGCCACATTATCAGATTGACCTCGAAAGCCAAAGCCCATTTGGTCGATTTTGATATCGTAATTGATTTGAGTGACTGCTAGCTCCGATTGGGCTTGGTGGAGGAGCATCCGGTGTCCTCCCAAGACAATCAAGCACGCTCCCACCCCCATCAACCCAACGACTGAAAGTACTTCGGAGGTCAACAGTCCCAAAAGCTGCTTGCGCCGAATGGGTAGATTGTCAAACCACCGCAGGCGCAAAAAGCGATGCCGAGCGGGTTTTCGCGCGGGCAGAATTTCTCGGTCGCGAGGTGAAGCGTCATTCATGGGAGTGCAGGGGTCTGGAGTAGCGTTTTTAAGTGAAAGGCTTTTTACTCAATAACATTACTTCTAGAAAAAATCGGGATAAAAAATTGAATTAATCAGATTTAAATTAAAATCTTTTGACATTGACGATCGAACGGCTAGATCGGATACAAAATTCACGTCTTCCGATCTAAAAACTGGCGATTGAAAGAAACTAATTTATTATTTAATGACTCAATATCGGCAATACTTTCGCCCCGATCGCTTTTAAAGCAATATCTATTTAGAAGTTGAAAAAATGTACGTGGCGAGCATTTCGATCGAATCTCTAAAAATCTAACTGAGTTGTTATCAAAGCTAAAAATCCAATGAAAAATTTGTTTTTGTCTGTAAAAATGCTTACTTTTTGCTCGATCGAACGGCATTCGGATTTTCCCTCGCGCGTCGGGATATCCGCGTGTGGGCCAGACGCAACTCTCTACCTCCCGATCGAAGAAGGGAAACTTCGTGATACAGTGAACGGCAAGAACGCTCGCGTACCACTCTTCGATCGGCAATCGTGTTCGGCAATTCCTGGCAAACTTGGCTGAGTGCACCCATCGGCAAAAGCAATCGCCATGTCTATTGGTTTTGGTTTGCAGCCAGTACGATCGTTTCTGGGGTATACAGTTGGCAAGTCGTTCAACAAGCCTTCAGCGGCGAGTTTGTCGTCTCAGACGATGCCAGACAGCATGTGTTCTGGATGCAGCGATTTATCGATCCCGAGCTTTTTCCCGACGATTTAATTGCCGACTACTTCCAATCTGTTGCTCCGATCGGATACTCTGCATTCTATCGCTTATTCGCCTATCTGGGAATCGAGCCGTTACTCTTAAGCAAACTCATTCCCCCAATTTTAGGATTGATGGCAACGAGTTGCTGTTTTATCCTGTGTCTGGAAATTTTTCCCATCCCCGCAGCCGGTTTTTTGGCATCTGCACTCTTCACTCAAAATCTCTGGATGCGGGACGATTTGGCTTCGGGAACCCCAAGAGCATTTTTAAATCCTTTATTTCTCGCATTTTTATATCATTTGACTCGCCGTTCTCTCGGGTGCTTCGTTGCATTAGTGGCGATCGGGTTATTCTATCCTCAATATGTTTTAATCAGTTCTGGCGTGCTAGTTTTAACACCTTGGTCTTGGAAAAATAAAAAACTCAAACTGAGTCAAAATAAGCGCGAACTTTGGTTTTGTATTTTGGGTTTAAGTATTGCTTTCTTTGTCCTCTTACCTTACGCCTTAAAAACATCTGATTTTTCACCCACGATTACCGCCACCCAAGCTAGAACGATGCCAGAATTTTTGCCGGGAGGACGGGTTCGATTTTTCTACGATGACTTCGGGCGATATTGGTTAAATGGGGGACGCAGCGGCATTCAAATTCCATTCGATCCGCCATTACTCGGGACTGGCTTATTATTACCGATTTTACTCAAATTTCCCGATCGATTTCCTCTCGTTTGCCAAGTGCGATCGCAGGTTAAAATATTACTTCACCTGACAATTTCAAGTTTAGGTCTTTTCTTTCTCGCCCATGCATTGCTCTTCAAACTACACCTTCCCAGTCGATATACACAGCATAGCTTGCGAGTTATAATGTCGTTTTCGGCAGCAATTTCGCTAGTCATTTTGCTCGATACGATTTTTCATTGGGCGAAGTCCATCCCGTCTCGCTCGTACTTTTTGAGGTTAGGGAATATCGCTTGGATTTTAGTTATTTCTATCGTAGGATTTGTATTTAGCTACCTAATTTTCTATCCAACCTCATTAAGTGAATTTCCCAAAACAAATTACCATCTAGGTTCTGCCCCCAAACTCTATCAATTTTTCGATAGACAGCCAAAAACCATTCAAATTGCATCCATTTCTTCAGAAACCAATAATTTACCTACATTTGCCCATCGATCGATTCTTTCCAGTCAAGAGTACGCAATTCCCTACCATTTAGGATACTATCGTCCGTTTCAATCTCGAACGCAAGATTTGATTCAAGCTCAATACGCCATAAACTTATCAGACATCCAAAATTTCGTGCGAAAGTATAATATAGACTTTTGGCTCTTGGAAAGCGATACCCTCACACTAGAATATATCGAAAAAAATAGCTGGATAAAACAGTATCCCAAAGCTGCCGAAATTGCCCTAAAGCAACTTCAAGATAATCGCATTCTGGCATTTACAACGATACTCGAACGTTGTCCCCAATCGCAGCTCGATAGTTTTACAGTTGTCTCAACTCAGTGTATTTTAAACTTGAACCCAGTTCGTCGCAAAAACGACTCCTCTTAGCCACAGAAGATCGAAAATTGAGATGATAAAAAGCCATAACCAGATATTCTCGAGCGATATCCACTTTTGCTTCAAGGCTTCCAAGAGAAGGCGCGGGAGGACACCGACATAGAAGGAATGCCTAGAAGCGGCAGAAATCTAAAGGGAATGCTAAAGTTACTGTAATTCGATAGAATTATGGGGTCTAATCGCCGTATCGTGCTAAAACAATTAATAACGCGAAAAAATGCTCGATCGGGCTTTTCGATCGAGTCTGAAAGCTTAGGCAATCGGTCAAGCTTTCGATTGAGATATCAGGTTGAGTGTTTGCGATCGATAAAATGGATATGTCTGGGACTCTTTAAGTCGATGTCGAACTTGAGATTCGATAAAGTTTTTCAATTTTCTTCAGTTATCCAACCCATTTTATTCCATCCATTTTAGGTAGATATGCCCTCTCTAAAAAAGACAGCCGTTCGTGGAGCTATTTGGACTTTTGTGGGGTATGGAGCAAGCCAGTCGCTACGCTTAGTTAACAACCTCGTTTTAACTCGATTGCTCGCACCCGAATTATTTGGATTAATGAGGCTCATTAATTCTCTAATTATGGGACTCAACCTGTTTTCAGATATTGGAATTGCCCCCAGTATCGTCCAAAATCCCAGAGGTGAAGAACCCAACTTTTTTAATACGGCTTGGACGCTGCAAATTGTTCGCGGAATAAGTCTTTGGTTAGTGAGTCTTTTGATTGCATGGCCGATCTCGGTTGCCTACGAAAATCCACAACTACTTTGGTTAGTACCAATTGTCAGTTTGAGTACGATTCTGACAGGTTTTAACTCCACATCCCTTGCCACCCTCAGTCGGCGCATTAATATCGGTCAACTGACAATCTTTCAATTTGGCTCTCAGTTTTTATCGCTGATTGCCATGATTATTTGGGCTTTATTTAACCCAACGATTTGGGCATTGGTATTTGGTAGTTTATTTGCATCTGTTGTTAAAGTCATTTGGAGCCATCGACTCATCCCAGAGTATAAAAACAGCTTGCATTGGGATGGAGATGCCGCTCGAGAATTGTTTTCCTTCGGACGATGGATATTTTTCTCAACAGCGCTGACGTTTTTATCATCCCAGTTTGATAGCTTCATGCTGCCCAAACTGACCTCCTTCGAGCTGTTGGGCATTTATACCGTTGCCTTTACCTTTGCCGATATTCCCCGCATGGTGGTCAAGAGTTTGAGTAGTAAAGTCATCTTTCCAATTATCTCTCGACGAGCGGGTTTGCCGCGTTCGGCGCTCAGACAGAAAATTCTGACCAAACGCTGGATTTTGTTGGTGGCAATGGTGGGAATTTTGACGGTTCTGGCTGGTTTCGGAGATTTTATCGTTCTCAAGTTGTACGACGAGCGATACGCTCAAGCCTCTTGGATGTTACCCCTGCTGGCTCTTGGCGTGTGGCCGGCAGTCTTACAGCAAACTAACGGTCCGGCACTCATGGCGCTCGGGAAATCAAACTACGTAGCCCTTGGCAACCTATTTCGGTTTCTATTCATGGCCGTTGGCTTACCCTTGGGATTCAATATAGGGGGAATTTTTGGACTCGTACTCGTGGTAACGCTCAACGATTTACCCTCTTATTTTGTCTTTAATTACGGTCTAGAACGAGAAGGTTTATCAGGTCTCAAACAAGATTTACAAGCCACGTTACTCTTGGTCGGCTCGGTCAGTTTTGTGGTGATGGGTCGCTATTTCCTCGGATGGGGCATTCCCACTTACAGTTACTTCTTCCCCTAAATCTTTACATTCGGCTTTGCACTCGAGTATGCCGATTTCATCATATTCTCGTCTATCCCCATCACATCGCGGTTGATGGCAGACTCTCCACTCCACTCCAAGGAATTTACCTTCAAAATTCGAACTCTGAGATCGACCGATCGACTAAAAATCTAGTCTAGAACCGCTATAATATTGAAAATCTGCCATTTAGGTGCAAATCACTTGTTAGCCGAAGGTCTTCGTATTGGTGGGAAAAGGATGTGTAGCCAGAGACCTTCCTCATGTACGGTTGTTACGATCGGCACTCGCCGAGTGCTTCGATCGGAAAAATGCGTTCGAGCCGATCGACTTAAATAGGTGGGAACCCTTAATGGATTTATACCTCATTTCCATAAATTATCCCTTGGTCTTTCCGTTGAGAGAATGAATATAGCGACAAGGGAAATTGTCGTATCGCGGGTGTGTCTTTGATGCGATCGATACTAGACCTGACAAGTTTTTTGACGATCGAGATTTACCTTTCTCACAAGGTAAGTTAATTCAAATTTTAACTTTTTTTAATTTTTAAGAACTTTTTCGAGAACTGACTTGACAGTTTGAGTTGTTTTTTCAACAAAACTAAATATTGAGTCTTTTTGAAGTTCTTGAAGTTTAGACAATGGTCGATCGTCGATCGAATTATCTACAGTTTTGAGATCTTTAAGTTACTAATACCATGTCATATCATTCCACCAAAACGTTCGTTAACGTGATGGAAGAACTGGTGACCGAAGAAGTCGATCGACGGTTGAAAATGCTTTCACCGAAGCTGGCTAAATATATCGATCGGCTGCAAGTGATCGCCTACGCACTCAACCGACTCCCTCCCCTCTACGCATCCAGCCAAGAAGGCGCGCGCCACCAAAAACAACGCGGTCGATACAAGCTTTACGAACAGATTAAAACTGCTGTTTCTCAAGGACTGAACGCCGTACAATGCGATCCCCTGAGAGTCTCGACACCGCTAACCAAAGAAACGGAATTTCCCGATCTGACCGCAGAACGAGCGTTACGAGAACTGCGCGTTATCTTCAAGCGCCGCGATCTCACTTGGTCTTCCGTGGTTTCGATGGTGGTGGAAGCCATTCGCGGTCAAACAGCTAAAGGTACTAACTCTCGCTCCTCCAATCGATCGCGCAAAACGCCTCGTTAAGACATAAGATCGAGAAACGATCGTACTTGAGGGAGTGACTCAAAAAGTCGATTTCTTAAAATTGTCGATCGAACTAACGCGCAAAATGAGGATAACATGACTCGCAAACCTAAAAATGTTACTAATAATACGAAGGAAGCGAATACAATCGATATCGATCCCCTCACCTTTTTTGCCATTGTCACCGCAGTGATTCTGATTCCCCTGATATTGGCGGGATTTTGGGGTTAAGTATGGGGAATGGGGAACGAGAGAGGAGATGACGCGGAGACGCGGAGATGGGGAGAGAATGCCAAGTTAAAAATTATTCCTTGTCAGCTTGCTTCTGGCTGAAAAAGCTGGATTCTTCAGAGTTAAATAGCTAATAACTGACGGTTGCAAGCCGATCGCTGAAAGCTAATCGCTAGATCGTACAAAATGCCAAAAATTGCGATCGATGCCAGTCACTTTAACGAATCGGCATCTGATGGTCTCAATCGATATACTCGCGAGGTGTTGCGCGGAGTCGATCGCCATGATGGAGATTTTATCGTCTATAGTGCCGCAGATGGCATGACGGCAAATTCTCCCCATTTACACCGAAAAATTGATAGCGATCGCATCTACCAAAATAATTTTCGCGGCAACCTTTCTCGCCTCCTTTGGCATCAGACAGCTTTTCCTAAATCGCTACTTCAAGAAAAGGTTTCCTTAGCCTATTCTCCCGTTCCCGAAGGGATGTTATTTCCCGTCTGTCCCCAAGTAATTACCGTTCACGATTTACTGCCGATATTTTTTCCCGAAACTTACCCGCGAGTCAAATATTACTTTCAATATATTCTACCGCGATTGGCAAAGGTTTCTCGGGCAATAATCGCCGTTTCCGAGCATACAAAACGGGATTTAGAACGATTTATAAAGAGCGATCGCATTCCCATCTATGTGGCTTATCAAGGCTATCGTGCGGATATTTTTCAAGCAACGCCAAAACTCGAAGATGGTACGATTGCGGTCAAATATGGCTTGAAGCGCTTCGTTCTCTGGGTGGGGGAGATGCGACCTTATAAAAATGTGCGCCGTCTGATTCAAGCTTTCGCGCAACTGAAATCTTTAGATTTAGAACTCGATTTAGAATTGGCGATCGTCGGCAAACTCAACAAAATGGATACCACCCTCACCGAGTTACCCGCGCAACTGGGAATTGCCGAGAAAGTGAAATTTTTGGGTTACGTTGCCGATACCGATTTAGCCGCATTGTATCGACGCGCGACGGCATTTGTGTTTCCCTCCCTCTACGAAGGATTTGGCATTCCCCCCCTCGAAGCCATGGCCTGCGGGTGTCCGGCGATCGTCTCGAACGCGGCATCTTTACCCGAAGTTTGTGGCGAGGGGGCCGAGTACGTCGATCCGCTGGATATCGAAAGTATTGCCGGGGGAATCTACCGCGTGGCAACCGATGGCGACCTCCAGAATCGGCTGCGACATAAAGGATTAAACCGGGTAGAATGGTTCCAAAATCGGGAAATGTTCGATCGAATTGGGTCAATTCTCGAGGAATGCGCATCTACGGAACCCGATTCGCGGGCTAGCGCCTGAAATCTAACCGACATCCTAATCTAACTCCCCATTCGTCTATGTGTGTTCGTCCCCGTTCGATCGTCGATCGCTGCCATTGGCTAGCGGCCCTGTGTCTGTTTGCTGCAAGTGTGTCCGTTCCCCCACCGATTCGGGCAACGGCGGCCCCCATTTCTTCCCCCGCAATTTCCGAGGCGATCGCCCACCACACGGGGATGGAAGATGAAATGCAATCCCTCAAAAAAGCCAATGGCCGCTGGATCGAAGTCGATATTACCCGGCAGCGATTAATTGCCTGGGAAGGTCCCAACCCCGTCTACGCGATCGTCGTTTCCACTGGGAAGCCCTCAACCCCAACGCTACCGGGGCTGTTCGCCATCCAATCGAAATATCCTTCCGTCCGGATGCAGGGGGCAGATTACGACGTTCCCGACGTACCCTACGCCATGTTCTACTACGGAACTTCCTACGCCATCCACGGCGCATACTGGCACGACGACTTCGGCACACCCGTCAGTCGCGGTTGCACCAACGTCGCCCCAGACCACGCCGAGTGGTTGTATCACTGGGCCGCAGTCGGGACACCCGTTGTTTTTCATTATTAGATGGAGAGGGAATGGGGAACGGGGGGGAGATGACGCGGAGACGCTCCGGACGCGGGGACGCGGAGAGGGAGAGAATTGGGAGAAACGGAGGAATTGGGATGTATTAGCCTCCGAAGCCTCCGAAGCCTCCGAAGCCTCCGAAGCCTCCGAAGCCCCCGAGAGCTAACGAAGCCCTCGCTACAATATCTGTATTCCGGAGAGGAGATGAGATAATGCTCGGACGAATCTGGCGGCAACTGGAGCGTTGGATACGGCAGGTATGGCGCAAGATCGGACCCCCTCAGCCACCAGAACCCGACTCAGACAACCAACCCAACCCTCTCAGCGATGCCGGGTACGAGCAACTGTGGATGGAAGCCCTCGATGGGGTGGCTTCGGGATGGGATCGGGAGCGGGTTTTGGCCCATTTCGGCAAGCGTACCGAAGAGCGGGTTTTAAAATTCTGGTTGCAGCGATTCGGACGCAGACTGCTGGAATCTCCCGTCCCCAATCGGGAATTGGCGCGGCGGATGGTGCTGCTGGGGGGGATTTGGACGACACATCCCCTGGCTCAAACTGCTGCCGAAATCGGCAATGCCTTGCTGACGCGGGAGTTGCCCCCACTCACAGAAGCAGAATACGAAAGCTTATTTCGAGAACTGCTGGTAAAAACCGCCCAGGGAGAAGCGGCCGTCTCGGCATTTTGGCAGGAGATGGCAGCGCGGGGAACGGAAGCGGACTGGGTGGTGTGGTTGCGCGGCTACGGGAAAATGTTGCTCGCCGAGGCGGAACCGAATCAGAGGGTGGCGAAGGCGCTGGTGCGGTTGGGAGAATTCGGAATTGGAAGCGCGGAAGTCGGAATTGGGGAAGGGGATGGGGATGGGAAATCTCTGGCAAAGTTAGCCGGAGAGATTGGGGCGCAGATGCGGGAACGGGAGGTGATTTGGGAGATTTGGGAGTATGTGGAGGGTGGGAATTCGGAAGGGGGAGTTCGGAGTTCGGAAAGCGGAGATGGGAATGCGGAAGAATGGTTAGAACGGGGTAAGCAGCAATACAATGCTGGGGATTTGGAGGGGGCGTTGGAGAGTTTCGAGCGCGTCGTCGAACTCAAGCCCGACGACCATATAGCCTGGTATAACCGGGGGATTGCGCTGCGAGACTTAGGACGCTTTGAGGAGGCGGTAGCCAGTTACGATCGCGCCGTGGAACTCCACGACGACCATACAGCCTGGTATAACCGGGGGATTGCGCTGCGAGACTTAGGACGCTTTGAGGAGGCGGTGGCGAGTTTCGATCGCGCTGTGGAAATTAAGCCTGACGACCACATGGCCTGGTCTAACCGAGGGATTGCGCTGCGAGATTTAGGACGCTTTGAGGAGGCGGTGGCCAGTTACGATCGCGCCGTCGAAATTAAGCCTGACGACCACATGGTCTGGGTTAATCGGGGTGCTTTGTTGTGCGATTGTATGACTCAATACGAGGAGGCGGTGGCGAGTTTCAATCGCGCCGTGGAACTCAAACCCGACTTCCGCGATGCCTGGTATAACCGGGGGAATGCCCTGCAAAACTTAGGACACTTTGAGGAAGCATTAGCCAGTTACGATCGCGCCGTGGAACTCCAGTCCGACTACCCCGAAGCCTGGTCTAACAGGGGGGTTGCGCTGCAAAACTTAGGATGCTTTGAGGAGGCATTAGCCAGTTACGATCGCGCCGTGGAACTCCAGTCCGACTACCCCGAAGCCTGGGTTAATCGGGGTGCTTTATTGTGCGATTGTATGGCTCAATACGAGGAGGCATTGGCAAGTTTCGATCGTGTTCTCGAACTCAAGCCCGACTTGCACCAAGCCTGGTCTAACCGGGGGGTTGTACTGGAGAAATTAGGACGGTATGAGGAGGCATTAGCAAGTTACGATCGCGCCGTGGAACTCCAGCCCGATAACCCAAATTGCTTAGAATAGCCGGGGGGGAATGGAGTGTGGAAAACGTTCAATACCCACTCTCTTCCTCATCTCCTTCATCTCCCGCGTCCGTCCAACCCTGCCCGCAACGCCTGCCGCATCACCGCCACGGGAACGGGTTGTTGCAGCCACTTCTCTAACGCTGCCGCCCCCTGACACACGAGCATTTCCGCACCGTCGATCGCCGTAATCCCCACCTGTTGCGCCTCCCGCAGAAACTGGGTGGGACTGGGGGTATAAATCAAATCGTAGGCGATCGCATCGGCAGCCAGTTTGGCAAATAGCGCTGTCTCGAAGGGCGATCGATCCACATGGGGAGACATGCCGACGGGGGTCGCATTCACCAGCAGCGTCGCCCCAGAAACCGCCTCGGCGACGGCATCGGCGCGATAGGGCTTCAGATTGACTTCGATCGGTGAATTCTGCCAACTGGCGGCAAATCGATCGAGTTTTTCCCGATTTCGCCCAACCACCCGAACTTCCCGACAGCCCAGTTGCGCGGCCCCAGCCACCACCGCCCGCGCCGCGCCGCCATTCCCCAGAACCACCGCCACAGTCTGAGTCCAGTCTCGATTTAGCGTTTTCAGGGGGGCGAGGAATCCTTCCACGTCAGTATTTGTCCCTTCCCACCCCTTCTCGCTGCGCCAGACGGTATTCACCGCCCCCACTGCTCGCGCCACGGGGGATATCTCCGCCAGGAAGGGCATAATCGTTTGTTTGTGGGGAATGGTGATATTGAACCCAACTAAACCAATGGCGGCAAATCCGGCGATCGCTGTTTCCAGATTTTCGGCAGCGATGGGGAAGGGGAGATAGGCGTAATCGAGATTGAGGTCTGCGATCGCCGCGTTGTGCATCGCTGGGGAGAGGGAATGTTCGACGGGATCGCCAATCACCCCGAGTAGTTTGGTTTTCCCAGTAATTTGTTGCAATGTTGGCTGTTGCAATGTTGGTCACTCCCAGCACGCGATCGACATGTTCCAGCATAGATCGGATGGGGGTGGGGGAGAGAAAGAAAGACGCGGAGACGCTCCGGACGCGGGGACGCGGAGAGAAGAGGGCGAAGCATTTGGATATTTGACGTTTCGTCTTTCCGAGGATTTTTCGCTCAAATGCGCGCGCCCCTACAACACTCCTTACTCCGATCGACCGACGCAATAGGGTCGATTGTCGAAAGGAATGGGTTCGACGACATTCATCGCTTCGGTATCCATGGCGAAGAGGGAGTTGGGGGCGATCGTCGTGTCGTCGATGGTAATTCCGTCGAGATTGGTATTTGCGTCCATCACTGCCCCCCGAAAGGTACTCGAACTGACGTTTGCCCCGCTGAGGTTCGCGCCGGACAGGTCGGTGTAGAGAAAGTCTACATCGGACAGATCTGCCCCGGACAAATCGGCCCCGGAGAGGTCGGCACAGGTAAAGTACGCGCCGCTGAGATTGAGATCGCGCAGGGTTGCGTTACTCATATCCGCTTGTCGCATTTGGATGTTGCGATAGCGATCGGGTCGTCTGGGATCTTCGGCGAGGGTAATGCCACTGAGGTCGCATCCTTGACAAGAATCGGCTTCCCCGGCCAGAAAAAGTGCGGGATCGTCGGTATTAAATCGGAGTCGCAATTGTTGAGCGAAAACGGGGGATATCCCGATCGATGTTGCCACTAAACCGAGAACAATGATGGCGGCAGGTTTCATCTAGCGAATCTCCTTATCTGTCTATTTTTAAACGAGAGGATTGAATTCCACAATTACGATTCAAAAATAGCATGAGATCGGGATATGCGCGCTCGTCAATTCTATTTGGCGAGCGCCAAAATTAGGTTGCTAAAAATGGAAATTGGCGATCGACTTGCCACTGACGACCGTCATGAACCAATAGCGTCAGATGGGAAACGGTAAATTCCCTCGAGAGCGATCGCGTCTGAAACTGCGGCCAAGCATCGTAAAAATCGTGCTTTTTCAAATCTCGAAAGGCAACGGTCATATGAGGTGAAAAGGAACGGCGATCGGCTTTTGTCGCGATCGATTCAAACTTCTGGGTTAGATAGGTGAATAACGACGCGCGCACTTGCATGAGTTCGGGCGTTTTGAGAACGTTAACGTAGATAACTCGAGGCGGAAACGCACCGAAACCCGAAAGCGTAATCGGAATGGGATAGTGCCACTGCGTAAATTCTGCTAAACTTTCCGTTAGCACGGTCAATCGCTCGGCTTCCCAATGAAATGGCGGCTGAAGGGTAATGTGCGGTGGAGATTTGAGCGCGCCGTGACTGTTGTAAGTCCGATCGAAAAATTGTTTGATTTCCGTGACTTCCTCCGCCACTTTGTCCGGAGGAAGTAGGGCGACAAAATATCGTTTTGACGATCGCGTTTTCGATTCTTCCATCTCCTAGACCCCTGACTCAGAATTGAAGTATTAGATACGTATTAGATACGTATTAGAAGTATTCGTTCGCTCAATCTCTATTGATATAATGCCTTGGTTTGCCAAAATTGAATTCGGCATCGTCGAGAAATCGACGTTCGATCGATACGTACCCGCCCACAAAGCCTACGTCCGCGAGTTAATCGAGAAAGGACACCAAGCCCGAACCGGCTACTGGGAACGACGGGGTGGGGGAATGTTGCTCTTTCAGGCCGAGTCCATGGAGGAAGCCGAAGCGATCGTCTCGCAAGATCCCCTGGTTCGCAACGGCTGCGTGGAATACGAACTTTACCAATGGTGCATCGTTGTCGAATGACGTTTTAATGGTATCATTAGTCTTAGACCTGGACCCATGCGGTCGCAACGCCCAAACCTTGTCAGGACCGGAAGGTAGCAGCAATACGGGATGCTTGTGACAGGCGTGGACTCCGGGTCGCCCTGTTTTCGCCTCAGTTCGCCTCACTTCGAGTTCGGTAAGTTCGAGTAGGCAAATCGTCCGGTTTTTCTTAAGCTGTAAGTAATTGTAATTAATGTCAGCGCACTGACGATAAATAAGGAGCCTAGAGCGGTATGGCTGGTTTTGGAGATATGGTTCAAAAAGCCTTTTACCTGGGCGTGGGAATTGCATCCTATGCTGGAGAAAAAGCGACGAGTAAAATCGGAGAATTGCGAGTCCAAGCTCAAAAACTCGCCGATGAGATGGTCGAACGCGGGGAGATGAGCACCGATGAAGCGCGTCGCTTCGTCGAAGAAATGATGCAGCAGGGACAACCCACCCCCGGTACGGCATCCCCCAAATCCGCCCCATCGGAACCGCGCCGGATTGAAATTCTCGACGATGAGGAACCCTCGCAAACGGCGGCCCAAGGAGAAGGCGAAAACGTCTCCGAGTTGCACGACCAAGTTCGAGAACTCCAAGAAGAACTGCGCCGCTTGGAACGGGATAACTGAAGCAGGCCCAACCGAGGCTATGGTTACGGATCGTTTATTTTAATCCGTCAATTCAACAATGGAAGATTGGACAAAAGCATTTTTTGAAGCGATCGATACTTGGAGTGAAGAGGTCGATCGCTTTTTTCAAGATATCGCCGATGAGGTGGATGAGGCGATCGACGAGCTGGTAGAGTTTTCTGAAGACGTGGGCAAACAAGTACGAGAAAGCTTGCACGCGAATCTACCCATCGATGACATGACTGCTGAGTTCGAGCGAGCGGTCAACGAGTTTGTCGAGCCTATTTCTGAGTTCTACCAAGGGTTAGATTTCGACGTATTCGATCTCGATGAAGACTTCGACGACACCGACCCCTTCGTTCCGATCGCCTACGTGCCGCCAACTGCCGATCGCAATTCTGCTTGTATGGGTTGCCAGCACTATCACGGTCACCTTTACGGCAAAAACTTGCTCGTATGCGGGATGCATCCCTACGGTTGGGAGGGGGAAAGCTGTCCGGACTGGGAATCGGAGAATTTGAACTGAGAAAGGGGGAAACGGAGGCAGGGGGGGGAAACGGGAGAAACGGGAGAATGAATAAAAGATTTTTCCTTGTTTTCCCAAGCCTCCGAAGCATGGAATTACGTCATAGTGACGAACTCTTCGGCAGTGGAAGGATGCAGAGCCATCGTCTTGTCGAAGTCTTGCTTGGTTGCCCCCATATTCATCGCGATCGCCACAGACTGAATAATTTCGGCGGCATCTTTCCCCACCATATGAACGCCCAGGATGCGATCGCTTTGCCCATCGACCACCAGTTTCATCAAAGTCTTTTCCTCAAATTCCGTCAGGCTGTAGAAGAGTGGTCCGAAGGTCGATCGATACACCTTCACGTTTTCCTCTCCGATCTCCTCTTTAGCTTCGGCTTCGGTTAACCCCACCGTCCCCGTTTCCGGCTGGCTGAAAACCGCTGTGGGAATGTTGGTGTAGTTGACCTGGCGAGGGGTGTTGCCAAATACCGTATCGACAAACGCTCGACCGGCCTCGATCGCCACGGGAGTAAGATTAACCCGATCGACCGCATCGCCGACGGCGTAGATGTGGGATTGATTGGTTTGGCTCCATTCGTTGACCACCACCGCCCCAGAATCGGTTTCTACGCTTGCTTTTTCCAAGGCTAAATCGTCGATATTGGGGTTGCGTCCGGTGGCAAACAAAACCACCGTATCGACAGTGATGCTCTCCGGTGCGTTCTCGCCTTTGAGGAATATCCTCGTCCCGTCAGCGGTTTTCTCCAGCCCTTTCGTCTCGGTATCGGTCAGGATGGTAATGCCGCGATCGACCATGGCATCGTGCAGGTGAGTGCGAATCTCTTCGTCAAAGCCGCGTAAGATATTGTCGCCCCGGACGAGTTGGATAACCTCACTGCCCAGTCCGTTGAAGATACCGGCAAACTCCACGCCAATGTAGCCACCCCCCACAATCGCCATTCGTTTGGGCTGGGCGGGCAATGTGAAAATCTTGTTAGAAGAGATGGCATGTTCGATACCCGGCAGGTCCGGCAATTTTGGTTTGCTCCCCGTAGCAATCAGGATGCGATCGGCGCTGAGTTGGCGATCGCCCACTGCGAGGGTGTGGGCATCGACGAACGCGGCTTTACCCCGAATCAACTCAGCCCCGGCCTTCTCCAAAGCGTCGATTTGAAGCTGGCTGAGGTGGCTTATCTGGCGATCGACGTTTTCCGCGAGAGTGGGCCAATTAAAGTTCGGTTTCGCCGCCTCCCAACCGTAGCCCACCGCATCTTTATATAGATGGGAAAATCCGGAAGCGTAGAGGAGCAGTTTTTTGGGAATGCAGCCGCGCACCGCACAGGTTCCCCCCACTCGATCTTCTTCGATAATGCCAACTTTAGCGCCGTAGTTGCCCGCTTGTTTGGCTGCGGCGAGTCCTCCCGACCCCGCGCCAATAACGAGTAAGTCGTAATCGTAGCTCATGCGTTTTCCCTCCGGTAAATTGGATTCCCTCGGTTCGATTCATCTTTTCCAAGAGCAGAGGCGTTTTACCCCCAACGTCCGGGACTGGCGAAGCAACGGTTCTGTAGCGGCTGTCGAACTCCGGGATGAGAATTACCATGTCCGCTCGCACGGTCTGGCGGGTTTCGAGCTTATCGATCCAGCGCCGTACATTGGCAAATCTATCTAAATACGATCTCATGCGATCGGAGGTGGCGGCAACTACCCAGAGAGAGGTTGTCATTTCGGCGATCGAATCATCTCCGGCGGTGGAGGAGTGAGTGTCCGAGGGGCGATCGAGAGGAGAGCGTTGAGAACGTGAGAGGCTTCAAGCTGGCATAATGAGAGGGATGTTTGCTGGGGCTAGTCCGGAGATATGTCGAGCCTGTTGGAATCTTTTCGCACGGCCTATCGAAATTTGCAGCTTCTTCCCCTCCTCGAACCCGAAGAGATCGAAAAGTTTCGGGTTCCTTACGGACGGCGAGTGTTACTGGAATTGGAGCAGGTGGTGGATGATTGCACCCCCACGAACAACAAAATTATTTTTACCGGACATCGCGGCTGTGGCAAATCAACGCTACTGGGCGAGTTGGGGCGGCTGTTGGACGATCGCTATTTTGTCGTCTTTTTTTCGATCGCCGACTTGATTGAAATGTCTGATGTCAATCATATTAATATTCTGTTTTCGATCGCCATGCAAATGATGGAGAAAGCAGAAAAAAGTAATGCGATCGAAATCGAAAAAGCAGTCATCGATAAATTTCATCAGTGGTTTGCCACTCGCACCAATACCACCACCAATAATATTAACGCCGAAGTCTCTAGCGGCTTTGATTTTTGGGGCTTTCTCAAAGGTCAAATGAAGGTTAATTCTTCCGTGCGCCAGCAAACAACCCTCGAATTAAAGAATAACTTTCCCGACCTTATTGCTCGCATCGAAGAGATTGCGGCAGTTATTCAAACGGCGACGAACAAAGATATTATTGTCATTATAGACGATTTAGACAAATTAGATTTATCTCTAGTAAACGAGATTTATCGCAATAATATTAAAGCATTATTTCAGCCCAAGTTCCGGATTATTTTTACCGTTCCCATTTCCGTGATTCGCGAAATTCCTCTCCGAGCGAGTTTGACGGCAGAATCGAGCAATCAAATCAAAATCATGCCCGTCTCGAAAATGTTTCGTAAAGGAGAAAATCGTTTGCCGGATGCCGAGCCAATTGTCGAGAACGTAACCACATTTTCTACAATTTTAAATAAGCGCATTCCTATGGAGCTAATAGAAATTTCGGCGCTGAAAGAAATGATTTTCCAAAGTGGTGGTGTGTTGCGAGAGTTAATTCGGATTGCCAGTTTGTGTTGTTCGGAATGCTTGCTACAGTTACGGATGGAACCCGATCGCACCGATGTCAAAATCACGCCGGATGTTGTCAAAGGGGCGGTGAATGAAATTCGTAATGAATTTGCCTCGTCTTTAGGTAAACCGCAATATGAAATGCTGACAGCAATTTATCTAGACTTCGACCCGAATTACGAAGATGATAATGGAGAACGCAAGTTCTTAGATTTGCTCCACGGACTGTACGTTTTGGAATATCGTAACGACGATTTGTGGTACGACGTACATCCGATTGTTGCCGACTTACTCAAGCGCAAGGGATATCTCAATGTCGCCCCCTGAAACGCTATCTCCAGAACCCCCAGAACTGGAACTTTCCCCAGAAAATCGCCGCAGCTATTACGGATTGCTGAGTGATATCGAAGCCAGCCAGCCCATTCTGAGTATTTTAATCGCCGTGTGCGACGATCGCCCCCTGCGAGATAAGCTGATTCGCGCCTGCGAACGGGAACTGCAACCGGATATCCGCCTTTACCGCCTCCAACTCGATCGCGACGAACCGAGTTTGCGGATGGCGATCGCCAATCGGGTGCCACAAGAGGAAGACTTGCAACGGGGAAAGCCGGGGGTATTGATGGTGACGGGGGCAGAAGATTTGCTCTTCATCAGTGCCAAAGGCGATCGCCCGGAAGTGGATAAATTCATGGGCTATCTGCAATGGACGCGGGAAGGACTGCGGGCATTTCGCTATCCCATCGTCCTCTGGGTAACGACGCAAATTTCGGTGAATTTAAGTGAAAAAGCGCCGGATTTTTGGAGTTGGCGCAAGGGGGTGTTTCGATTCGCCCCGGAAACGCCTCTCGATGCCTCTCTAACCCAGTTCGATCCAGAAATGCGTGGGGGGGAACTGATGCAGGTGTCTCCATCTCAGGAAGCCGATGACGATGCCTTTCTGCCCCTAGAGGATTTGCAAGATTTAATCGCCCGCACGGAAACCCAACGAGGAACCGACGATCCCAGTTTGGGAACCCTCTACGATCGCCTGGGACAATTGTACGCTCGCCGATTGAGACGGGGGGAAGCAGAAGATTACCCGAAAGAACGGGAACTGGCGTTTAGGTGTTTTCGTAAGGCGATCGAGTTGCAAGGGAAGTTGGGATTGCGATCGGATTTACTCAATAGTCTGATGCACTTGGGTAATGTTTACCAATTGCAGGGGCAATTTCAGTCGGTGATTCAATATTACGAACAAGCACTTAAATTAGCTCGCGCACTCAACGATCGCTCGAATGAAGCATATACCTTATCTGCATTGGGAAATGCATTTCATCGCCTTTGTGAGTATCAAAAATCTATTGATTGCTACACTCATGCTCTGAATATTGCTCGTTCTCATGGAAATTTCACAGTACAACTTTATGCACTAGGAGGAATGGGTAATTCTTATAACTGTCTCTCAATGTCCTCTCAAGCGATAGACTGCCATCAAACACAGCTTGAAATAGCTAGAAAGCTCGGCGATAGACAAAATGAACTTTATGCTTTAGGTGGCTTGGGTAATGCTTTGAGTTCGATGGAAAAATATCCAGAGGCGATTGAATTCTATGAGGAACAGCTCAAAATCTCTAGAGAACTTGATGATAAACAAAATGAATCTTATGCTTTAGGGGGTCTGGGCAAAGCCTATAATCAATTAAAACAATACAATCGAGCAATTAAATTTCATCATCAGCAACTCGAAATAACCAGAAAAATGAACGATCGTCAGAGTGAAACTTATGCTTTTTCAGGATTACATGATATTTATGTATCTCTGAAAGATTATCAAAAAGCCATAGCGTTCAAAAAACAAGAAATTCAACTTATGAAAGATAGCCAAAACTTTAAAGGAGAAGCCCACGCTTGGTTTGATTTAGGAAATACTTTATATAAGTCCGACAAAATACAAGATTCAGTTTCTGCTTATAAAAAATCCCGCGAGATGTTTGAATCGATAGGATTTAATAGAAAAGTTAAGCAATGCGATCGAGTCATTCAGAAGCTAGTGCAAGAAACTTAGCTTTTTTGAATTGAGTGATAGCGGTTCTCACTTAAAGGAAGTGATATGCAACTTAAAGCTTAAAAGTACTGATTCAACATTCCAACTAACTAAAATCTCTCCATTGTGAGTCGCAAAAACACAGTCAATTGAAAATCTTGCAAAAAGTTGCACAAGTCGTAAACGATAAAAAGCCAGCTTACCCCATCGCCTTCACGAACTTCTCCAACCGATCGATTCCCTTTTCAATCGAACCCATATCCGTCGCATAAGACAGGCGAATGCAACCTTCAGTCCCGAAGGCAATACCGGGAATCGCCGCCACGTGATGTTCGTCGAGGAGGGTTTTGCAAAACTCCAGAGACTTCATCTGAGTACTGGAAATATCAACGTAGAGATAAAAAGCCCCATCGGGTTTGGGGGCGCTCAATCCGGGAATGGCGCTGACGCGATCGAATATATAGTGGCGGCGTTCGTCGAAGGCTTGGCGCATTTGTTCGATACACGGGGCGGATTCGGGGGATTCGAGGGCGGCGATCGCCCCGTATTGGGCAAAGGTACACACGTGGGAGGTGCTGTGACTCTGAATTGTCACCGTCGCTTTCACCACCTCCACCGGCCCCGCCAGATAGCCCAATCGCCACCCCGTCATCGAATAAGCTTTGGCAAATCCCCCACTGACGAGAGTGCGATCGAATGCCCCTTGACTGACAGCACCGATACTTAGATGTTGCGCCCCGTCGTAGAGCAGTTTTTCGTAAATCTCATCGGACACCACCCAAATATCGGCTTCAACTACCACCTCAGCAAGGGCGCGAATTTCCTCGGGGGAGTAGACGATTCCCGTTGGGTTAGAAGGCGAGTTGAGGACAAATAGCTTTGTTTTCGGGGTAATCGCCTCCCGTAACTGTTGCGGCGTAATTTTGTAGCGATTATCTGCCGTCGTCGGGACGATAACCGAAGTTCCCCCCGCCAGCGTCACCATTTCCGGATAACTCACCCAGTACGGCGAGGGAACAATCACTTCATCCCCCGGTTCGACCAGGGCCAGTATCAGGTTAAATAGCGACTGTTTGCCCCCATTGGTGACGATGATATTTTCCGCCCCGTAGTCCAAGCCGTTATCGGTTTTCAGCTTGCGGGCGATCGCCTCTCGCAATGCTAGTTCTCCGGCGGCCGCACCGTAGCGGGTTTTGCCCTCGTCGAGAGCTTGTTTGGCGGCAGCGACGATATGGGCGGGGGTCCCGAAGTCCGGTTCTCCAGCGCTAAAACTGCATACGTCGATCCCTTCCGCCTTCATTGCTTTTGCTTTTGCGGCGATCGCCAAAGTCAGGGAGGGCGAAACTTGCCCCACTCGTGCTGCCAGCTTCTTCATAAGGTGGTTGGGAATGACTGAATGAGTAAATAAAATTCTAGCTGGCCGACTGACTCGAGATCGAGAGGTCGGATTTGCCGCTGTTTTGAATTTTCAGCTCAAATGATACCCGAACCATACCCGAACGGTTGCGGAGTCAGTGGCGTATCGCCCATCGAGTGGATATTACGTTTTCTAAAATTTGGCGATCGGTTTGGAGGTCTTGACAAATTTCCAGCAATTGGTTCGATCGAACTCAAAACCGTAAAATCTTCAGGAATTTGGATAAAAAATGGTAAAGATAGCCTGTAAGCATTCAGCACTCAGCTATCAGCACTCAGCAAGAGCGCGATCGCCTTACTTCTAGAATCGAGCAGTTAACCAACCGTTCCAGACTTGGCATTCCATTGTCGATCGAACGCCAAAATCGATCCAGAAGAGAATCGGTCAGCAGTTCGCGATAAAAATCTTTAAAAAATCTTTAATTTAGATCGGTAAATATACGGATTCACATATTGAGTTTTTAGAATAGGTTGAAATTAAAAATTTGCGGTAAATACGGACATAAAAAACGAATTTACAAGGCTGCACTTTGAGAGAAATTTGAGCTAACTTGGGAATAAATCAACCTAAAAATGCAAATATTTAGCACTCGATGCAAATAGCAATATTCATTAATTTTTTCATATCTTAAAACGATAGCAAAATAGATTTGTCAATTTTAGGTTGCCATTGCTCGCAAGAAAAAATAGTGCATCTAGACTAAATCTCTTTTTGGACTGCTGTTCAGGTTTGAGTTCGATTTCGATCGCTTTCTTCTTCCCCTGCTTCAAGAAAGATTTGAGAACCCACTTGATTAACTTCTATTTCCGACAACCCAAATAGATCCACTAGATAGTTGCAACGATGTCTTTAAATCCCTTGCCCTTGAATTTATTTCCCTTGCATCTGTGGCAGTATTCATTTTGTATCTCTTTGATGATGATGGCGATCGCCCCATCAGCCTTATCTCAAACGATTACCCCCGCCAACGACGGTACGGGAACGGTGGTGAATCCAGAAGGCGATCGCATCGATATCGGCGGCGGACAACTCTCCGGGGATGGGGCAAATCTCTTCCACAGTTTCGAGGAATTTGGCATCAGCGAAGGGCAAATTGCTAACTTCCTCTCGCAACCCAATATCGAGAATATCCTCGGTCGCGTCGTCGGTGGTAATGCCAGCTATATCAACGGCTTGCTTCAAGTCAGTGGAGGTGACTCTAACCTATTTTTAATTAACCCAGCCGGAATTGTCTTCGGGGAAAGTGCCAGCCTCAACGTCACGGCAGATTTCACCGCCACCACCGCTACGGGAATTGGGTTTGGCGATACTTGGCTAGATGTATTGGGAGAGAATTCCTGGTCGAGTTTGATGGGAAATCCCGATGCTTTTGCATTTGCCACTGCCAATCCCGGAAGCATCGTCAATGATGGGAATTTAGCGGTGAATTCGGGGCAGAACTTAGGGTTATTTGGGGGAAGCGTTGTGAATACGGGAACCCTGAGTGCCACCGAGGGGAATATTACCTTGATGGCGGTGGAAGGGGAAAGCTTGGTGCGTTTGAGTGCGTCCGGGAACGTGCTGAGTTTGGATGTTGCCGAGACGGGGATTGGCAGCGAGGATTTCACGCCGCTATCTCTACCGCAATTGCTGGCGGGGGGAGAGGATGTATCTCATGCGAGTCAGGTAGCGGTGAATCCTGATGGAACGGTGAGTTTAGTCGGGTCGGATGTCAAAATCGACCCAGAAGCGGGAACGGCGATTGCCAGTGGCGAGTTAAGGGCGAATGGGGACAGGTCTGAGATTCAGGTATTGGGAAACCAGGTGGCCGTTTTGGACGCGACGCTGGATGTTTCTGGGAGTAATGGCGGGGGAAATATTTTTATCGGAGGCGATTTCCAAGGAAACGGCACGATTCCGAATGCCAGGGTGACTTTCGTTGATGGAAATACCCATATTTTCGCCGATGCCGTTGAGAGTGGAGATGGCGGACGGGTCATTCTCTGGGCAGATGAAACGACAGCATTTCTAGGCAATATCAGTGCCCGAGGCGCAACTTTCTCCACCAGCAATATTCTATCTACCGATATCCCCTTTCCGAATTCTGAACTCCGAATTCCGAATTCAAATGGTGGCTTCGTCGAAGTATCGGGAAAGCAAAACTTAATTTTCGAGGGGTTAGTGGATGTAAGTGCGGCGAATGGCAGTTTGGGGACGCTGCTACTCGATCCGGCGAATATTACCATTTCCAGCGGTGCGAGTACAACTGGGGTGGATGCCGCACTTCCCGATATCTTCGCCTCCGACTTTGACGGAGAGGATATTACGATTAACGCTGCGACTCTGGAAAATCAGACGGGAAACGTCATTCTCGAAGCGACGAATAATATTACCTTAGACACCTCTCTCACCTTCAGTCCGGGGGGTGGGGCGATCGAGTTTACCGCCGACTCCGATGGTAACAATGTCGGCGCATTCCTCGGTTCCGGACGGGGGATTCAAGCGGAATACCGAGATGTGACGATATCCGGGGCGAGTGTCGAGATTGGTTCGATCGATACGTCTTCAGATATGTCGTCGTTTGAACGTGGCGGCAACATTACCCTGACGGCAACCAACGGCGATATTACAGCGGGTTCGCTCAATAGCTACAGTTTCTATCTCAGCCCTGGGGAGATCGCTCTAAGTGCTACCAATGGCGGCATTACCACGGGTTCGCTGAATATGAGCAGTGCCGAACACTTCGATAGCGGTACGGGAAGGCTTAATTTTGATGCTGATGGCGATATCACCACTGGCAGTATCGATGCGACGAGTTCGCGGCGAGGTGGAAATATCACCCTCAATAGTGATGGGGCGATTTCCACAGGTTCGATCGATACGAGTACCGACTCTTTCGGCAACGATTCCAATACGGGGGGAACGGTTACCCTGTCGGGAGCTAGCGTTGCTGTTGCTGGAATTAATACCTCCGGCGAGGCAAGTGGCGGTGCGGTAACAGTTGAGGCAACTAATGGCGCGGTAACGGCAAACGGGACGATCGAAACTAGCGGAAGTGATGCTGGGGATGTCCAAATTTCTGGGGATAGCATCCAAACGACAACTGTGGATGCATCGGGAAATAATAGTGGCGGTAACATCGCCCTAACCACTAGCGACGGCAATCTCGTCGCCAGCAATCTCAATTCTGGGGGGAATACGGGGGGAAATATTACCCTGGATGCCACCGGTGGCGGCATCACCGCGACAACGATCGAAAGTGCGGGGCTTTCGGCAGCCGGAGATATCGAGATGAGTGCACATAGCGATATCGTCACCGGGGATATCGATGCGAGTTCCGACGATGCTGCGGGGGGGCAAGTTTCGATCGCCAGTAGCAGTGGCAGGGCAAATACCGGTTCGATCGACTCCAGTTCGGCTTCCACGAGTCAAAATGGCGGCGCGATCGATATCCAGGCTGCGGGGGATATCTCCACCTTCGGAATTACCACTTCTGCGGCCGGAACCGGAGATGGCGGGTCGATTTCTTTAACAGCCAGTAACGGCGAAATTAGCACCAGTACCCTCAATGCCACCTCCTTCCAAGGGGATGGCGGCGATATTGCCCTCACCGCCAGTGGCGATATTTCTACAGGTGCTTACAACGCAGATACCACCGACTCTTCGGCTGGGGGAACCAGCGGTGCGGTGGTGATTACCTCCACTGGGGGCAGCGTCAGTGCCGGGGGAAGCGCCATCAAAAATAATATTACCCTCGCCGATGGGGGAACGGAGGCGCTGTTTGGGGGCAGTCCGAATGCAGATGCCACCGCCGATGCCGATACCGTCAACTCCCGTGGCGGTTCGGTGGTGTTGCAAGCCTACAACGATATTACCCTCAACGAGGCGATCGAATCTTCGACAATTTCCACGCTGGATTTGAAAGCCGGACGCAGTATTTTCCTCAATGCCGATATCGATACCTCCGCAGGGAACGGTAATATCTTCCTGAGTGCGAACGATGTCGATGCGGCGGCCGGACTGCGCCAAGCCGGGATTGGAGGCATTTTTGCCGCCCCCGGAACCACCCTCGATGCCGGTAGTGGCACGATCGCCCTGAGTGTGGGCAATGCGGGAACTGTCGGCAATATCGAACTGGCGAACGTCAACACCACCGGGACATTTTCGATCGAAACTTCTGAAGATATTCTGCAACCTGGTGCCGATTCCCTACTCACGGCCGGTTCGATCGAACTGATGAGTTCCACTGGCAGTGTCGGTACCGAATCAAACCCCCTCCGCGTGGCCGCCAACACCCTCGAAGCTAGCGCCACGGAAGTATTTCTCAACTCCCCCACCCAAGGAATTACCATTGGCGGCGTTACCGGAAATATTGCCGGAATCGAAACCCAACCCGAAGGTAATGTCGTCCTCACGGCGTTAGGCGACATTACCATTAGCGAAGGCATCGATACGAGTAACCCCGATCCTTTCAATATCCTCAATTCTGGTAACATCACCCTCGAAAGTACCGGCGGCAACATTCAAACCGGAACCCTCAATACCTTTGCTTTCACGGGTCTGGGGGGTAATGTTCGAGTCACTGCCGCTGGGGATATTACGGCAACCGGAGATATTACTGCTACTTCCGGCGGAGGTAATAACGACCCCGGCGGTGACATCATTGTCAATAGTGGCGGGACGATCGACACCACCGGAAGTACCCTAGAAAGCCGCTCTACCAGCGATGCGGGAGGGCAGATTCAGCTTACCGCAGTGGGGGATATCGAGACCGGAAATATCGATGCCTACTCGAACGACGGCAGTACGATCGATAAAGGCAACATCGTTCTGGAGAGTACCAATGGCAGCATCGATACCCGTGGCGGTAGCCTGGATGCCAATGGCGATGTAGGAGGAGGCGATATCTCGGTTAGTGCTGCGGGCAATCTTGCCACGGGTAACATTAGCACGGCTTCTGACAATCTTGGCAGCGGAAATATTACCCTCGATAGCAACGGGGCGATCGATACCACTGCCGGGACGTTGAATACGAGTTCTGCGAGTGGGAATGCGGGGGATGTGTCTTTGAATGCGACGGGCAACATTACCACCGGCGATATCGATACCACCGTTGAACCGATCGAGCGTGGCGATGTTATCGATGGTACCCTTTTTCCCACGGTCGGTCGAGCGGGAAATATTGCGATTACCAGTACCAGTGGCAGCATCGATACGAGTAACGGCAATCTGAATAGTTTTTCCGATAACGGTTTTGCGATCGGCGGTAGCGTTGCATTAGATGCGGCGGGAAATGTCGCCACTGGGGAGATTCGCACCGAAGGAACCCAGGAGGGGGGTAATATCGGTATTACCAGCGGCGGAACCCTGAGTACGACCGATCTGACAACGATTTCGGAGGAGGGAACTGCTGGAAGTGTCGCTTTAAACGCGAGTGGTGACATCTCTACGGCTAATATCCTTTCCAACTCCAGTACCGGAGAAGGAGGAAGCCTCAACGCCACCAGCAGTAACGGCAGCATCACCACCGGCAACCTGGATACCTTTACCGATGCCAACGGCGACGGGGGAGATATCGCCCTGCAAAGCAGCACGACTTCCGCTAGTTCCGTTACTACAGGGAATATCCGCACTCAATCCAATGGTGGCGCGGGAGGCGACATCGACGTGACGGCGTTTAACAACATTACCGCCGGGGATATTGCCACCTACAGTACCCTCGATAGCGGCGATATCCGTCTGGCCACCATTGGTGACGGGACGATCCAAACGGGAAATATCACCACTGAAACAACCAGTGGCGTAAGTGGGATAATTTCGATCGATGGCGATGACGTGCATACCGGAAACCTGAATTCGATCGGGATTACCGGATCGGGGGATATTAGCGTCGATGCCGATGGCAACCTAATTGCTGAGGATATTACTTCCGAAACCGAAACTGGAGATAGCGGCGATATCGATGTCGATGCTGGGGATGATGCCAACACTGGCGACATTACTTCCGAAACCGAAACTGGCGATAGCGGCGATATTGATGTTAATGCTGGGGGAGATGCCAACACTGGCGATATTACTTCCGAAACCGAAACTGGCGATAGCGGCGATATTGATGTTGATGCTGGGGGAGATGCCAACACTGGCGACATTACTTCCGAAACCGAAACTGGAGATAGCGGCGATATCGATGTCGATGCTGGGGGAGATGCCAATACTGGCGACATTACCTCCGAAACTCAAAATGGCGATAGCGGCGATATCAACGTCAACGCTGAGGATAATGCCAATACTGGCGACATTACCTCCGAAACTCAAAATGGCGATAGCGGCGATATCAACGTCAACGCTGGGGATGATGTGAATACCGGAGATATCACCACCCAAACTCAAAATGGGGATAGTGGCGATATCGATGTCGATGCCGGGGGAGATATTGATACAGAGACGATTAATTCGATCGCCGGACGAGATAGCGGCGATATTACCCTCAATGCCGGAGAGGACATTACCACCGGAGACATCAATTCGATCGCCGGACGAGATAGCGGCGATATTACCCTCACTAGCCGAGATGGCAGCATCACCACTGGGGATATTGCCAGCCTCGCCGAAACGGGAACCTCCGGAGATATCGGCTTGGATGCCAGGGGTGACATCAATACCGGAGATATCACCACTCAAGGTGCGTTAGGTAGCGGAGATATTAGCCTCAACAGTCGCGAAGGGGAGATTAACACGGGGATTTTGACGACGGACGGCGATATCCTAATTAACGGCATTCTCAACGGTGAAAATGAAGCAAATAGTAATGCGATCGATCCTTTAACTGGTGCGATCGAATCTGACGGATCGAATGATATCGCCTTGAACTTCGGCGATCGACCTTTGGGAACGATTCCCGTTGACCCCACTTCTGTCTTGGAGATTGCGGCGAATGTTGGCCCGGAGGAGTCAAGCGCAGACAATAATGGTGATTCCACCAATCTCGATCGCCGTAATGCAGAGGGTCTCGATTTTGCGATCGCCCAGAAGATGGAAGGTTCTTTCGATACCTTCGCCCGAACCAACAACCTCAACATTCTCAATAACACCAGCGTTGCCATCAGTACTGCGGAACTCGCCGATCTCGATCGCCAACGCACTGACGAATATAACGACTACTTTGGTGAAGAGGGTGACGATGAATCTGGTGGGGTGGAGAATGCTAAAGAAGCCTTAGCCAGAATTGCTGCCGAAACGGGCAATCAGTCTGCTGTCGTTTACGTCTCCCTACTGCCCGAACAAATCGAACTGGTGCTGTTTACCCCCGATGGCGTTCCCATCCGCCAAGTGGTTCCCAATGTTATGAAAGAAGAAGTCCTTGCCACCGCGCGGGAACTGCGCCGCTATATTACGACTCGCCGCTATCAAAATTCCGATCGCTACCTCGAAAGCGCCCAACAACTCTATCAATGGTTGATTGCCCCTCTCAAAGACGAACTCGCTGTCGCCGAGACCGATACCCTGTTATTTTCGATGGATGAGGGACTGCGCGCGTTACCCGTTGCCGCCTTGCATGATGGCAAGCAGTTCCTAGTGGAACAATACAGCTTCAGCATGATTCCCAGCCTCAGCCTAATTGACACTCGCTATCGGGCATTGCAGAATACCCAAGCTTTGGGCATGGGTGCGAGTACGTTTACCGAACTCAATCCCCTGCCTGCGGTTCCGGTAGAACTGGCCACAATTACCCAGCAGCTTTGGCAGGGAGATGCATTTCTCAACGAAAGCTTTACCCGCACTAATCTAGTTGCCGAACGGCAAGAATTTCCCTACCCAATTATCCACCTCGCCACCCACGGCGAATTCCAATCGGGCGATCCGAGCAATTCCTACATTCAACTGTGGGATGAGAAATTGCGCCTGGATGAACTGCGGCTGTTGGGTTGGAGTAACCCTGCCGTGGAACTACTTGTTTTGTCTGCGTGCAAGACTGCTGTGGGCGATCCGCAGGCAGAATTAGGCTTTGCCGGGTTAGCGGTAGCCGCTGGAGTGAAATCGGCGATGGCAAGTTTGTGGTACGTCAGCGATGAGGGGACTTTAGCGCTGATGACGGAGTTTTACAGCTACCTGGAGAACTCGCCGATTAAAGCCGAAGCCTTACGGCAAGCGCAAATCAATATGATTCGCGGCAACGTGAGCGTTGAGGCTGGGGAGTTGCGCGGTTCTGGGTTGCGCGGCAGCATTCCCCTCCCTCCCGAACTCTCTCATATCGAAAATACGAACCTCTCTCATCCTTACTATTGGTCTGCGTTTACGACGATCGGTAGTCCTTGGTAGAGCCTAGGAGGAAGGGGAGAAGATGACGCGGGGACGCGGGGACGCGGGGACGCGGAGAGGGGAGGAAACGGAGGAAATGGGGGACAATTCAGATATCAGATGACAGATTCAGCTTGTGTACCCGAAGAATCAATGCCAGCTCTATGCTAATCGTGAGTTTTCATGGAGTGGGCAGGCTATGTGAAATCTGAAATCTGATATCTGTCATCTGATATCTGAGCCTCCCAAGCTCCCGAAGCCTCACCAGCTCTCTATCCCTCGTTCCCGAACTTGGTATAATTGGCGCACTGAAAAATAAAAACATGCGTTAGGAAATAAATTGATATGGCTGAAGTGTCGGAATCGGCGGCTGCGGAGCAAGTCACAGCCGAAGAGTTAGTCGAAATCATTCAAGAGTTCGAGCAATATCGAGAGCGCCTGCTCGAGGAAACGATGACGACTGCCAAACGGGCAAAGTTACCCAAGTCTGTGGTGATGAAACAATTAGAACCCGAACTCGCAAAAATTGATGCCGCGCTGCAAGAGCTGCGCAATCGACAAGCCGCTCTTAGTGCCGCCAATTAAACGCAACTCACGAACTCCAGCCAACCGAGCTATCGTCCCGATCTTTAGTGAAATTTGCGAACATCGAGTCAATGGCAATGAGTTGATTTCTATCGATCGCCCCTCATGAGCAATACCCCAAACCTAGAAACCCGATCGGACAATTCTTTGAACCGACTCACGACGGAAGAAGCCGATCGATTACTCAAAACTATCAACGCCCAAATTGCCTCGGGCACCTTCGATACGAACGATCGCCATTTGATTCAACAGGCGATTGAAGGGATGGGCGATCCTCGGGGTATGGTGCGATTGGGGTTTGCCGAAGCCCTCGGCGCGATCGGTCGTCCGGCAACACCATTATTAATTGAAGCGGTCGATCGCCATCCCAATGTCGTCGTGCGGCGCGCCAGTGCCAAAACCTTGACCCTAATTGCCGACCCCGCAGCAATTCCTACCCTGATTCGCGCTCTGCTCGAGGATGACGATACTGTTGTTAAAGGATCGGCAGTCGGAGCGCTGGCCAGTATCGGCGAGGAAGCCGTCCCGGTGCTGCTGGAAATCTTGGCAGATCCCGATAATCCCGAAAGTACGAAAGGTCACGTGGCATGGGCGCTGGCGTTTATCGGCGCAAAGGCTAAAGAGCAATTGTACGAGGCGATCGGTTCGGACTCGGCAGAAGTTCGAGCGGCAGTAGTAGGCGCAATTGCTAATTTTGCCGAAGAAACCCCAGAAGAACGGGCTTTTACCGTACTCATCAACGCACTTGCCGACGAAGCAACGAACGTCCGTAGCGAAGCCGCAGCCGCCTTGGGTAAATTCGCCCACCGCGAGGCTATTCCTCAGTTAACCCAGTTATTGCACCACGAGGATGGGGAAACTCGCAAAGCCGCCGCACTAGCATTGATGAAAATTGGAGATCGCACTGCCTTGGAACCCTTACGATCGGCCCGCGAACGAGAGTCACAAGAGATGATTCGATCGGCGATCGCCCTAGCGATTTCTCAACTCGAAAAGCAACAAGAATCAGACGACTGGACCCTCTAAGGCGGTGGAAGCGGTGACGCGGGGGGGAGAGACCGGGAAGGTGAGGGAGGTGAGGGGGACAAGGGAGAATTGCCAATATTAGACCTCTTCCCCAGCTCTCCATTCCTGATACCCGACACCTTATTTTTAATTTTGCATTTTTAATTTTTCATTATCTGCCCCATTCCCTTCACAAAATGGCAACCGACAGCTTTCGAGCTAAAATAATAGAGATTTGGCAACCCGATCGAACGTTCGATGATGTTGGGCGAACATCGAGTCCGATCTTGTTTTTGACCACTGACGCGCGATTAATTCTGGAATCGGATCGAAGACAGCACATGGGGGAGCGAATTAGTATGCGATCGGATTTACAAGAGTTGGAGATTACCTTAGAACAGGTCAAAGGCATTTCAGGCTTGAGCGATCGCGATCTTCAATATTACGAAGCGACTAAATCCCATCGCACCATTATCATTTGGTTCGGTTCGAGTTTTATCTCCCTTTGTCAGCAGCGTATCGAACTCGAGGATATCTCGGAGTTTTTGAGTTGGTTTAAAGAGAGACGTATCCTCAAAAATATACTCGATCGAGTCTACAACTACATTAAATTGATTCGGGCGATCGATATTAACGACCAACTCGAAGCTGCCGGAAATCCCACCTTAAATCTGAGCGATCGCCAGCAAGTTCTCGAGGCGATCGGTGCAACCCGAGAAGATTTGATTCGCGCTTTGAAAACCGAGCGTATTTTGCGAGATAACAAAGACTTTATCGCCAGCAATCCTCACATGTTTGCCACGAATTTAACCGCTCTACCCACGCTACAAGTGAGCGAACAAGCCAGCGAATACGGACGACTGCTCGATGAAACCTTACAAATTGCCGTTGGCGTTCGGCAAGAAATCGAGAAACTTCAGGGATAGTTCGATCGCCAGCCATCAGCCGTCAGCCGGAGCGCTGATTTCGAGTCGAAAGAACTCGGATTCAATGAATGCGGACGGTGTTTTCGTCAAAAGCTGAATGCTTGTGTTCGCTCGAGTCCCCAGCTTTCCCAGCTTTCCCAGCTTTCCCAGCTCCAATCCTGGCGATCGCCTATGGGTGACAGGTTAGGGTGGTTTTTGCTTTGTCCACCAGTCAATAATCGACTGAAAACCCGGAGTTGGGGGGTCTCCCCCCAAACCCCCCGCCTTTCAAGTGTATGTTTTTTAGATTCCGGTGAAATTGAGCTGGGGGAGCTGGGGAAGCTGGGGAAGCTGGCAATCGC
>JAXHUC010000073.1:0-32865 GCA_034189805.1 Cyanobacteriota bacterium
TAAGTCTTACGAAACTCAGCTATGACAAACAATTCCTCGCCAATGGGTTGAGTCGTTGGCGAGGGATTGATGCGTCGAGTGAGATGGGTTATACGAAAACCAAGGCACCCGGAGTCGAAGCTAACTCTCCTGCGCTCACCCCGACAACGACCCCGATTAAGTCGCCGTTGAAGCGAATTAAAGCAGCGCCGGGAACCTCGGATAAACCATATCCGGGAGCGCCTTTGAGTACGATTTGGTCAACACCCACCTGAAAGTCTTCAATCTGAGCGAAGTCACTGTTGCCACCACCCGTGTAGTACACTCCAGTTACGGCATTACCGAGGAAAAATTGGTCTGCACCGACAAATGGCGTGCCGTCGTCCGCTACACCATCTCCGATGAGTAAATCCTGCTCGCCCGTTCCCGTTGTATTGGGATCGACTCCAGCGAGAATGTCGTTGCCATTTCCCCCAGTTAGCACGTCAATACCGACTCCCCCGAATATCAAGTCGTCGTTCCCACCACCTTCGATCGTATCGTTGCCGCTACCGCCATTAATCGTGTCGTTTTCGAGTCCGCCATCGATCGTGTCGTTACCAGCACCACCCACTAAGCTATCAGCACCGCGATCGCCGAAAATATCGTCGTTATCAACGCCTCCATCAACAGTGTCGTTTCCTTGACCTCCGTTAATATCGTCGTTTCCTTGACCCCCGAGAATTTCATCGTTGCCGTTTTCCCCAAAGAGTCGATCGTCACCCGCACCGCCATCAATACTATCGTCATCAAAGAGTCCGGAGATTAAATCGTTACCTTCTTCTCCTAAAAGAAGGTCGTCCCCGCTACCACCAAACAGGCGATCGTCTCCACCTTCACCAATAATCGTATCGTTACCACTACCACCATCAATAAAGTCCGCTCCACCAGGACCCGGACCGGCATTATCTCCAAATAACAAATCGTCGTCTCTATTTCCAAAGATGCGATCGTCCCCATCGCCACCGGCAATAGAGTCGTCTCCCGAATCGCCTCGGATATAGTCGTTTCCGCCAACACCAAAAATAATGTCGTCTCCTCCGCGACCGTAAACGACATCTCTAGAGTTCGTCGTCGGACCTAAATCGGGAAGGGGAATCGTAATCGTAATCGGTCCGGAGAAGAAGTTTGGAAACGTGAGGGTTTTGACAACCTCTTCGGTAAAAGGATTAATAATATCGTCCGAGTTCGTTCCTCTAATAAATGCCATATCCGTTAACCTATCCTCAAAAATATTGCGAGCGAAAAAGAGTTGTATCTTCGCTGTCTTACTATAAGGAAGGATAGCAATTGGGTGTTGCCATTTTGGCATAAACTCGATCGACTTTTGACTTGAATCGGGTATGCAAATAATTTTTTGAGAATCTTATATCTATTCTTCAATTGACTCGAAGATTTTCCTTCAATTTTCTTGGAGAGCTAACCAATTTGTTTTACAAAAACTTTGCAGAATCTTTAAAATATAGCTCAAAAAAAATCCCACAACTATTAATTGTGGGATGAGCTAAAGAGGTTAACCGTGAAACTTTTTTAAAAGAAGCTTTAGCGTGGATGCAAGCAGTGCATCGTCATTACAGTTTTTTGCTTTTGAGCTTAGACCGCATACCAATCGTACCGACGGTAACCAAAAGCGACAAAAGAATCGAAGATTCAAAGGGTTCGGGAACCTCAACGGCAGCGTTACCGTTTTTCACTTCGACGACGGTGAGGTAAGTCGGAGCATTAAAACTGCGCTCGTAAGAGCCTTCCACAAAAAAGGCGATCGACTCTTCCATCTGGGAAGAACCAAAGCTGGAGCCACTTTGCTGGGAAAAATTAAAATTATTGCTACTGGCTTGAATAGTTGTATTCTGGTCTGGCTGGCGCGTATTGAGGAGAGCGGAGATAGAAAAGGCATCGAGGAGGGTTAGATCGGATTGACTCGTGCCGCCAAAAATTGCGAATGAAATATCAGAACTCGCTCTTGCTTTTTCGGTGGCGAGATCGTCGATCGCAATGTCGAGGATTGAAGAAATCTCAAAGTCAAAAGAGAATAACGAGGGAGTCTCCAGGAAAAAGTTGCCGATGACTTGAGCGCTACTATTCGTGAAAACAGAATACTCGCGTCCATTGCCTTCAATAAAGTTGGAAGTGTTATTAAAAGCCTCAGCCGGATCTTCATTAAAGAGCAAAGTTGCATTTGCTTCTGCACCTGCAAAAATGGAACCGCTACCAGCACTCGAACTGACGGAATCTCCACCATCGAAGGTTGAGCCGGGGTCGAGCACTCCTAAATTAAAGGCTTGGGCATCAGCATCGAGAGAAAACGAACCAGATGCAGGAGCTTGACTGAAGTTAAAGAGATTAACCGCAGAATCGGATGAAGCAAACGTTGCCGCTAGGGTTGGGGTGCTCAAGGTAGACCCAGCAACAATAGGGGCGGCTAATAGAAATAATCCTTGCGTGAGTCTTCGATCTAACTTCATGACAAACCTCCAATATCTTTTTCTTTATATTTTTCCTTTCCGAGCACCCATGCTATCTACTTAATTTCACTTAAGTATTAGCTTGTATAGGTGATTATGTTAGAAGGTTTTTTGAGGAAAAGTATAAAGGGGTAGTGAAGATGTCGATATTTAATATGAATATCAATTGAATCCTGGAAATGACTTTAAACAACCAATAAAAACTCTTGTTTGTTTGCATATAAAATTATTATTTTTATTGGTATAAATATGGAGCATTCTATTAATTTTCAATAAAGCGATTCTCCACGATCGTGAAAAAATGCTCCTCGGACGAAATAATATTCAGGCAAAAATCTTGTTAGGTCTGGCAAACGAGCGATCGCATTTCCTTTACATGAATTTTCCGTTTCTCGATTGCCAATATTGGCAAACTCTGTAAATTCCCTGAGAGTTCGGTAGTATTGCCAGTATCGATCGCATCGATATCGACCCCAGATCGGACAATCGATCGCCTGGTTGCCTCCGTTCGCGATCGGTTAAGGCCGTATTCACTTCACTTTGTCAACAGCCCGACGATCGATCGAAAACTTTCCAGTTGCGAGGTCTTGGAGTGAGATGGCAACCGCGCGCGTTCAGCGCGAACATCGGTGAAGGCGAACTGGGGCAGAGAGACCTCGTCGGATCGATCGAAGAGTCCTCACCGTCATGGCGACTGCTATATATGTGCTGAGCGATGAACGGGTTTTCAAAGCAATCGACAATTCATCATTCATCATTGCCATCAGTAGACATCGATAAAGCTCAAATCTACAAGCCCGCCGCTGGCTGAGTCTGTCGCGATAAACTGCCGCCTCAATAAGGCTATGGGTATATCATCCTTGCAACTACCGTGGAGAACATCTATCCCTGGAGTTCAGAATTTTCCTTAATGGTTGTACCGATTGTGGACGGTCATTGGTGACAAGTTAACGTGGTTTTGGCTTTGTCAACTTTTTAATAATCAACCGAAAACCCGGAGTTGGGGGGTCTCCCCTCAAACCCCCCGGAGGGGGACGAAACGCCTCCCCCTCCCCTGCGGACAAGAGTCATATCGCCCAAACGCTTTATTGAAGTAGGGTTCTGTCGTTTAAGCTAGTCAACTTGACTCCCGACAAAATTGCTTAACTTGTCATCCATGCCCTTTGACCCATTCGACTTCCGGGTTGTGGAGTATTCGTCAAAAAATTAAGCAAAAAAAGTCGGGTGGTGTTTTAGGATCGCACTCACCCGATATTTAAATTCGCGCATCTAGAGATTTTGTCGGCAAATCTGATGGCGGAGGAAATTCAATCTGGTAAAAATGCTCGATCGCCTCTCAAATTATCGACAATTATCGGCGATCGCACCCAATTAATAACCCAGAGATTGCCACAAATTTTAAGACTTCTAACGTCCAATATCCGACGTGCATTGGAATCATTTCCGAAGGCATTTGCGCGATCGGGTCGAATGCATCGAGCTGAAGTCCCATTCCACTCATTTGAGGTGTGAGGAAGTAGGTGTAAATCAAGGGAATTACCAGCAACATCGAAGATAAAATAATTGCAGTGCGTCGCCAGCCCCCGGCAAAGTAATTCGTACCACTCAACCAGAACACTCCAGTCATCGCCGTTCCGGCAAATAATAATTCCAAATGATTAAAGCTCTCGAAGGTCATGAAACCCGCCGAGGCAAATCCAGGCTGGTTCATCATCCCCGCTTCCCACAAACTCGGCACGACGACCAAGTCTAAAACTAAACTCCCACCCAACCAAAGGGCTAGAGCAAATGTGACTAGGGTTTGCCAGGTCGGTCGCTTGACTTCTATACTTGAAAAAGTCGTCATTGCGTAGTGTTACCGTTTTTTCTCGTCACGATCTAGTCTAACGAAAAAAATAGGGTAAATATATGAAGTATTCTTTCAAAAGATTGATATTCTATACGAGAACGGAGGGTTGGAGAAAAGCATAAATTGCTGAAAATCATCTCTAAAATAATATTTTAAATTTCCAAACATTCTAAATAAAAAATAAGCATTTAGCCATCAGCGATCGACCAGACTCCAAAGATGTTGCTTCGCAAATGGTTTTTGAAGAGTTTGTGAAGACAAGACCTTCAGGATTCGTTTGTTAGGATTTATCTGGTGCTGAGTCAACTCCGAGTCGGGAGTCGGAAAGTCTCTTAAATTTTAGCTTTTTTTAGCTTTTGAGCCTTGAAATTAGCTGACGGCTGAATGCCTACCATTGAACTTTAAACATCGTAAACAGTTCTCCTGGCTTAGAACTTTTTTTCCGAACTCCGGCAGCTTTAATTGTTTTTTCCCAATCCTCGATCGAATCGAGAAAGACTTCTGTCCCCAAATAGGTTTCGAGAATCGCCCAATCTTCTGCTAAAGCGGCTTCGGGATTGAGAACGTCAAACACAAATTGTCCTTCCGGTTTGAGAACTCGCTTCACTTGTTGCATCACCACACTCCAATAGTCGCGAGAGAAATAGCAACTAAAGCCTGTCGCGATCGCTAGATCGAATCGGTTGGCTTCGTACTCTAACTCATGCGCCGCACCCATTTCCACGCCTTTAAACAGTTTTGAATTGAGCTGGGGCGCTCTCGATTGTAGGGCATCGCGAGCGACGTTACTAATTTCTTGCCCGTAAAAGAATGCATTCCATTCCCACCAAGGATAAATCAGAAAACTCACCCCACAACCAATATCCAAACAATGTTGATTTTTTTTCGGCTTTGCCATTTCCCAAAAAGGAGAAGCAACGCGGGATTGCAGTTTTCCGGCAGCCCAATCTCGAAAAATGGGCATGGCTTCAACTTCTTCTGGAAGCTCAAAAGACTCTCCCCGATATTCGCGATTGAAACGATAGGCAAGCTGTGTCATTTGCGACTGGCAATCGTCGGTGGGAGTCTTGGCAAAATATTGAGGGATATTGTCTGGTTCGATCATATGGAATATTGTTTAATATCGATAATATTGAAGATTTCAGAGCAAATCGTTTTGAGCCGATCTTTTCCATTCGCTTTAGGAGAGATCGACTCCAGGTCGGGAGAAATTTGTACTCTATTCCGATCGCCAGAATAAAGACGATAAAAATAAATTTCGATCGCTTCGTTTTTGGAAGGGCGATCGAATCAAACGCACAAGTTAGAGATTAATTAGAGATTTACACGATATTAAGGCTCTAACTTGCTATATTAAGCTAGATTTAAGTTTTAAGTTAAGTTTTAGATCGAATCAATTCGGACAAAATCCTCTAATCTCATTGGACTCAGTTGGAGTTTTGCCCGATCGGCTTCCCAGAGGAAAAAACGCACGATCGCCTATCTTCCTCCTTTTAAAGCCTTAGAAAAGTTTTTGCGATAGGAAGGATTAACAATCAGTAACACCGGCCACAGCAATGCGAGGGTCAGCTGATTGCCAAACCCGCGCTCGAAGTTCGTTCGGTGAAAGCCTTGCCAAAATTTCCAAACTCCACCGCCATAAATGAGGATAGCTCCTAAACTGATTAAGTAGCTCATCGTTCTCGATTTCCTAACAAAATATTGTCGTTTTTGGGTTGCGAGTTCTGCGGTTGCAGACCGATCTTGCCACACGAGGCAATTGGAGGACGATCGGCTCTAGGTACTCTACCTCTTGATTTTAGTAGAAATCATCTCGGATTGATGTCGCTGCCGCAGATCCGAAATTTCTGGGGTCGGCCGAGTGCATCGGTATCGACTGCCAGCCCGGTAAAAGAGGACTCAAGAAAATAGCGATCGCAATCTGGCCTCAGTCAATTCAACGGATCGCGATCGCCCTATATCTAGCTTCTATGGTGTTATCGGCAGCCGCAAGTAAAAATATGCAACCGAGTCAAAATTTTTCAATTTGCGTCCCAATTGACTGGAGTATCGAGGGTTTTCGGCATCACGTTTTCAGCATCGCAGCGAACTCGCGCTTATTCTAGGGGCAGAAAAATCGTCATCTCTTCCCCCTGCTGGGGACGGCTGCGGACAATTAGTTTGCCTCCGAGCGCCTGGAATAGATTTTTGGTCACCGAAAGGTTGAGGCTGAGATTGCCCGTTTCGGGTTGGAACATCAACAACTTGCCAATCGACTTGAGAGAGGGGGTTCGATCGTAATTCTCGCTCGCCTTTCCTTGCGCTTTTAACTGAAGTTTGAGTCGATCGCCAGCTAACGCAATCTCAACGGTGACGTGGCTTCCTGCGGGTAGAGAACTGGTGAAATTTTCCACCGTTCCGGTTAATACCCGATCGAGCATCGTCGGATCGCTCACCACTTGAGGCATGGTTGGCGGCAGGCTGACATCGAGCTTCAAACTGCGGCGACTGGCTTGTTTTTGCCAGCGAGGAATGCAACTGCTCACCACTCGATCGAGACAAGTCCGCGTTAGGTGAACCGGAGAGCGGTGAGTCTGGCTGGTTTCGAGTTCGACGGCTTTAAAAATCAGTCCGAAGCGATCGATTTGTTCGCTGCACTCGCGATCGATGGCTTCAAGCCATTTGAGGACTTCTGAGGCTAAATCCTTTCGCTTGAGCAACAAGCGCGTTAACGTCCGAATCGTACTCAGAGGAGTCCGGACTTCGTGAGCGATCGCCTGGAGTAATTCGATATCCGGGGAAGTCGCTTCCGATTCGTCAGTTGGGGGGAGATCGCTCGAGTGATTTTCGGCAGGTTCTTCCGTTCCATCGGACTGGTGGGTTCGCTGGGGGGAGGCAATGCGGACTTTATCCTGTCTGCCTAGGGAGTAACGATGGATGTTCGGGTCGATCTGCGGCAGTTGCGGCAAACCCTCAACGGCACTCGAATCCGGTAGGTGTTCGAGAAGCTGGCGAGCGAATTGCGTGACGACTTTGTAATGGGGGGGGACGATCGCGAACTGATGGACGATACGTTCGAGTTGGGTGAGGGTTTGGGGACGTTCGGTGCGGACGATGCGATCGCGCAAACACTGCCAAGCCTTTTTCGCCGTATCGGGATCGAAGGAGAACTGAAACACCGGCAAACCGGCCGGATCGAGACCCCGCGCGGCCACTAAGGTAAATTGGTGCGTCAGTACTAAGCAAAATTGCTCGGTTTCGAGGGGATCGCCATCACCTAAGAAAATCGTCCCCATTTGGGGCGATCTCGACGACGATCCGGTGTCGTCCGATCGACGGTTACCGGGGAGTTGAGCCATCGGACAGGTTGTCGTGGTAAAGTTCCACACTGCCAAATGCCCCATCAGAAATGTTCGCGTGAGGATCGCTCTCGAATTCGATAAAACTAGACCGCAAGTTCGACGATCGTCTCGTTGGGGGGTCATGGCTCCAAGCATTTGCTCTAAAGCCGCAATCGCTCCATGCCACTGTCTTTGCGCTTCGCGAGCAGCCCGATGGAGTCCGTCAAAAGACTCGCTTGCTGCCGCGATCGCGCGCTCTGATTCCGAGCGAGCCAAAATTTCACTTAGGGTGGGAAGACATTCGCTCGATTGTACGCTCTCTCGAACCACTGGGATTCTCCTTCTCGATACCCTTAAGTTAACTAACATGCTCCCGTTTCTGCGATCGATAAATTGGGTCCAAACCCATTTCAATAGCTGTTTTTCAATGGGACACCTTCTGTCAAGAGCGAAACTCGAGACAGTATCTTCTGTTGAAGCTCGAAATTATACTTTGAACGTACTTTCGAGGTATCGCTTGAACATTTGACAGACCCAACTGGCAAAGTAGAGGGTTTTTGACCGACATTGGCTGGTGAAATCAACGTTAGAGAACGATCGGAGAATTTTTCTCGCCCGACTCTAATGAGGTTTTCGCAATGTGTTGGGAAACGCTATACTCTGCTAGCTAATACTAGAGTATCCGCATCTGACCATTTCTAACATTGGCAACAACCGAACCAAGCCGAAGAAAAAGGTGGGGAAACTCGCACAAAAGTTCTTGGCAAACCCAGTGCGATCGAACTCAGAACGCTCGACTATTTCACAAATTCCCTCACAAATTCCCCCGCAGTGCTTGCTCTCGCTCGATCGACTCGAAGAGGGCTTTAAAGTTGCCTTCACCGAATCCCTGGGAACCGTGCCGTTCGATCGCCTCAAAAAATAGTGTCGGTCGATCGACGACAGGTTGGGTAAAAATTTGAAACAAGTATCCATCTCGATCGCGATCGACCAAAATACCCAACTGCGCTAGCTTTTCGATGGGTGCAGCGAAGGAACCCACCCGCGCTTCTAAATCTCGATAGTACGATTGCGGTACCGTGAGAAATTCGATCCCCGATGCCTGAAGTTGAGCCACGGTTTTGATGATGTTGTCGGTGGTGAAGGCAACGTGTTGCACCCCAGCACCGCCGTTGTATGCCAAAAACTCGGCAATTTGAGACGTTCGTTTTCCCGGTGCGGGTTCGTTAATGGGAAATTTAATCTGACCCGTGCGGTCTTGCATTACCTTCGACATCAGCGCCGAGTATTCTGTGGAGACGATTCGATCGTCGAACTGTGCCAACAGCTCGAATCCCATGGTTCGGGCGAAAAATTGCACCCACCGATCCATCGCGCCGCATTCGACGTTACCGACGATATGGTCGATGCTTTGCAATCCCACACCGGGACTGGGAGGATGGTAGGTTGCCTCGAAACCCGGTGCAAAACCTCGATAGCTAGCGCGATCGACGAATTTAATCGAGGTCTCGCCGTAAATCTCGATGGCGGCGTAGCGAAAGATTCCCCCCGCATCTCGTTCTTCGGTGGGTGGAATCGTCCCCACCGCACCTCTGGCAGTGGTTTCTCGATAAGCGCGAACGACATCGGGAACCCTCAGAGCAATGGTGGCGATCGCATCTCCCCGATCGAGGACGCTGCGGGAAATTGCATGTTCCGGATGCAGCGCCGTACTCAACAGCAAGCGGATATCCCCTTGTTCCATTAAGTAAGAAGCAACTTTGCGGTCTCCGGTTTTTAGCCCCCGGTAGGCGGTCTGGGTAAACCCGAACCCTTTAGCATAGAATAGCGCCGCCTGTTTGGCATTTCCGACGTAAAATTCCAGATGGTCGAACCCTTGGATGGGGCAAAAATCACCCGTGAAGCTTGTGAATGATGGCATGGTTACGGCATGGTTACAGAAGCTAGAAACGGTTACTAGCGGCTCGCTACGGACTCCAGTTGGAGTCTTTTGAGACAAGATCGTCCCATTGCATCGGGGAACTTCCCCGTTTCTGGCTTTCATTTCACCCGATATTACCGGAGTGTAATTAGGTTGAGGATAAATCTTCTGGAGACTTGTCCGGAGAAATTCGAGACAATTTGGCTTGCAGTTCCCCTTTAATTCGATTCAAAATTGAGGCTTCATCCAAAGAGTCCAAAATGTTACTGACGACGGCTTTGGGCCCATCTTCGCCCCAAGATGCGCCGTTGGCGAGGTACGCTTTGGCCACTTGACCGATGCCGTAGGTGGAAACGCCCGCCACGCTCGCTTGAGTGAGGGCGACGGAGAGATAACCGCCCAAGGCCAAACCGCCCGTCACCGGAGCGGCCAGACCCAGCAAGCTTTTAAGAGAACTCAATCCCAAGGTTGCCACGAGTTCGCTCGCCCCGATTCCCCCCATACTCAGGGCAATGGTTTTCAGCAGGCCGATCGCCCCGGTTTGGGTCATGGGAATGCCGTAGAGTTTGGATAGGGTCAAAATGGCGATCGCATCGACGAGGGCAGCGCTGAAGAGATCGGCAACGGCGATCGGGTTGAGGGCAACGGCTAAAGCTTTGGCGCTGGCGGCTTTCCAAATAATGCGATCGGCACTGCGATCGCGAATCTCCATTTTTCGCCGCACCACCCGATCGTTCATCGTATCGGCATAGAGCATGGTATTAAGAGCGACGAGGGATTTTCCTTCCCGGTGCAAAATCTCTAAAATCTTCAGTTTCAGTTCTTCGACTTGCGGTGGGGCTGGGGTTAGCTCGACTCCCCTACTGCCATCGGGACGGCGAGTGGCGATCGCGCTTAAGGGGGATGCTGCCGCCATGACAATATCGTCGGGGGCGAGCAATTCCCGGACGCGGCGATCGCGAATTTGCTCGTAAATCGCCTGTCGGTCGGCTTCGGGGTAGCGATCGATTTTATTGAACACCAGGAGAATTGGCTTGCCGGCATCTCGCACTTGAGACAAGCCGTCGTATTCCACTTGGGTCATATCCCCGGCGATGACAAACAGAATCAAGTCTGCCCGTTCGGCGACGCGACGGGCTAGTACCGCGCGATCTTGTCCGGCGATTTCGTCTAACCCCGGCGTATCGATCAGTTCGATTTGGCAGTTACTCTGACCGGGTAACGAGACTTGCCAGATGTCGCCATCGCGAACCACCGACTCTCGATTCAACTGCCAGCGAGCGCTTTGGTGGGTTTGGGTGACACCGTGCAGGGGACCGGTTTCAAAGATAGATCGACCGACGATCGCATTGAGTAGAGACGACTTCCCCCGTCCGACCATACCAAATGCTGCAATTTGAACGGTTGAGGACTCGAGTTTGTCGAGCATCGACTCTAAAGCACTAATTTCGGCTTCGAGACCCTCTCGTTCTGCGGGAGCCAGATCGAGGCGGGTGACTAAATCTTTGAGGGCAGCTTGGGCGTGCTGGTAGTTTAGCTCCCCCTGAATATCGGCAAAACGAAAGATGGCTTCGTCGAGTTCTCGATCGAGAGAATTAGGCGATCGATCGGACATCGGAGTTTTGTGTAATGGTGGACGAAAACAGAAATCTGTTTATCCTTATCTTAACGAATGCAGGTTTGGGCATCGGAAGGCTGTCGATCGCGAGATGAAATATCAAAAAAGACCCCAGACAATACGTACGGAGGTCTTTTTCAAGATTTTGTCGGAATTTCCGAATATAAAGTCTCGGCTTGATGGGTAAAAACGCCCTCGGGAGTATCTTCAGCTCACTCGCCAAGTTGATTTTTTCCGTTTTTGACCGCGACGATTTATTGTTGGACGATCGCTGGCAATATTCCTTACACCATCGATTGCCCCATTTCGTTACGCCAAATGGTTTTAGGAGGCTTTACTCAAAAATGAGAGGTCGGCCGCCCCAAAATTCGTACTCAGAGCAACATTGAGATTTTCTAAGGACTGGATGAGCCATTGCACGGCTTCTCGGGTCGAACTGTCGTAGTGATCGAACAGAATCGAGAAGCGTTTTTCGAGATAGGGCTTGACTCGCCGGCAAACTAAGATGATTTTCAGCAGCAATGCCATGACAAACGTCGGACCCATGTTCGATAGTAAATCGATCAGGACGTAGTGATTCGGCTTTTGAGGACTCTCAACCACCAAGAAGTTTAAAAGCTGGCTGCACGTTCTGACGATTAGAAAATCGGTGAGCTTCTGCGAGTCGCACTGAGGCATGGTGTCCATCAATTGCCGATACAGCTTCGTATTAAACTGACGCTTGCCGTACTCGGTGTCTACCGTGGTCACCAAGTATTCGTAGAAATCTTCTTTGAACTCTCGAAAGGTCTTGGTTTGACTGGTATGGGTGATAAAGTTTTGTGCCAGGTCCCGGTAAGTGTAAGAGCCTTCTGCCCGGCCGGTGAACTGCTTGACGGCAACGTATAGCTCGCGATCGTCGAGTAAAGTCGGGTTGTCAACGGGTTTGAGCACTCGTGTGACCGTAGCTGGTGAGGTTTGGCGCGATAGCTGGGCTTTACGAACCTTATACGTGACGTATTTCGACAGGGAAACCTCGTACTGCCTCTGCTTCTGGGCTTGAATGCGCCGTACGGTTTGCTGGTGTTCGTAAGTGCTGCTATCGCTCAGTAGCGAGTGAGAGTAGAGGTAAGGATAGCGACCGATCAAACTGCCGAGAGGACGAGAAGATTCGGGAAGATCGCGATCGCAATCTCGCTCGACCACTTGCACCAAACGATGCAAGGTCATGTACTGCTCGCTCTGACGAAACTGCTGTACCAGTCCGCGCAATCTCCGGGTACTTCGCGACTGGGCCAAACGATAGGAGGAATTTTGAACCGTTGGGTGCTCGAACAACTTCACCAGTTCGGGAATGGCCAACTGAGTTTTCGACTCCATCTGCCAGTGGTTGATCAGAATATGGCAGCAGCGATTGAGAACGCTATTAAACTCGACTTGAGCTTGTTGGGCAGTGGTAAGATTGCCGACCACATGCGCGATTTCCGGGTCGGGATAGCCAGATCCTTCAATGAATAAAGATCGAAAACGTTCGATTAGTCGATCTGGAGTCTCTACCTTAACTAGCTTCAGCAAGTGTCGGTACAGCTCTTGTTCGTTTGGCATTTCAACTAGCCCTCTTAATGGCTCGGCGGCAATGCCAAGCAATGCCTCATACTCCGAGGTGGTTTTTTACAGTTATGAACGTACACTTACCCTAGCTTGATATCGATCGTATCAAATTTGTTGCTGTCGAGTCAACTGTAATAACCCTGAGCAACGCGCGCGATCGCAGCTTTATCGCCTAACTTTTACTAGGATATACCAGCTATCGCCTCCTTGCGTGGCGTTTAAGCTGCAACTCATTCAAAAAACGTTAAAGATTTATTCGATCTTTTCCACTAGTATTGTAAAGTTATCGAGGTTCCTTCCGAAGAGCACGCGGGTGCGATTCAAATATGCTAAAAAACGATTGCTTCCGTTTGAGTTTTTGTGAGTAAGTTTACCTACACCTGTCAAGCTCGTTGCAGTTTGACGCAAGCTCGCGCCGGGGTATTCAGTACGCCGCGCGGTCCGGTAGAAACGCCTCGCTTCATGCCCGTCGGCACCCTGGCGAATGTCAAAACCCTCACCCCGGCGCAACTTCGCGAAACGGGCGCGCAGATGGTGTTGGCGAATACCTATCACTTGCACTTACAACCGGGAGAGCACATCGTCTCCGGAGCGGGCGGACTGCACTCGTTTATGGGGTGGGATGGTCCCATTCTTACGGACTCCGGAGGCTTTCAAGTGTTCAGCCTCAGCGAAATGCGAACGATTAGCGAAGATGGGGTCAAGTTTCGCTCTCCTCGCAATGGGGATATTATCGATCTCACGCCCGAGCGATCGATCGAAATTCAAAATGCTCTGGGGGCCGACGTGATTATGGCATTTGATGAATGTCCCCCCTATCCGGCAACCCGAGAAGCCGTCATCGAGGCAACCGATCGCACCGAACGATGGCTCAAGCGCTGCATGGAAGCCCATCACCAACCCGAACAAGCCCTCTTCGCGATCGTTCAAGGGGGTGTGTATCCGGAACTTCGCGCTGCGGCGGCCCGATCGCTCTCGGCGTTGGATTTACCCGGATACGCCATTGGCGGCGTAAGCGTAGGAGAACCGCCGGAACTGATCGAACAAGTGGTGCGTTCGACGGTGCCGATGCTGCCTCCCGATAAACCTCGGTATCTGATGGGGGTGGGAACCTACCGAGAAATGGCCCAGGCAATTGCTGCGGGTGTCGATTTGTTTGACTGCGTCATCCCCACTCGTTTGGGACGACACGGAACGGCTTTGGTGGATGGAGAGCGGTGGAATTTGAAAAACGCTCGGTTTCGAGAAGATTTCCATCCCCTAGATGAAACCTGTCCGTGCTACACCTGCAAGCATTTCACTCGGGCCTACCTGTGTCATCTGGTGCGATCGCAAGAACTTTTAGCCTATACATTATTATCCATTCATAATATTACGGAATTAATTCGCTTTACCCAACGCATTCGAGCGGCGATTCTCGACGATCGCTTCGAGAGAGATTTTGCCCGTTGGCTGTAACCGAGCGGTTGCCATTGTCCTCGATCGGGGTCAAATAAGCGATCGGTTCGTGTTAATATTTGTTCTAATTATGAGAAATATACTGGAGACATAAGGATATAAACCGTTATGGAAGCAGCCCTTCTACTTGCCAAACTTCCCGAAGCTTATTCCGTTTTCGATCCCCTGGTTGATGTTTTACCCATCATTCCCGTCTTTTTCTTACTACTAGCTTTCGTGTGGCAAGCCGCAGTGGGTTTCAAGTAAATCCCGCTCGTTACTCAACTCGATCTAGAAGATACATCAACACGAGCCTGTGCGAGAACGGTCAATTGACTCGCGCAGGCTTGTTATTAGGAGAACTTTCATTCACCGATCGTTCTCGAGGCGTTGGTGACAAGTGATTCGGGCAGACGATCTAGGTGAGGGCATCGACCTAAACATTAAAGATACGGTAAAAATGAGGAACCGGAGAGTTTTCACAGTCTTACGGACCTGATTCGAGGGAATCAAATGCGGTGGCAATCGGAACAATCTATTATCGTATCTAAGTATCGAAAGATTTTATCCGATTTGATAAAGCACGATCGACTTCTCTAATAACTGCGATTGATGCCGTAACTTCTGTAAAGATTCAATAAAGAAATGCGGAAATGACTAGAATCAATACAATACTAACCTTATAATTTCTGGTGATTCTACTTACGTGCATCTACTTAAAGTGTTCTGTCAATCCAAGCCTAATAAGTAGGTCATTTTTCAACAAACACCCAACGCTGCCGAAAAGCGTGGAAAGTCTGTAAACGAAGTTGTTGCCATAGGGTGCTTAAAAAACTATGGCTTTGCTTTTCCAGCGTTGGTTGTTTATTTGTCAGGGGTGCGTCGATCTAAAACTTGTGTTATTTATGATTCTCTATCGATACAAACTAGAGAATTAATTAGTTCGGTCACGGATCGTTTCAGGTTGCATTCTGTAGATTTCGCCATATTTTGAGTCCGATGGTATTGGCTGCATCTTGCCATTCGATCGTTAATAATTCAATTACAATACGGGTAAATCTCATCGAAAACGAGGAAATCGTTAACGATTAGAGATAATCCGGTCTTCGTAGAGAACTCATCTCGCGCGAGAACCGCTGGGGTTGCATCCACTCGCACCCACGAAGATATATCGTTCAATACCTCTCCATCGATTCGGTGAGGTCTATTTCAAAAAAATGGCTGAAAAATGGCTTTAAATATCAATCGAATTCAAGCTCGATACGACTGGCTATTTCAACGTATTAAAGATGATAAATTCTGGTTGTCTGCTCTGGCGATCGGACTGGTGGCAATCCATATTTTCATCACAGATAAAACCCAAAGTATTCGCATCCTCAGCATGGTTGTCATTTTTTGGGGGGCGATCGCCTCGATGCTTTGGGATCGAAAAAAGAAACTGACTTTAGAAAGCGATACATTTTCGATAAGTTTTGGTTCGGTTCTGTTGTGTCTGGCCTTACTCAAAACAACTCAAATTGCGGGAAGCAGTCCCTTTCTTCAGGTCGTTCCTTTAATTTTTGGCGTGGGACTCGGTTCGATCTCCTCGGGAATTCGAGGACTCAAGCAATATTGGCGGGAACTCATTTGTTTGGTGGTTCTCGCAATGCCAGGAGAAGCCTTTTCCCAACCCATTGGCTGGACGATCGCTCTTTTGACTCCCGAAACCATTGCCACGGTGACGGCAAAATGTTCGACGTTTCTCCTCGAAGCGCTTAACTTTGAAGTGCGTCTAGATGGCGTTTTAATTTATCTGCCCAACTCTGTAGTGGAAGTTGCTGATGCCTGCGCGCGCCTGAGAGTGTTAGATTTTCTGGTGAGACTCTCAATTCTCTTCCTATTAATGTTTCCCACCGATCGCTGGGGCAAATTCATCGCACCCCTCTCGGCGGTTGTGGTGGGATTTACGATTAACGTCATCCGTATTTCCATCATGGCCCATTTAGCCGCTACCAGCGAAGCTGCCTTTCACTATTGGCATACTGGCGGCGGTTCGCAAATCTTTTCAGTCATTTCAATTCTCATCTTCGGTTTAGTTTGTTTCTGGCTGATTCGTCCGGAATTTAACACTCCGATCGAGTCGTAATTACTAATTCGATCGATTTTGCCTCGATATCCTCGAAACCGCTTGGGGATGTGCGAGGAAATCCTGTATCCACGCGCTGCTGGGGTCAATGACCGTTAACCCCTACCCCTTATTTTTGAGGTGTGGGTACTCTATTTCATGGCAAATCCCTTGGTTTGTGAGAAATTTGCAATTAGCTATCATGAAAATGCAATTTGCATTCCTTCCGATCTTTTCTTCCTTATCGTTCGACGATCGAGCATGACCGATCGCGTCTCTTCTCACGCCGTCGGGCCCAATCCTCGTCTGGTGTTGCCCCAACCCGATTACCCACCCGTCACCACTGAGTTTGCGGCGTGGGTCGATCGCATTCCCGATCGACCTGCCGTTGTCGAAGGCGATCGCATTTGGACTTACCAGCAGCTCGATCGTTGCGCCCGCGAAATCGCTCGTACCCTACTCAACTTGGGTCTCGAACCGGGAGATGCGATCGCCGTTTCCGGAGAGCGCGGTTTCGGACTCATTGCCGCGATGGTGGGGGTGCTGATGAGTCGCGGGGTGTTGCTGAATGTCGATCCGAGTTTGCCCCTGGCGCGACGGCAACTCATGGAGCATCAAGCTCGGGTTCAGTATCGAGTTTGCGTGGGTGTCGATCGCCCGAACTCCCCTCCAAACTCAGACCTTCAAAACTTAGACTCTCAAAACTTAGAGATTACCGTCAGTAAGCTGGTGGACGATCGCCCAGTGACGATAAACATTGGAATTGCCCAAGAACCTTCCTCAAACGGCGATCGTCTTTCATCTCCCCATCCCGACGATGCCGCCTATATTTTCTTCACCTCCGGCAGTACCGGAACTCCCAAAGGCGTATTGGGCTGCCACAAAGGGCTATCTCATTTTCTCCACTGGCAGCAACAGACTTTTGCAGTAGATTCGGGCGATCGCTGCGCCCAACTGAGCGCCCTTTCCTTCGATGTGATGCTGCGGGATGTCTTCTTACCACTGACTAGTGGCGGGACGCTGTATTTACCCACCTCGGCCAATCGACTCGATCCCCGGCAAATTCTCCCTTGGCTGGAACGAGAGCAAATTTCCACCATCCACGTTGTCCCCTCTCTAGTGCGATCGTGGCTGCGGGATGTTCCCCCCAACGTGACTTTACCCTCGCTGCTGCGCATTTTTTTTGCGGGAGAACCCCTGAGCGATCGACTGGTGCGTCAGTGGCGGCAGCAGTTTCCCGAAGCCGGAGAAATTATCAATCTTTACGGTCCGACGGAAACGACGCTGGCCAAATGCTACTATCGGGTTCCCGATCCGCCCGAAGCGGGGATACAACCGATCGGGGTGCCGTTGCCCGAAACCCAAATTTTAATCCTGACTCCCGACAATCGACTTTGTAGAGTTGGAGAACCGGGGGAAATCGTCATCCGCACCCCGTTTTGCAGCCTCGGCTACCTCGACCCATCCCCAGAAGAAGCCGCCCGCTTCGTCCCCAATCCCTTTGGCGACGATTTGACCGATCGGGTTTATCGGACGGGCGATCGGGGATGCTATCGAGCAGATGGAACGATCGCCATTCTCGGTCGTCTCGATCGCCAGGTAAAGATTCGCGGGGTGCGCGTCGAACCCAGAGAAATTGAGGAAGTCCTCGAAGGGCATCCGGATATCTGGCAAGGGGCAGTGGTTTCCCAGCAGAATCACTTTGGGGAAATCGGTTTGGTGGCTTATCTCGTCTGTGCGGGGGCATCCGTTCCGAGTGCCTCCCAACTGCGGCAATTCCTCCACCAGCAACTGCCCGAGGTGATGGTTCCTGCCGGGTTCGTCTGGCTTGATGCACTCCCCTTGAATCCGAACGGGAAAATCGATCGCCGCATCCTAGCAAGTCAGCAATGGCAACCCACCCGCAAGCGCAAAGCTCCCCAAACTGAAGTTGAACGCCGTTTGGTGCGGATTTGGCAAGGGGTACTCGGGGTCTCGGAAGTGGGCATCGAAGATGATTTTTTCGAGCTGGGGGGGAATTCCTTGAGTGCCGTGCGGGTCATCTCTGAAATTGAGGAGGCGTTCGGTTGCTCCTTGTGCGTCGCCAACTTGTTTGAAGCAGCGACGATCGAGCAGTTAGCGTGTCATCTTGATGGCGATCGAGCCGGGGTTGCGTCTGCGGGGATCGTCCCGTTGAAACCAAGTGGGCGCAAACCGCCGTTTTTCTTCGTCAACTCGATCGGGTACGCCAGACAATTGCAGGTCTACTTCGATATCGATCGCCCGTTGTACGGACTGAGTATTTTTCGATTGGGGTTGCGCGAGAAGGAACTGGCGAAGCTGCGGTTGGAGGAGATTGCCGCGCGGGCGATCGAGCAAATCCAAACGGTGCGATCGAGCGGCCCTTATCTCCTCGGGGCGTACTGTGCCGATATCACCTTTGCTTTCGAGATCGCCCGACAACTCCAAGAACGGGGTGGAGACGTACAAATGTTGGTGAGTATCGACGGCATTTGGCAGCCGCGTCCGTCGAGCGTCCAACTCTATTGGGAAAACTTACGACAATTTGGCGCGAATTATTTGCTCGAAAAATGTCAAGATAAGTTGAAAGAATCTGCTCGATCGCTCAAAAAAACGATCGACAGCCTTTGCGGTGCGGTCTCTCAAAATCCCCGTAAGAGCCTGCAAGACGATCGCTTACTTTGGGCGTTTGCCAAAGCCACCCACAACTATCAACCCCATCGATATTCCGGTCGGATTCAGCTTTTTTTAGCCAGTGAGTGGCGGTTGAAAAACTCTCCCATTCTTGCAAGTTTTTCGACCCAACCTTTAGAAACCGAGGAGATTTTTGGGTATCACCATCGCATGTTTGAAGAACCGCAAGTTCGGGTGCTTGCCGATAAGTTAAATGCCTGTTTGGACCGGGCAACATTCGATGTATTGACAGGACGCGACCTCAAGAATGGATGAAATCAAGCCAACAACACCCGCTGCCGAGCCGTTTTGGCAGAAACTCCGAGGACCGATCGTTATTTTTCAACTGGTATTGCTGGGATTTGTCTTCGCGCGAGTGCTATTCGATCCGTTATTCGGTCGGCGACAGCCCGTCGATTTCCCCGTTACCGTTCCCCTCACTGATTGGGAATCGATCGATAGCGAGCGCCTCAAAGCGATTGCTAAAGGGGAAGAGGAGTACGGTTCGACAGTCCTGGGCGGTCGGCGCTACGAGTACGCGCGCGAGGATCTACCCCAACCCCTAGCAATCGACCTGCGCTACGTTGTTGAGACCAGCGGAGAAGTGGATGTGTTCGTACGCAAATACTCTTCGATCGCTTTTTCGTCTTCCCAAATTTCCCTACAACTAGCTCATCAAACGGGGATTGGGGATTACGGATTTTTACTTGATGGCGATCGGGCCTATTTAACGGCCTGCATCAATCCCAGAGGCAACAGCACCTTCAACCGAGAGCAATACCGACACAATCAAGATATCTATGATGCTCAGTTGGGGCGAGTTCCCGCTTGGCTGTTCCGTCGGGAAAAATGGCGGGACGATCGCTGTTTGTGGACGTTGATGTCCATGCCGCTATCGGAAGCCGATCCGGAAGACGCGCAACGTATTCTAGAACGCGCCTGGTTTGATTGGTATCGGTGGTGGAGTGCGAATTTTCCGGCGTTGTGATTGTAATGGGGAGTAGAAAGTTCAAAGAGTCAGAAGAGCTGATGAACGCGATCGCTTCACTACGCTTATACTTGCAAACTTATACTTGCAACAAAGAGTAAGATAAAATAGTAGGATTTATAAATCCTACTCAAAAATTGCACCCCGATCGGAAAATGAGTAAAAAAATAAGTATTACCTTAGATGACGAAATTCTAGATTTTGTCGATCTGATTACAGGGAACCGAAGTAGCTATATTAACGAGCTTCTTTGGCAGGAGAAAAGGAGAATATTGATGAAAGAGCTTGAAGAAGCTTATACATCTCAAGCCAACGATCCAGAATTTCTAGAAGAGATGTCAATTTGGGATATTACGGCAGGAGATGGCTTAAATGCCTAGGGGGACGTTAACCTATCGACGAGGAGAAATTTGGTGGGTCGATCTCGAACCTGTTGTGGGTCGTGAGACTGGCAAAAAGCGCCCTTGTTTAATTTTGCAAAATGACATTGGCAATAAAAATGGAGTCACAACGATTGTGGCTCCATTATTGCCAGGTACGAAGACTTATCCATTTGTGGTTAATATTGCACCGACACCCCAAAACGGCTTGGATAAAGCTCGGCATATTAACTTAAGTCAAATGAGAGCTGTCGATGCTCGGAGAATTGAAAGTAAGCAGGGCATTTTAGAGAATATTTATTGGCAAGACATCGAGAAAGCTGTATCCATCGAGCTGGGTTTTAGTTCGGCATTCAAGTCGCGATAATCGATCGAGTCAGGAATTAACGCCACACGGGATTCGTTGACCGATTTCGACCGCTTCACCCAACCCCACCAAACCTTTGCCAAATTTCCCAATTCGCATCGCGATAGAATAATTAAGAATCGTAAATCAAACGCGAACCAGCGCCGCTACACCTAATCGGGGTATCATGACCGACTCTCACCGCCCGCAGCCCACCCTTGAATCGACGAATGAATCGACCGATGAATCGAATCTCGCCGAAACCTCACTAGAAGAGCATCCCCCAGAATCGCCTCAAGAACCCGTCGGAGTTGCCGAATCGTCCCCGCCCCCTCCCAGGCGCTGGTGGGCGATTTTGGCGATCGTGGTGTTGCTTTCGGGCGGGGTTGGTTTTTGGCAGGGACGGCAGTCGCAAAGTCAGTCGGCTGCCCCAACTCAAGGCAGACCCGATCGCCCCGTAAAAGTTGAGCTGACCCCGATCGAATCCCAAACGCTTCAGGATGCCGAACGCTTTGAAGGGGAGCTGGAAGCGGAAGACCAAGCAATGTTGCGGGCGGAAGTGGACGGTCGGCTGGTGGAAATTTACGTCGAGCCGGGAGATGCGGTGGAACGGGGGCAGGTTATCGCCCAAATCGATCGCGCCGAAGCGGAGGTGGAAGTGTCCCAAGCAGCGGCGCGTTTGAGCGGTGCCGAGGCGCGTTTGGCCGAACTTCAGGTGGGGACGCGGGAGGAGGAAATCGCTCAGGCTCGATCGCGGGTCGATCGGGCCGAAGCGGAAGTTCGGGAAGCCCAAGCGGCTCTGGAGTTGCTCGAAGCGGGGACTCGTCCGGAAGAAATTGCCGAAGCCGAAGCGAGTGTGGCGGAAGAAAACAGTGCGGTGGCAGAAGCAGAGTCGCGGTTGGATCTGGCGCGCGATCGGGTTCGGCGCAATACCCAACTCGAAGCCGATGGGGCGATTTCCCGCGACGATCTCGATGTGGCGCTGGATGAAGAACGCCGCGCCGAGGCGAATTTAGGGCAAGCCAAAGCCGCTGTTGCCGAAGCCCAAGAGCGGGTGCGGCGACTGGAAAATGGCTCCCGAACTCAGGAAATCGATCGGGCGGCGGCGGAGGTTGCCACGGCCGAAGCGGAGGCAGAAGAAGCGCGGCAGGAGTTGAGAGAGTTGGAAAATGGGGCAACTCCCGAGGAAATTGCTCAAGCGCAGGCGGATGTGGAGTTAGCCCTCGCGGAACTTGAAGCCTCCCAGGTGGGGGTGCGCGAAACGGTGTTGCTGGCTCCGATTTCTGGGATTATCGGCGATATCGAACCGAAAGTGGGGGACTACTTACGGGAGGGAGACGAACTCACCAGCGTGATTCAGAATTCGGCTTTGAAGCTGAATTTATCGGTTTCCCTGGAGAGAGCTTCTCAACTGGATTTGGGATTGCCGGTGGAAATCTTCGATACGTTCGATACCGAGGAGAAAGAGGTGTTGGGGGTGGGACGAGTCAGTTTTATTTCGCCGACGGTGGATTCAGATTCTCAGCTCAAGCCGATCGAAGTTTTAGTAGAAAATGAAAGTTCTCAGTTAACAGACGGACGAGGGGTAATTGCCAGAATTGTATTTCGCGAACGTCCCAGCGCAATTGTCGTTCCGTCTAATGCGATCGTCTTTCAAGGGGAACAGCGATTTGTTTACATCGCCGAGGGAACTGAGGAGTTGGTGGCGAAGAAAGTCGCGGTGGAGTTGGGAGAAAATCAGGGCGATCGGACGGAGGTTTTGCGGGGACTTCAACCGGGCGATCGATTAATTGTATCGGGGTTGCAGAAAATGGCAGATGGAAAGGCGATCGTAACGGGAGAAAATTGATTGTTGTTTTCATCCTACTTTAAGTAGGATAGAGTATATTACCCATTTCAAGGTGGCAGAAATGAAAACTAAAATATCAGCCACAATTGATGCTAAGCTGCTTTCTAACCTAGAAGAGCGAACGGGCATGGTGCGATCGCAGCTTCTAGAAATAGCACTGCGGCACTACCAAAGTTTTTTGATTCAGGAAGAACTGGAGCGATTCTACTCGCAGCATGAAGAAACTGAGAACGAACAGTACGCTGCTGACGTTGCCGAAATAAACCTCGATGCAGCAATGGCAGATGATTAAGCAGGGAGAAGCTTATCTGTTTAAAGCTATTTCTAGTTCCGGAGATAGCAAGAAGCGTCCGTGGGTTATCGTTTCAGAAAATACCCGAAATCAATACAGTCGTACGGTCTTAGCCGTGCCGTTCACCTCAGATACTCGCAATGTTCCTCCGACTCGCGTTCGAGTCCCCAGTGGGGAAGGTGGGTTAACAGTAGACTCGATTGCCATGTGCGATCGCATCACCACCATTAAGAAAACTCTATTAGATCGCGGACCTTATGGCGGTACGATCGCGGCTGAATATCTGTCTCAGATTCAAGATGCGGTACTGATTGCCTTGGGACGATATTAGAATTTAGATGCACGAGCGATCGGGAGGAAATGATGTCTTTTAGCTCTGGTAAAACCATCGGATCGGTTCTCCAAGAATTTCAAATTACCTATACCGAAGAAGATTTTATTGTTGAAACCCAATTTGAGATTTCCGATTACTTTCGCGAAGACTTGCAAATTACGATGGCAGACGGAATGGTGGATAACTCGGAATTTGCCATCTGCGAAAATTTAATTTATCCCGTTCTCAAAGAAGTTTGGAAGTGCGATAGCACTCAATTTATTTTATGGAGTCATCAAGCCCTTAGTTACGATGAAAATTTATCCGGCTTTCCCGAGTATATCTTAGCCAAAAAGTCGCCTCTCGGTAAATTTGTCTTCGATAAACCCTTTTTCGTGCTGATAGAAGCGAAGCAAGATAACTTTGAAGCGGGATGGGCGCAGTGTATGGCCGAAATGGTGGCGGCACAACGTTTGAACGAGAAGCCAGAGCAAGATGTCTTTGGGATTGTCTCGAATGGGGGAGTGTGGCAGTTTGGGAAACTAAATGGAAATTGTTTTACTCGCAATCGAAGGTTTTATACGATTCAAGATTTAGATAAACTTTTTGCGGCGGTTAATTGGATTTTTAAGCAGTGTCAGTTGATATTAGCGTAAAATGCGTTATACGGCGATAGATTCAATTCTAAACTAGACTTCAAAATCCGTCGTAACACATCATTAGAGCTAATTTCTAAACATTATGATTCGAGATGCTGCCGAGTTAGCGTCAAATTAGTTTGGGCGAGCGGATGATTGAGATTTAGGGCTTGCGTGAAGCTTCCGAGTGCTTCAGGATAGCGTTCGAGTTGGTAAAGGGCAGTACCATGACCGATCCAAGCTTCATCAAGTTTGGGGTCGATTTCGAGGGCTTTGGTAAAGTCTTTGAGAGCGGCAGTTGGGTTATGGAGTTTGAGGAGAATGCAGCCGCGATTAGTGTAGATAACTTCGTTCATTTCCTCTTCATTTTCTGGGTCTAGTTCGAGGGCTTTATCACAGTTTTGGAGGGCTAATTGGTACTGTTGTAGATAGTAAGCAGGAAAACTTTGATTTGCCCAGGCTAAGATGAGTGTAGAGTCAAGATTCAAAGCCGTATCAAATTGCTGAAGAGATTTTTGGCAGAGTTCTAAGTCTATTTCTAAAATATTTTGACAACTGTTACAGTCTTGAATTAGACGAATGAGCAAAGGTTTTGCAAAAATCGGTTGCAAACCATAAGAATATTGAACAAGAGCTAAATATCCCTGATTATTCCATGCAAATTCATCCTTCGTATTTATTTTAGCAACCTTCTCAAAGCAATTATAGGCTTCGTGATATTTACCAAGTTGATAAAGTATCAAACCTTTACTATTCCAAGCCCAGTGATAATCAGGTTGAATCTCTAAAGCCCGATCGCAGCTTTCAATTGCTTCTTCATTCTTGCCTAGATTTAATAGTGCAACACTTCGATTTATCCAAGTTTCGGGAGAATCAGGCTGAATCCTTAAAGCTCGATCGCAGCTTTCAATTGCCTCTTTATTTTTGCTTAAATTTAATAGTGCCACACTTCGATTTATCCAAGCAATCGGAATATTTGATTTAAGTTTTAAGGCCCGATCGTAGCTTTCAATTGCCTCTTCATATTGTTCTAAGTTCAGAAGTACATTTCCTCGATTTCCCCAAGCATGATGGAAATTAGGTTTTATTTCGATGGCATTATTTAAACTGTCAATAGCCTCTTTATATCGTTTCAAGCTATTCAGTGCAAGACCTCTATTATTCCACACATAGTGAGCGTCAGGTTTTATTTGTAAAGCCCGGTCGCAGCTTTCAATGGCTTTTTCATATTGCTCTAAACAACGAAATGCAATTCCTTTATTATACCAAATATCGTGAGCATCAGGTTTTATTTGTAAAGCTCGATCGTGGCTTTCAATGGCTTCTTCATATCGCTCTAAGCGTCGCAGTGTAATCCCTCGGTTATGCCAAGCATAGTAAAAGTTCGATTTTATTTCTAAGGCTCGATCGTAGCTTTCAATGGCTTCTTCATATCGTTCTAATTCATCAAGTAATTTACCTTTGCTAGTCCAGGCTTGATAATTATTGATATTTGCTTTTAAAGCACGATCGAAACAATCTAAAGCTCGAATAGAATCTCCATCACTTTCAAACAGTAGCCCTTGCTCTCGCAATAAATTTGACTTCTGCTCGGAATCAGATGAATCGAGCAGAATAATTTTTTCCTTGATTTCTAAATTTTTTTTAATTCGTTCTTCTGAAGTTAAAGCTAGATACTCCTCATACTCTTTCCCAACTAGATCTTGACAAGCCTTCTGTAAATCTTCTTGACTCTCAGAAAACTTAAAAAAACCCGATCGCCAATCGAAGAAATCCGGTGCGCGTTGGACAAAATAATCGATCGCAAAGCTGGGCACTAAAAAGATTAACGCAATGGGTAAATTGGCTTCAAATGCCTCGCGCTGCCGATTCAAATGACCCAACAACGGCGGCAACCCTTTCCAACTGTAGTTATAAATCTCCTGGGAACTCCACCCCGCCAGCCGCTTCGTATCCTCGTAGGCATATAAAGCCTGTTCGACTCCCGTTACGCAAGCAATCTCAAACTTCTCCCCCTGGTAATGCTCTAGCAACTCTCCATACAGCGTCTCACTCTGCCGATTTAACTCGAACTCGACCAGCCGCTTTTGGGGAAAACGCTTCCGAATCGCCGCGATGACCCGCGTTCCCTGGGCGGGATTGCATTGGATGAAAAACAGACCAAATCCCTTCTTCCGTCGCAATGCCCGCAATAGATCGTTAAGTACCTCTGCGGTTTCTGGGTTCTGGCAATCGAAATTCTCAAACTCGTTTTCCCATAGTTGTTCTGGCATTACAACTCCTTCCACAATACGGGGTGGACATCGTACCAAGTCTGCTTGTCGCCATTGTCGTCGAAATAGCGATACTCCAACACGCAGCGACTGAAGAGCAAACTGCGCTGCACTTTATGGTTGTCGATTTCCTTCGACTGATGCACCTCTCGCAGTACCGCCCACTGGTCTTCTTCCACCGCCCGTCGGTATACGTCCCGTAGGTCATCTACCGCCCGTTGCACTGCCCGTCCCCGAATTGGCAGCGCATCTGTCTTATTAATCGCTTCCTGCATCAACTGCACCAAATCCCGCACGTAGCCGCCACTCATCAGGCAGAGTTCCTGTAGGACTGCCTCGGACTCAAACACATCAGGCACTAGAGCATCTTTCAAACGGTCTGGCAGCCGCAGACAAATGATTTCTTTCAGGATATCCAACCCTTTGTCGTAGGGGTCGTTATTTTCCCGACGCACCATAATCGATGGCAGCACTTGGGGAATGCCGTAGTTATCTTTGAGTTCCGTCGCCCACCGGGAGTAGACCAGAGAAATCGGCACGGTATAGATAATATGGCAATTGAGCGCCTTGAGTTGCTCGTGACGATCGAGAAAAATTTCCTCGTGGTTGCTGCGTCCGTTATCCCGAAAAATCGGGACGATGCGATCGAGATTGTCGGCAATCACCAGCAGTTTCGTTTTCTCGGGCAAATGGTTCCTGCCATCTGCAATAAAAGCATTTAGCGCTTGGATGAGGGTTTCCGTATGGGGTTCGATGCGTTCTCGAATTTTCTGGCGTTGCCCCGGTTCCGTTCGGACTGCTGTGGTGAGTTTGGCAAATTCCTTTAACCCCACTTCCAAATTGACTTTCTCGATGTCGATTTCCGTCAACATCACATCCTTCAAATCCCGGAGTCGCTTCTTGAACCAGTCGAGAATCGGTTCGGGATTGGCATCTTTGAGTTCTCGCAGCAGGTGGCGGGTGCAGGCGAGGAGAATATCGGTATATTGAGCATCCTGAACGCTGATATCTTCTTCATCTGCCGCAAAGTAGACGACGACGTGCTTTCGATCCACCAAGTCTTTCTGGAGGCGATAGAGTTCCGTGGTTTTCCCCGAACCCCGATAGCCGGAATACAATTGATAGGTGAATTTGTGCGATCGCCGTACCGTTCGCCCCAAGTCCTTCACCACGTCCTCCTCCCCCCGTACCGCCCGACAGTCTACGTAAGCCGGATCGCCCGGTAGCAACGGTGTCGGCGTAAAGGCGTTGTACATCTCATCGAGCAGGTCTTCCATATCTTGAGGGTTAATCATCATTGAAGTTACCTGTAGATGACCGATGGAGGTTTCGGATTTGCGAGCGGCAAAATCAAAAGCCGCTGAGATTCTCTATCGAATATGGTAATAGCAAATGCGAGAGGGTGACGGGCGATCGAATTTATCTTCACAGACGATCTCGATCGACGATCGGGTAAGATTCGATCCTGCTTAACTGACGAAACCTTTGCAGTGGTAATGCTACCGCAGGATGGGCGGGGATTCGCGCAATCCATCGCCACCATTACTCAACCAACACGCGGAACGTTTGTCACTGCGTCGAGTTTTGGCGTATGGGAATCTCAACTCTAAATTCTGTTCCCCGTCCAATTTGGGAATTGCAGGAGAGTTGGCCACCGTGGCGTTCGACAATAATTTGATAACTAATCGACAATCCCAAACCCGTACCTTTGCCAATGGGTTTAGTGGTAAAGAAAGGATCGAACAATTTAGCACGAACGGCTTCGGGAATTCCCAGACCGTTATCGGCAATCCGAATGACAATTGAGTTGTCTTTTATCTTTTCGGTACGAATCGAAATCCTCGCTTGCCCCTCGAATGCTAGACTCCGAATCCCCGACTCTTCTAAGGCATCAATGGCATTACTCAAAATATTCATAAATACCTGATTTAGTTGTCCCGGAGAACATTCGATCGAAGGTAATTCGCAGTATTCTCGAATCACTTCTATTTTCGATCGTTTGGGATTGGCTTTGAGGCGGTTTTGCAAAATCATTAAGGTATTCTCAATCCCTTCGTGAAGATCGGCTTCCTTAAATTCGGCTTCGTCGAGACGAGAAAAATTTCGCAACGATAGAACGATATCGCGAATCCGTTCGGTTCCCACTCGCATAGATTTGAGGATTTTTTCTAAATCTTTGCTCAGAAATCCTAAATCGATCGCCTCTATTTCCTCTTGAATCTCTTGTGGGGGATTGGGAAAGTGCTGCTGGTAACGTTCGATTAGGCGAAGTAAGTCTTGGGCGTATTCTTGAGTATAAATCAGGTTCCCGTGAACGAAGCTGATGGGATTGTTGATTTCGTGAGCGACTCCAGCCACCATTTGCCCCAAACTCGACATTTTTTCGCTATGAATCATCTGAGCTTGGGTGCGTCTGAGTTCTTGAAGGGTTGCTTCGAGTTCTAAGGCTTTTTCTTTAATTTCTTGTTCGCTGCGTCGCAAGCCTTCCTCAGCTGCTTTGCGAGCGGTAATATCGCGAGAAACACCAACTGTCAAAATCGTTTTTCCGTTCGCATCTCGAATCGGCGATTTAATCGTACTAAACAGGCGAACTTCACCGTCGTAACGAGTGACGGGTTCTTCAATTTCTAGGGAGTTTCCCGTTTCAAAGACGTAGGTATCATCTTTAATATATTGGAGCGTATAGTCTGGCTCGTTGAAAGAAGAATCGATCAGATCTTCGAGCTGCTGGTTGCTCATATTATAGTAATCGCGGAAGGCTCGATTTGCCCAAAGGATGCGGGATTTTTCTCTTTTCACCAGTACCATCTCAGTAATGGCATCGAGAATTTGCTGATATTTTTGTTCGCTGGCACGCAGAGCCTGTTCGGCAATTTTTCGATCGCTGATATTGCGAATCACTCCAATTGTTTCGTCTGCACCCGCAGGTACGAACCGCGCTTCGTAATATTCTTCTCCAGTCGGCACGGGTCGCGAATATTCGAGACTTGCCATCGACTGAGTTTGGAGAGTTTGGGCGATCGCCGTCTGAAATTGCTCGCCCACATCCGGCGGGAAACACTCAACCAAGCGCTTGCCCAAAACCTTTTCTGGCGTGAAGTCCGCATTGCGCTCTCGATACCCGATTTGACAGCTTAGAATCGTGCCATCCGCAGCATGGTAAAAGAACAAATCGGGAAACGCTTCGAGAATGGCTTTGAGTTCCGAACTTCTTTGCTCGAGTTGAGCGGTGCGCTCTTCTACTTGGATTTCTAATTGTTCTTTTGCCGCCTGTTGTTGTTCGAGTAATTGCTTGACGCGCCCGATTAAATTGTTCAGGGAAATCGCGAGTTCGCCCACTTCATCGTTGCTGGAAACGGGCATTTGCACGTCAAAATTAGAGGTTTGGGTTGCTTCTCGAGCAAGCTGGGTCAGTTCTTCCAAAGGGCGAGCGATCGCCAATCTAGTATAGTAGCCAAATGCAATCGCGATCGCCACCGACAGCAGAAGACTCCCGTACGCGATCGATGCAGGTGCTTCGATCGAATTCTGAGAAACGAGCTGTCCGGCGATCGTGCCGATCGCCAAAATCCCTACCGAAAGAGCGTAGCCGATACCAATCTTACGACCGATCGCCATGTCGTTAAACCATCTCTTAAAGCTGTAAATGGGATTGTATTTGTCTAAAATGGAAGTGCTTTTATGGGTAGTCGGCAGCAAACCGTTCGCTCGACGGTCAAACATAGCTGAAATTTAGGATATTTGAAACTGAATTCAGAAAAAGAAAAGTTTGCTTTTTCTACCCCAGAATCTATATTTAGCTTAGCAAAAATGTTTGCTCGGGCAAGCTAATTTTTGTAAAATTCAATACATTACACCTGTAATAATATAGTGTTTTTTGTTTATCAAAAATATAAACTTGGCTGAAGTTACTAAAAAAAATAGATAGTTTTATATCTACAAAAATTAGAGATTGCCTGATTTTAGAATTTAGATATCTATCAGAATGAGCGTGGCAGAGTACTCGGAAAGTATCGTGAAATTATTAAGGCGATTCTGACTCGGTACTACGAACTCGATCGAGAACAGCCATCACCAGGCATGGAACCTTTTATTGTCTTTGATGAGGTTCGCGACCAGTATTTTTTGGTGCAAGTGGGTTGGGATAAAACCGGGAGAACTTGCGGCAGTACGGTTTACATTCGCTGGGAGACGATCGAGCAAAATTATCATCGAAAACTACATCGAAAGTTGCACTGTAGCACCGAGCTATCGATCGTCTTTTTTCGCCCACCCAAAAGCCCCATCCCCAGAATGTTACTTGCCTTCTCCGCTCGGCTTTTCGCTGTAAACTTCCTGGGGCGATCGCTCGGTGTACAATACACAAGACAAAACACAAGACAAAATACCCAGACATCTCCAATACGGGCATCTCGACTCTCGGCAAAATATGGCTCAACAACTGCGGATTTACGTTCCCCCCCATCCCCTGCTGAAAAATTGGCTGGCACTGGCCCGCGATGCCTCAACTCCTTCAGTGCTGTTTCGTACGGCAATGAAAGAACTCGGACGCTGGCTGACTTACGAGGCGATTCGGGAGTTTCTGCCGACGCAAGAGGTGATGGTGGAAACGCCTTTGGGAACAAGTCCGGCAACGCTAATCGACCATCAAATTCCGATCGCCGTGGTGCCGATTTTGCGAGCGGGGTTGGCCACTCTCGATGGAATGCTCGAGGTGCTACCTTCGGCGAGTATCTACCATTTGGGGATGGTTCGCAATGAAGAAACCCACGAAGCCACCTGCTATCTCAATAAACTCCCGGAAAAATTCGCGCCGCAGACGCATATTCTGATTAGCGAGCCAATGTTGGCGACTGGGGGAACGATAATGGCGGTGATGCAAGAACTTGTCGATCGCGGAGCCGATCCGAGTTTGGTGCGGATTATTTCAGTTATCGCCGCACCTCCGGCATTGCAAAAGCTGGGTTCGACTTATGAAGGGTTGGCCATTTATACGGCTGGCATTGACGAGCAACTCGACGATCGCCAATTTATCGTACCGGGTTTAGGAGATGCGGGCGATCGATCTTTCGGCACGATGTAGCGATCTAGGGCATCCACTCCAAATGAATCCCCACTCGACTGTCTTTATCGACCCGAGAATTTTGGTTTTGGAAATCTGTCGATAATCGCAGATTCGAGGCGATCGCATAGCCCACGGAGAGGGTGGTAATCCCGACTTCATCCTCGCTACCGGGAGAGACAAAACTCTGAGTCAGGGAAATATCGGCTGCCCCCGTGCGGGACAAAACCAACATCAACCGCGCCCCGAGATTGATACCATCGGTTGAATAACCCTCCGTTTCGATCTGGCGATACCCCACCACCGGAGCGAGATTGACATAACCACCCAAGGGCAAGACATAGTAGCGGGCATCACTCCCCCAGGTGCGGCGATCGCCATCGAAGGTTTGCTGGTATTCTCCACTTAGGGTTAGCCCCGTCTCTCCCACGAATAGGTCTTCGATCCCCACGTGAAACCCGCCTTTGTCATCTGTGGAGGGAAACTGGGAATATCCCCATCGCACTCGAGTCCGAAAACTCGGATCGTGGCGAATCTCCTCCAAAACATCGGGGACTTCTTCCAACCAATCTTGTAAAACGGGACTGCCTTCGAGAATTTCGCGATCGATATCGAAGTCTTCGCCCGATTCTGGGGTTTGACTCAGCCGCGTTTTCTCGGGCAGGGAGGCACTCGCAACAGGAGCGATCGCCCAACTCGAGATCGCCAGCCAGATTCCGACAAGTTTCCACTTCATAGATAGCGCCAACATTCACTGGCGATCGCCCAGTCTTCTTGAGTATGCACCACTAATACTCGCACCCCGGACTCGACGGTGGCAATATCGGCATCTACGGGAGAGGCGGCGTTTTTCGTCGCATCCAACTCGATCCCCAGGAATTTCAACCCGGCACAGGTGGCTTCCCGAACGGCAGCGGAGCGTTCTCCGACTCCGGCAGCAAACACCAAACCATCCACTCCACCCAGACTGGCTGCCATCGCCCCGATCCCCGTTCGCAGTCGGTGGACGTACATTTCAAAGGCGAGTTTCGCGCACTCGTCCCCGGATTCGCGGGCGACTAAAACATCTCGCATATCTCCAGAAGCCCCGAAAATGCCCTTTAACCCCGATTCTCGATTGAACAAGCGATCGAGACTCTCGGCGTTAAACCCCGCTTCCCGCATCAAGTAAATGCCGATCGCCGGATCGATCGAACCGCAGCGAGTCCCCATCATCAGTCCTTCGAGGGGCGTAAATCCCATCGTGGTGTTGATGCTAATGCCGCCATCGACGGCCGCCAGAGATGCACCGTTTCCCAGGTGGCAGGTGATGAGTTTGAGGGTCTCGAGGGGGCGATCGAGGATTTGGGCGGCCCGACGGGAGCAATATTGGTGGCTGATGCCGTGGAAACCATAGCGACGAATCCCCCGATCGAACCATTTGTAGGGAATGGGATAAGCCGCCGCAGCGGTGGGGATTTGACTGTGGAAGGCGGTATCGAAAACAGCCAGTTGGGGGGTCTCGGGTAAAGCCTGCTCGATCGCTTCGATGCCTTCGAGATGGGCCGGGTTGTGGGAGGGAGCCAGGGGAATCAACCGGGCGATCGCTTCTTTAACGGCGGCGGAAATTGGGGTGGATTGGCTGTATTCCGTGCCGCCATGCACGACTCGATGTCCGACGATCGCGATTTCTTTGAGGCTGTCGAGAACGGCCGTATCTCCACAAGTCAGGGTGTCGAGGAGTTTGGCT